>NZ_JBXSOO010000003.1:0-439195 GCF_057784515.1 Martinezella sp. CNPSo 3732
CCGAATACTATCTTAGCCGACTATCTTGGCGTCTTGCCGAGTATCAAATGAGGAGCCTGTTTCAGCCTGAGCGCAATATCCGCAGTCTCGAACGACTGCCTGCGCACGTTCTCATAGTCAGCTTGGCCATAATCTTCATAGCATTGCCGAACCAGCGCGAAGAAACGTTCCCTGAGATCCAGGGGCAATTGCGGATAGATCCAATCGAGCAAATCGAACTTGCTGCGAAGGAACCACTGGTAATAGACCTCTTTCATCCGCGGCAGGCGCGCGAACAACGCCTCCACCTCCGCAAAGGCCTTGAAGACCTCGAAGCGCTTTTCGGTGAAGACATTGGTCAGCTGCGCCCTGTCCTGATAGACGCGGTGGCCGATGAGATAGCGATTCATCATGCCGATCTTCCGGGCGTGCAGATAGATGTGCCAGTGAGCATAGATATCGTTATGGACACGCGTCTCCGAGAAGTGCAGACCCGTTTCCCTGCATAGCTTGGCGCTCACGATCTTGTTCCAGGGGAAATTCACCGTGAACAGCAATCGCTCGCACTGATCGAGCGTAAAAATGCCTATATCAGTATCGCCGAGCAGCGCTTGCCAGGCATCATTATCGATCGGCAGCATCGGATCGAGACGACCGTTCTTCTCGGTGACATAGCGATAACGAAACACCATCACATCGCAGCCATTGGCTTCCATGTGATGGACGACTTCATCGATCGAGCGATGTGCTACAATGTCGTCCGCGTCGAGAAAGTAATAATAGTCGCCGCGCGCGGCGGCCATGCCGGCATTCCGGCTATATCCCGCTCCGCCATTTTGCGGATTGCGCAGCAAGCGCACCCGCTGATCGCGCTGAGCATGTCGCTCGACAATCATCGCGGTGGCATCGGGAGACATGTCGTCGACGACGATCACCTCCAGAACGTCACGATTTTCAAGAACCGCGGCAATCGTTTCACCGATGGATTCCTGCGCTTTATAGGCGGGAATGATGACGCTGACTTTGCTCACAGGGTCTCCTGATGCTGACATGGATGCCAAACCCTGGAGGTATCGGTCGATCCATGTGCCTCGGGCTATCCGGCCATTTTCCAGGAAGAGGCACCCTCGAAAACGGCAATCGCTTCCTGCCGGGATTGCAGAATGCGCTGGCCGGAGCATAAAGAGCGGAACTTGCACTGAACTGGAGCATAAGCGCTTCCCACACTCGGATCGCTCAAAACTCTCCAGCCCCGCGAAAGCAATCCGGCTTATTCATGGATCGAAGTCCATGCATAGAATCGCGCTGATGCCTCGTGGAGAATATCGATGTCTTCTGCTCAAGTCCCCGTCCTTTCGATCTGCGTTCCGACCTATAACCGTCAGTTCATGCTCGAGCGGAACGTCAATTTCCACCTGGAAGAATTTCGGCGGCTAGGCCTCCCTTTCGAAATCGTCATTGTCGACGATTGTTCGACGGATGAGACCGCAGCCTACATTCAGTCGATCTCGCATCATCCGGAAATCAGCGCCTATCGCCGGGCGCGCAATTCCGGTTTCATCAGCAACTACGCCTTTGCGATGCAGAGAGCCCGCGGCCATTACGCGGTTTTCCTCGGCGACGACGATTTGCTGATCCCGGAAAAAGTCGTCGAATATCTTCGCATCATGGTGGACGACAAGAATATCGGCATGATCCAGGCGCCGTGGCTTCTGGTCGACGCGCGGCCGGGTGGCGGCGATATGGAGCCCTTCTATCACCTCTCCTATCCGACGCGTCACGCCAAGGGTGACTTCCGCTCTATGCTGGAATTCATTCTCGACCGTCACATCTTCCCCGAATTCATGATCATCCGGCGCGACGTTCTTCTGAAGTCGATTTCCAGCCCGACGCCGTTCATCTTCTGGGCATTCCTCTATACGACCCGCGCATTGGACAAGGCCGACGTGCTGTTCATGCCGGAGCCTTTCGCGCGCGTGACCGCCGTTTCCGACGATCCGCGCCTGCAGCAGGGCAACAAGGAGTGCATGTTCCAGTGGGATACCTATAGAGGCGGCCTCGAATACCTCGCCTCGCAGGCGCTGCGCGATAACCGCTATCCGCCTGACTACCGCGGCTCGCTGATGCCTCGCATCACCGAATTCATGCTGCAGCGCCAGGCGGTCGCCATGCGCCTGCATGTCAACGCGCAGAACTGGGTCGAAGCCTATATCATGTATCACCGCATGGCGGCCTACTTGCCGACGCCGTTGCCGCCGGAATCCTATGATCAGATCCGCAAGCTGGCAGGCATCTCCACCGCCGCAACGGAGGCAATCGCTTTCAACGGTGAACCCGTCATCATCGAACCGATCATCGACGACGCCACGATCAATCTTCTCCCACAGTCGATCCGGCAGCATCTCTCGAGAGAAGCGCCGCAGACCGGCAGCTATGGCGGCAATCCAAGGGCCTATCTCCGCTTCACCGAGGATTTCCCGGCCAATCCGGGTCCGAAGGACGGCCTGTTCAGCATCATGACCTATATCGATCAGTTCGTCTGAGATCTGACATCGAACGCCAAGGGGGCTCCGTCGCGCAATGCTCGGCGGAGCCTTTTTTATGGTTTCACATCAGCCGGGCAGCATTTCCGTCACTGCGATGATCGGCCCGAGCGGAAACAGGCTGTCGCGCCTTTGCCATTCCGGGATATCGAGGCTGGAGATGCTGCCATCGAGAAATAGCGCATTCGGACATTTCAACTCGTCGCGAAACAGCGTTGCAAAGTCGTGGAAACGCACCGCGCCATCGGAAATGGCGAAGACGACCTTGCCGTCAGAGGTAACGCCAACGCCGTTTCGTGTCTTTAAGCTCGGACTGTCGGCTAGAAATGACGGATGGACCTTGCCGCTGATGACCAGCATCGGGCCTGATTGGGTTGCGTAAAAAGGCTTGATGCCGGAAGCTGCGAATGCCTTGCTTTCCATGATCCCAGCCTTGCCCGACCCGAGATAGAAGACCCCGTTTGGCAGGAGATGAAAGTTGCCCCATCCCTTGTTGGTGTTGATCGCCTTCACCTCACGTCCGTTTTCGACAAAGAGGCCCACAGGAGACTGGTCGTCGAGATACATGCCGCCATTCATGGCAAAGCGCACGTAGATGCGATCCTGACGCAGATCATTTTCCAAGGCGCGGAAAGAGCCATAAGGCTTGCCGCTGCGATCGTTCTGGAAAATCTGAATGTCGTCGCTGACCGCATCGAAAGTGCAGACCGTATAACCCTCCCCGAGATGTTGGATCTTCCGACAGGCTTCGCCGGCCGATGCAGTGGCGGCAAAGGCAAGAACGGCAAGGACGACCATCAATCGAATCAAACGTATAGCCCCGCATGAATAACACAGGCTTCAGAACGCATCGCAATGCGGCGAAACAAGGAAGGTGTGACAACTAAAGCTGGAGTGCAGCCATATGGAATGCAAGCTGCGCGGCAGGATAACGATAGCCTGCCCCGACCGGGCAGGCATTGCGTGCAAGGCAGCCGCCGGCCATGCAGCCAGCCTGCCCAGTCGGCGTGCGCAAATGCGACCGGCAGACCGGAGCATCGAAGCCGGCTGCCGTTATCGCTCCAACGGGGCAGGCGGCAAGACAAGGCTTCTCCATGCATAAATCGCATGGATGCGGAGAAAACGGCGGCACCTCCATTCCTTCCAGCACATCGGCAAATCCCAATGCGCCGCGATATCCGTGCCACAGACCATAGTCCGGATGGATCAAGATGCCGAGCGGCGACGCTTTCAAGCCCTCGGCTTGCATGGCCCATCGCTGGAACGGCTGCCAAGGAGGGTCCGAAGGAAAATAGGCCGTAGCCCCCAACCCGCTTGCCACCGGCCGGATAATCGCCTTCGACCAGTCATCGAGGGGATCTTTGCGCATCTCTTTGTCGGGCATATCCAGCCATTTCGAGAACGCCGGCCAGATCGAGCCGCCGATATTGCCGAGCAGGATGACGCTGCGGGCTGTCGTGCCATCGCTCAGGAGCGGCCCCTCGCCTTCGTGGAAAGACAGACAGCCGCGAACGAAAACTCCGTGGACGCCGAGCGCCGCACGGAGTTGTTCGAAGATGGCAGGGCCGCGGCTCACCGTGGCCCCTTATATTCATAGTGCGGCCGCCAGACTTCCTTCTGGATCAGGTCGGCAACACGTGTTGCACCGCCTTGCTCCCTGGCGGCCTCGGGCTCTCTTCAGGTGAAGGCGTCCGGCATGGAATCCTTGCGCTTCTGGATATAGGCGAGGAGGGCCTGGTCGATGGCCGGATCGAGCGGCGGCGCTTCGTAGTGATCGAGCCAGGAACGGCAAAGCGCATTGGCGCGCTGCTCGATGCGCTTCTGGCCTTCGATCTCCCACTGCTCGAAGGAATTGTTATCGGCGAGCGGCGAACGATAGAAGGCCGACTGGAAATTTGCCTGCGTGTGGCCGCAGCCGAGATAGTGGCTGCCCGGACCGACTTCGCGGATGGCATCGAGCGCCTGGCCATTCTCCGAGAGATCGACGCCTTCGGCCATCTTCTGCATCATGCCGAGCTGGTCCTGATCGATCATGAACTTCTCGTAGGAGGAGACGAGACCGCCTTCGAGCCAACCGGCCGCATGCAGCACGAAATTCGTGCCGGCCAGCAGCGTCATGTTCAAGGTATTGGCCGATTCATGCGCCGCCTGCGCATCCGGAATCTTGGAGCCGCAAAGCGAGCCGCCAGTACGGAACGGCAGGCCGAGACGGCGGGCAAGCTGTGCTGCGCCATAGGAAACCAGCGACGGCTCCGGCGTGCCGAAGGTCGGTGCACCCGACTGCATCGAGATCGAGGCGGCAAAGGTGCCGTAGAGCACCGGCGAGCCCTTCCGGATCAGCTGTGTGAAGGAAGCACCTGCCAGCACTTCGGCCAGAATCTGCGTCAGCGTGCCCGCCACTGTCACCGGGCTCATCGCGCCTGAGAGAATGAAGGGCGAAACGACCGATGCCTGATTGTGCCGCGCATAGACCTTCAGGGCGCCGAGCATGGTCTCGTCGAAGACCATCGGCGAATTGGCGTTGATGAGGTTCAGCGTCACGCAATTATTCTCGACGAAATCGTCGCCAAAGACGATCTTCGCCATCGCGATAGTGTCCTCGGCACGCTCCGGTGCCGTGACCGAGCCCATGAACGGCTTATCGGAATATTTGATATGGCTATAGACCATATCGAGATGGCGCTTGTTGACCGGGATATCGACAGGCTCGCAGACCGTGCCGCCGGACGAATGCATCGACGGCGCCATATAGGCGAGCTTCACGAAATTGCGGAAATCCTCGATCGTCGCATAGC
Source organism: Martinezella sp. CNPSo 3732 (assembly GCF_057784515.1). NCBI lineage: Bacteria > Pseudomonadati > Pseudomonadota > Alphaproteobacteria > Hyphomicrobiales > Rhizobiaceae > Martinezella > Martinezella sp. CNPSo 3732. The sequence goes on from NZ_JBXSOO010000003.1 coordinate 5,318, forward strand.
GGCGGTTGCCCTCGAGATCGCGCACGAAGGGGGGGCCATAGACTGGCGCGAAAATCGTCGCCTTGCCGCCGACATGGGCGTTGCGGGCGCTGTTACGCGCATGCCAGGTAAATTCCTTCGGCGCCGTCTTCAGAAGCTCGCGGCAAAGTCCTTTCGGAAAATGCACGCGCTGGCCGCGTACGTCGGCGCCGGCCTCCTTCCAAAGTTCGAGAGCTTCCGCATCGTCGCGAAACTCGATGCCGATTTCTTCCAGAACCGTGTCGGCATTGCGCTCGATGAGCTGCAGGCCTTCTTCGTCGAGCACTTCGTAGACGCCGATCTTACGGGTGATATAGGGAAGTGAAGGGCCCGGCCCGCCGCCGCTGCGCGAAGCGCGCCGCGCTGCCGCGCCCCTGCCCTCGCTGCGCGAACGCCGTCCACCGCCATCATTGCCTGCAGCCGGTTGCTCAATCATATCGTCCATGATGTTTCCTCACTCCTGCGCATGGATGCGTCTATCAGGCCCCATGCTACCCGATTCCGCCAAGCGGACGTTCCTTAATGCGCCAGCAATTAGCATAGGACAGACATGGGCTGCTAATATCAACTGTTCTTCGTCCGTCGCGATTGATCCGCGCGACGTCGCATTCAAAAAGAGTTTTGGCGGCCTTCCGGTCTATCGGTAATGGCGGCAGTGTTTTATACAAGTCTCTGATGCATTGCACGAAAATGGGATGGAGCGCATGTCTGACGACGAAATCATTCTCTCGGAACTTTCTGATGAAGAGCTCGTGCAGCAGATGCATGACGACCTGTATGACGGCTTGAAGGAAGAAATCGAGGAAGCCACCAATATTCTCCTGGAGCGTGGCTGGGCCCCTTACGATATTCTGACCCAGGCGCTGGTCGAAGGCATGCGCATCGTCGGCATCGACTTCCGCGACGGCATTCTCTTCGTTCCGGAAGTTCTGCTGTCCGCCAATGCAATGAAGGCCGGCATGTTTATCCTGCGTCCGCTTCTTGCGCAGACCGGTGCACCGAAGCTGGGCAAAATGGTGATCGGAACCGTCAAGGGCGACATTCACGACATCGGCAAGAACCTCGTCGGCATGATGATGGAGGGCGCCGGCTTCGACGTCATCGACCTCGGTATCAACAATCCGGTCGAAAACTACCTCGACGCCATCGAGCGCGAACAGCCCGACATCCTCGGCATGTCGGCCCTGCTGACCACGACGATGCCCTATATGAAGGTCGTCATCGATACGCTGAAGGAAAAGGGCCTGCGCGACGATTACGTCGTGCTGGTCGGCGGTGCGCCGCTGAACGAGGAGTTCGGCAAGGCCGTGGGTGCTGACGCCTATTGCCGCGACGCCGCCGTGGCGGTCGAAACCGCCAAGGAATTCATGAAGCGCAAGCACAACAGCCTGGCTGCCGGCGCCTGAGCCTTTATTTCTCCGAGCCGGCGACGGAAAGGTTGTCGCCGGCCCGTGGGCATCCCAAATGAGTTACTGAGCAGCCTTCTTGACGGTATGACCGGCATCTTCCGTCGCATTGACGGCGTTTGCCGTATCTCTGCCCATGCCACGAATGGTGTTGGAGCACGAAGCAAGCACCATAAGCACGGCGAAGGCAGCGGCGATTTTGCTTGTTGTCGATACGGTCATCATCAGGAGCCCCTTTGAATGGATGTTGATCGGCAAGATTCGGAGAAAAGCCCTCCGCCCGATAAACGCGCAGCAACTCAAAAAGTTCATGTGATCGCGTGCGGCGCAATCGCGCGCGAAATACTGGCAGTCTCTAGAATAAACGGGCTCGATCACATCGATCTGCACTGTCTTCCTGCAATCTATCATTCCTATCCACAGAAGATCGCGCCAGCCCTGGAAGAAGCGATTGCCGATGCCCGCTCGCGCGGCTTCGAGAAGATCTTCATCGGCTATGCCGATTGCGGCACCGGCGGCGATATCGACAGGATTTGCGAACGCGAGGGAATAGAGCGCCTGTCCGGCCCGCATTGTTATTCCTTCTTTACCGGCAATGAGGCTTTCGCCGCGCGCGACGATGATATCACCTCGTTCTTCCTCACCGACTTCCTCGCCCGCCAGTTCGAAGCCTTCGTCATCGTCCCGCTCGGCCTCGATCGTCATCCGGAGCTGCGCGACATGTATTTCGGCAACTATCGCAAGGTCGTCTATCTCTCGCAGGAGGAAGATCCGGCGCTGCAGGCAAAGGCGAAGGAGGCGGCCGCCTATCTCGGCCTGGACTACGAATATCGCTACACCGGATACGGCGATCTTGGCCGCGAGTTGTCGGTCGTCTGATTGCGACGCCTTGTCGTTTCCTGCTGGCTGCTTCTTTGTCGTCACCGACATGCTGGACGAGTAAGACACATTCAATCACAGTTCGAACCTGGTAATTTCAAAGGAAAATGCCCGTTAGGAACGCTGGAAGATAAGCTTTTCATGCGGCGTCGCTTTTCGGCATGTGCCGCGTCGTGGCGAGCGCAGTCCCGAGGTCGGCCGGCGTGCATTCTGGCGTGAAGAGGAGATTTGTGCATGGCAGATCGCATTGTCGTCTACTGGCGGGACATTCCGGCCCAGGTGATCATCAAAAAGGGCAGGCAGACGGCAAAACGTGAGCTTTCGCTGCGCTTTACCGAAGCAATCGACATGTGCGCCATGCGCACGGGTGCAGCCGAAACCGACGACTATCTCGCCGAATGGCGCAAAGCGGATCCCGTGCCGGTATCAGACGAACTCGAAGCTGAAGCAGACAAGGCAGCCGGCGAGCTTGAGGCCGCCTATGATCGCGAGCGGCTGGTGGCGCTGGTGAAGGCCGGAGGCCGCGACAATGGCTGATGCCGTACAGAAACCTGGCAATGCCGCCGCGGGTGCAAAGGCGGCCAGCGGCGCCTACACGCCAGCCGATGTCTCGCCCAACCGCCGCGCCCGGCGCAAATATACGGTCCGTCTCTGGGCCGTGCGTCACTCACGTTTCTTGGAATGGTTCTACCGTCGCTTCGCCGACGCCTTCCTCCTGCTTCATCCGCTGTGGAAGGCATTCGGCTATGACCGCGTGGAGCGCCCGATCACCTTCATCGAACGCAATGTGAAGGGCTTCCTGTTCGATTGCCGCATGTGCGGCCAATGCGCGCTGTCGTCGACGGGCATGTCCTGTCCGATGAACTGTCCCAAGCAGCTGCGCAACGGGCCCTGCGGCGGCGTTCGCGCCAATGGCAATTGCGAAGTGGAGCCTGATATGCCCTGCGTCTGGGTGCAGGCCTGGAACGGCTCGAGGAACATGACCCACGGCGACGCGATCCTGAAGGTGCAGAAGCCCGTGAACCAGTCGCTGCGCGAGACCTCCTCCTGGCTTCGCGTCACGGCGGAAGCGGCAGCAGCCCGCGAAGCGGCAAAAAAGGAAGCCTGAGCGATGTCGCATATCGATGAAAATCCGCTTGGCGTTCACCTGCCGCTCGATCCCCTACCCGGCCACTCCTCGCTGGGGCGGCTGGAACGCGTGCTCCGCCGCGGCGAGTTCGCCGTGACAGCCGAACTCAACCCGCCCGACAGCGCCAATGCCGAAGACGTCTACGAGCGCGCCGCCATTTTCGAAGGCTGGGTTGACGGCATCAATGCCGTCGATGCCTCCGGCGCCAACTGCCATATGTCTTCGGTCGGCATTTGCGCGCTTTTGACGCGCATGGGCTATGCGCCCATCATGCAGATTGCCTGCCGCGACAAGAACCGCATAGCCATTCAGGGCGACGTGCTGGGCGCTGCCGCGATGGGTGTGTGCAACATCATGTGCCTGACCGGTGACGGCGTGCAGGCGGGCGATCAGCCGGGCGCCAAGCCGGTCTTCGATCTCGATTGCATGTCGCTGCTCGAAACCGTGCGCGTCATGCGCGACAACGCCAAATTCCTCTCCGGCCGCAAGCTGACGTCGCCGCCGAAGGTCTTTCTCGGCGCCGCCATCAATCCCTTCGCTCCTCCTTACGACTTCCGCCCCTACCGGCTGGCAAAGAAAATCGAGGCCGGAGCGCAATTCGTCCAGAGCCAGTATTGCTACGACGTGCCGATGTTCCGCGAATACATGAAGAAGGTCCGCGATCTCGGCCTCAACGAAAAATGCTTCATTCTCGTCGGCGTCGGCCCGCTCGCCTCGGCAAAGACGGCCCGCTGGATGCGCTCCAATGTGCCGGGTGTCCACATTCCCGATGAAGTCATCAAACGCATCGAAGGTGCGCAGGATCAGAAGAAGGAAGGCAAGCAGCTCTGCATCGACATCATCAACGAGGTGAAGGAGATCGAGGGGGTTTCCGGCATCCACGTCATGGCCTACCGCCAGGAGGAATATGTTGCCGAAATGGTGCATGATTCCGGCGTTCTGAAGGGCCGCCAGCCTTGGAAGCGCGAGGCCAGCCGCAGCGACGCCCTGGTTGCCGAGCGCCTGCACCAGATCAGCGAAGGCCGGGAAGAAAACCAGCAGGCGATGGCGGAAATCGCAGCTCACCATACGCCGCCGCAGACGCATTGAGTTCGATAGATAGAGGCAGGCCAGGAGAGGAACCGGCCGGCTTGTAACCCAGATCACCGCACGATAGACCAGCTATCGGGCCAACTGACCAGAGGATCAGACATGACGCGTACCATCGTTGCCTCCGCCACCCGCGAGATCATCATAGGCTTCGATCAGCCTTTCTGCGTGATCGGCGAGCGCATCAACCCGACGGGGCGCAAGAAGCTCGCGGCCGAGATGATCGAAGGCAATTTCGACACCGTCATCAAGGACGCCCTGGAGCAGGTCGCCGCCGGTGCGACCATGCTGGACGTCAATGCGGGCGTCACCTCGGTCAATCCGAACGAGACCGAACCGGGTCTTCTGGTGCAGACGCTGGAGATCGTGCAGGGCCTTGTCGACGTACCACTCTCGATCGACAGCTCAGTCACGGCAGCGATCGAAGCCGCACTCAAGGTTGCCAAGGGCCGGCCGCTGGTCAACTCCGTTACGGGCGAAGAAGAGAAGCTCGAAGCCATCCTGCCGCTGGTCAAGAAATACGACGTGCCCGTCGTCGCCATCTCGAACGACGAAACAGGCATTTCCATGGATCCGGATGTACGTTTCGCCGTCGCCAAGAAGATCGTCGAGCGCGCCATGGATTACGGAATCAAGCCGCACGACATCGTCGTCGACCCGCTCGTCATGCCGATCGGAGCGCTTGGCGACGCCGGCCGCCAGGTTTTCGCGCTGCTGCACCGCCTGCGCAACGAGCTGAAGGTCAACACCACCTGCGGCCTCTCCAATATCTCCTTCGGCCTGCCGCACCGCCACGGCATCAATGCCGGTTTCATCCCAATGGTCATCGGCGCGGGCATGACCTCGGCGATCATGAACCCTTGCCGTCCGCAGGAGATGGAAGCCGTACGCGCCGCCAACGTGCTGAACGGCACGGACGCCAATTGCACCAACTGGATCATGACCTATCGCGACTACAAGCCGGCCGAAGGCGGCGTCGCAGCCGCCGCAGCAACGGCGGCACCTGCCGCCGGCGGCGGACGCCGCGGCGGTCGTGCAGCGCGCGCCGGTGCAGGGGCAGCGAGGGAATAAGATGTCATCCGGTCGCGGCCTTTCCAATGATCTTGCCACACTCTGGCTGCAAGCGCCTGTCGTGATCGCCATACGGCTGCAGCAGATGTGGATGGACGCGCTTGCCGGCAGCGTGAACGCGGCTGAAATGAACCGGATGTTTTCAGAAAAGATGATGGCTGCGGCGGAAAGCGCCGTTGCCGTCAACGCAGCAATGGTGCAACAGGGTTTCGCGGCTCTGACGGCTGCAGGCGCGACAAGCCAGCGCAGCATCGCCGATGCGATCGCTCACGCCGCGATAAAACCCTATAGCAGGCGCGTTCGCTCGAACGTGCGCCGCCTTAGCAAATAGAAAGGCTGATCCGTGGCCGAAGCCAGCGACAGCGCGAAACCTCTCGTCCTTTTCATGCCATCCGGCAAGCGTGGCCATTTCCCCGTGGGAACGCCCGTGCTGGAGGCAGCCCGTCAGCTCGGCGTCTATGTCGAAAGCGTCTGTGGCGGCCGTGCGACCTGCGGGCGTTGCCAGGTCTCCGTGCAGGAAGGCAATTTCGCCAAGCACAAGATCGTCTCGGCCAATGATCATCTTTCGCCGATCGGGCCGAAGGAAAAGCGCTATGCCGAGGTGCGCGACCTGCCCGACGGCCGCCGTCTCTCCTGTTCCGCCCTCATCCAGGGCGATCTGGTCATCGACGTGCCGCAGGATACCGTCATCAATGCGCAGGTGGTGCGAAAGGCGGCCGACGAGCGTGTCATCGCCCGAGATGCGGCCGTGCATATGTGCTACGTCGAGGTCGAGGAACCCGACATGCACAAGCCGCTCGGCGATCTGGATCGCCTTAAGGCAGCAATCGCAGCAGACTGGAAATACGACAATCTCGAAGTGGATTTCCACCTCATCCCGCAGGTGCAGTCGATCCTGCGCAAGGGCGAGTGGAAGGTGACGGCCGCTATTCATCGCGATCAGGATAGCGAGCGCCCTCGCCTCATCGCGCTCTACCCCGGCTTGAAGAACGAAGCTTATGGCATTGCCTGCGATATCGGTTCGACGACGATCGCCATGCATCTGTCGTCGTTGCTGTCGGGCAGAACCGTCGCTTCAGCCGGCGCCTCCAACCCGCAGATCCGCTTCGGCGAGGATCTGATGAGCCGCGTCTCCTATGTGATGATGAACCCGGACGGCCGCGCGGCGATGACCAACGCCGTCCGCGAAGCCTTGAACGGCCTGATCGACAAGGTCTGCGCCGATGGCGGCGTGTCGCGCGAGGATATTCTGAACGCCGTCTTCGTCGGCAATCCGATCATGCATCACCTGTTCCTCGGCATCGACCCGACCGAACTTGGCGGCGCGCCCTTTGCGCTTGCCGTATCCGGAGCCGTGCATCTGAAATCGGCCGAGATCGGCCTGCCGATGAATACGGGCACACGCATCTACATGCTGCCCTGCATCGCCGGCCATGTCGGCGCCGATGCAGCTGCAGCAACGCTTGCCGAAGGGCCGCATCGCCAGGATGAGATGATGCTGCTGGTCGATATCGGCACCAATGCCGAGATCGTCCTCGGCAACCGTCACCGCGTCGTCGCTGCCTCTTCGCCGACAGGTCCGGCCTTTGAAGGCGCGGAAATTTCCAGTGGTCAGCGCGCCGCCCCCGGCGCCATCGAACGCGTTCGCATCGATCCCGTCACGCTGGAGCCGCGCTACCGCGTCATCGGCATCGAGCCATGGTCGGACGAGCCGGGCTTCGAAGAAGCCGCAGCTAAGGTTGGTGTAACCGGCATCTGCGGCTCGGCTATCATCGAGGTCGTCGCAGAAATGTTCCTGACCGGCATCATCTCGGAAGATGGCGTCGTCGATGGCTCGATGGCTGCACGCTCGCCGCGCATCCTTCAGAACGGCCGCACATACTCCTATCTGCTGCGCCACGGCGAACAGCGCATCACGGTGACACAGAACGATATCCGCGCCATCCAGCTTGCCAAGGCAGCGCTTTATGCCGGCGTCAAGCTGCTGATGGATAAGCAGGGCATCAATCACGTCGACCGCATCGGCCTTGCCGGCGCCTTCGGCACTTTCATCGATCCCAAATATGCGATGGTGCTGGGACTCATTCCCGACTGTGAACTCGACAAGGTCAAGGCCGTTGGCAACGCCGCCGGCACGGGCGCGCGCATGGCACTTCTCAACCGCGGCCATCGCCGCGAGATCGAGGAAACGGTCAGGAAAATCGAGAAGATAGAGACGGCACTTGAATCAAAGTTTCAGGAGCATTTCGTCTACGCCATGGCCTTACCGAACAAGGTCGATGCCTTCCCGGAACTCTCGAAGGTCGTGACATTGCCGGAACGCAAGCAAACCTCCGACGATAGCGGAGAAAGCGGCGGCCGCAGGCGTCGCCGCAGCCGCGAGTAAGAAAACAATTTGGCCAAGAGATGGTTGACCGCGGTTCACGCGGCCATTTTGCGTCCGATCTCGACAAAAGCCTGGCGGATGCTGTCTGCCACCGCCTTCATCGGTCCGGTCATCTGCGATGCCGTCAGCAAACGGATGTCGAAGGACGTCAGCTCCGGCAGTCCTTCATTCGGCCCGAGTATTTCCATATCATCGGTGATGTAGGAGCGTGGGAATGGCGCCACGGCAAGGTCGGAGACGATCGCGGCGCGCTGCGCCATCGTATGGGCGCTGAGATAGGAAACGCGATAAGCACGTTTCTGCCGCTCCAGCTGCGCCATCGCTTCCGACCGCCAGATGCAGCCCTCCTCCCAGATGGAAATCGGCAGAGGATCGCGGCGATAAGCGGTACCGCACTTGGCACCTGCCCAGACGAGACGCTCCGTGTAGATCACTTCACCTTCGGTCGGGAAAGGACGCGTCGCGCAATTGATCAGCGCCAGATCCAGCCGCTGCTCTTCGATGCGCTTCTTGAGCTGGATGCTCATATCGACTGTTACATCGACCATGATGCCGGGATAGCTCTCTGAAAAGCTTTTAAGGATGCTCGGCAGCAGCCGCTCTCCGATATCGTCGGGAGCGCCAAGCCGCACCACGCCGCTAAGTTCGGGCATGATGAAGCGCGACACCGCCTCATTGGAGAGTGCCAGAATATTGCGGGCATAGGAGAGCAGCATTTCGCCGTGCTGCGTCAGGCTCACCGAGCGCGCATCGCGCAGGAACAGCGTGACACCGAGCTGCTCTTCCAGCTTCTTGATCTGCATGGAAACAGCTGAGGGCGTGCGAAAGACGGCATCGGCCGCAGTCGAGAAATTTCCGGTTTCGGCAATCGCGACGAAGGTGCGCAGAACTTCATTGTCAAGCAACGGTATGGGCCGGCGGAACGGTACGGTCATATCGATTACCTTTCAATTTTTCTGATCTTAAGCACCATATCATTTCATTTGTCTGAATGTCAACGAAGCACCATATTAGACGCAATGGAAATTCATCGCAGACAGCCTCGAAGGAGTAAGATCATGGCTGGCATGGTATCAGACGAAGCCTCACGGCTTTTCTCTCTCCTACGCCTCCGCAAAATTCAGCGCATGGCGCAGCATACGCTCGACGAGATTGCGACCCGCTTTCCCGCTCATCTGATCGATGACGTCAATGCGCGCGGCCTCCCGCCAGATCGCACCTTGGCAGCGCTGGAGCGAAAGCCTGGCAAGCTGCGTTCGTTCAAGAATACTAATGGCAGCTATAAGATCTATTCGTTTGATTGATGGATCTGGCAGGTCCATATTAAACCCGTGACATTTTGAGCGGTTGACACTGAAAGGACCCTGAAAATGACGACCATCAGCTATAGACAGACCGGCACGCGGAACCCGTTTCCGTCAGGCGGAAGTTACATGCCCTTCTTTTCTCGCATCGCTGATCGCTGGCAGCAGTGGCGCTCCCTTCGCGAGCTCGAATCTCTGTCCGATGACATGCGCAAGGACTTGGGCTGGCCGGCCGCAAACGAAATCAAGAAGCCGAAAGCCACCCGATGATAGTGAAAGAGCATAACAACTGAAGGCGACGCTCAACCCAAGCGAGCGTCGCCTTTTGAACATTTCCGCATCCAGATGCGAATCGCATTTTAATCCTGAGAATTACCCACAAATATATTTCGTCGCTTGAGCATATCGCTTGCCTCCGCTTCGCTTCTCTCCTTCATGCCCGTATTTTTCATAGTAGACGCAAATATCCCTTTGCGGCCGCGATTATCCATGCCAATGTCGCTTATAGACCATCGGGCCGACGTATTTGACGCAAGGAATACGTAACGGCCCTGGAACATGGATTTTCACGACATGAGCAAGACCCCGATCAAGACGCGCTCCCTGGTTTTCTTCCTTGTTCCGCATTTCACCATGCTGCCGTTTTCTGCTGCGATCGAGACGCTGCGGATTGCCAATCGCATGCTGGGCTATCCCGCCTACACATGGCGGCTTGCCTCGACGGACGGTCAGAAAGTCTATTCTTCCAGCGGCATTGGACTGGAGGTCAATTCCTCCCTCACCGACGAGCGTCGCTATCTAGGCGGAGAGAACCGCCCGAACATGGTACTGGTCTGTTCCGGCATCTATGTCGAAGAATTCCACAACAAGTCGGTCAATGCCTGGCTGCGCGAGACCTACAATCGCGGTGTGGCCGTCGGCAGCCTCTGTACGGGCGCCCATGTGCTTGCCCAGGCGGGCCTGTTGAACGGCAAGCGCTGTGCGATCCACTGGGAAAATCTGCCGGGCTTTTCGGAAACCTTCCCGCAGGCGGAAGTCTATGCCGATCTCTATGAGGTCGACAGCAATCTCTATACATGCGCGGGCGGCACAGCCTCACTCGACATGATGCTCAATCTCATCGGCCAGGATTTCGGCGAGAACCTCGTCAACCGCGTCTGCGAGCAGCAGCTGACCGATCGCGTGCGCAGCCCGCACGACCGCCAGCGCCTGCCGCTGCGTGCGCGCCTGGGCGTCCAGAACTCCAAGGTGCTGTCGATTATCGAGCTGATGGAAAGCAACCTGGCCGAGCCGCTGTCGCTTCTGGAAATCGCCGACGATGCCGGCCTGTCGCGCCGACAGATCGAGCGCCTGTTCCGCCAGGAAATGGGCCGCTCTCCGGCCCGCTACTATCTCGAGATTCGCCTGGATCGCGCACGGCATCTGCTGGTGCAATCCTCCATGCCGGTCGTCGAAGTGGCGGTCGCCTGCGGCTTCGTCTCCGCTTCGCACTTCTCCAAGTGTTATCGCGAACTCTATAATCGCTCGCCACAGCAGGAGCGCGCCGAGCGCAAACTGACCATGTCGACCAACCGTACCGGCATCGTCGTCTGAGAGCAGTGGAAAAGGCAAGCGGATCATGCAGGCGGCTTACTGGGCCGCCTCTTGGGCCATCTTGAAATCGGAATAGACCTGATTTCGGCCATTGTGCTTCGCCATGTAGAGAAACTGGTCCGCGGCGTTGAGATAATTGTCGAAGGACTCGTAGCCGGCAATTTCCGCCACCCCGATGGAAACAGTCACCGAAAGCTCTTCGTCGTCGGCATGAACCTTTAGGCTGGCAAGGCTGAGGCGGACTTCATCGCATAGCGCGGTCGCCGCACGCGAATTCATCTCTGCAAAAAGAATGGCGAATTCTTCCCCACCGAGGCGGGAGAGCAGATTGTCGGTGCCTTCCAGCAACCCGTGCAGTCGGCCGGCAACGGCCTTCAACACCTGATCGCCGATCTCGTGACCATAGGTGTCGTTCAGTTTCTTGAAGTGATCGATGTCGAGAATGGCAACCGAGCTTGGACGCTGACGACGCAGGCATTCGTTGACCAGCCGCGGGCCATGATCATAAAAATAGCGCCTGTTGTAGAGCCCGGTCAGATAATCGCTAGCCGCTGCCGCCCGCAGCTGTTTCAGCTGTGACAGCGTCTCGACGTTCAACGCGATACGACATTGCAGCTCCTCCTGGACGAAGGGGCGGTAGATGAAATCGCTCGCGCCGGCCTTCAGGAATGTCGCAGACAGCAAACGATCGTTCGAAGAGGATATGCCGATGATCCGCATCCGATCCGAGCCATAGCGGTGGCGGATGCGGCGGGTCAGCTCATGGCCGTTCATATCAGGCATATTGTAATCAGTGACGACGATTTCGATGTCGTCGAATGTCTCAAGCATCGCCAGGGCTTCGATACCCGTGCCGGCTTCGGCGACCTGGAATTGCTGAGCATGCAGCAAATCCGTCAGCATTTTGCGGGCTGAAGGCACATCGTCCACAACCAAAACACGCATCGACCGGTTGGCAATGGCACGCCTTACCGAGGAGACGAGATTGTCGAGGGCGAACTCGCCGTCCTTGAGCACATAGTCAACGACATTGCGCTCCATGATGCGATTGCGCGTCGCAATGTCGAAAGACGCCGTGAAGACGATGGTGGGAATGTCATGGGCAACGGCAACATCCAGGGCTTCTCCATGGGCAGCATCCGGAAGGTTGAGATCGATCACCGCCATCGTGAAGCTGCTATCAGGCCCCGCCAGCACCTCGTTCAGCATTTTCAAGGAAGAGCAATGCGTTACAGCCAGGCCGAGTTCGGTTTCGAACCGATGCGATAGCACTGCGGAAAACATGCGCGAATCCTCGACCAGAAGTATTTTCTGGCTGCCATTGCGGTGGCTAATGCCGCCGCCGAGGGATCCCACATGCAGTACCATTTCCCGTCAATTCCTCCCACACCATCAGGTGCATGAATATTCAGTCAATTGCAGGTCTGCCAAACCGTCTTGCACGTATCCTGAACAGGATTCGTGAAAAAATTGGAACCGCTGATTGCGGAGATTTACATAAAAGTGATTTTTCCTCACTTTTCTTACGGCTGTTTTGCCTGACTTGCCGCGCCTACGAGCTCTTTCCGGTCGGTTGAGCCGACTGAATCTGCAACAGAGTGTCGAGATTTTGATTCACGCGGCAGTAGAACTCCTCATCGATGAATGGCCGGAGGATGAAATCATTGCCACCCGCCTTGAGGAAGCGGGCGGAAAGCAGCCGGTTGTTGGATGACGAGACGCCAATGATGCGCAACTCATGGGAGCCGGTGGTCGCGCGAATACGTCGCGTCAGCTCGAAGCCGTCCATGTCGGGCATATTGTAGTCCGTGACCATAAGGCCGACATCTGGGCTGGCCTTCAGGATTTCGAGTGCTTTTGCACCATTCTCCGCAACGCTGACGCGGAAATTGTAGCGTTTCAGCCGGCTGGACAGCAAAGCGCGCGCCGTCGCGCTATCGTCGACGATAAGGACATGGTGACGATGGTTGGTCAGAAAACGGCAGATCGATTCCGCCAGCATATCCACCGCAAAGACATTGTCCTTGAGAATGTAATCCACCACATCCTTGGCGATCAGCTCGTCGCGCGTGCCTTCGAGAAAAGTACCTGTGAAGGCGATCGTTGGAATGCTGAGATCGACAAGATAGGCCAATGCCTCTCCCTTCTCGGCGCCTGGCAGGTTCATGTTCGAGATCGCCAGCTTGATCGGCTCCGACGACTTGTCGTAGGCGAGCTGCAGTTCTTCGAAATTGCGGCAGATCTCGACGTCGATGTCCAGAAGCTCCTTCAGCTTCGTACTGACCATCGATGTAAAAAGGTTGGAATCTTCAACGAGAAGAATGCGCGAGCCGGCAAGAGACGCACCGGAATATTGCATCCCCGAAACACCCAGAAATGGCATAATGAAAACCTGTTTTTGAAAATGATCCCCTCTGTATTCTTTTAGAACAAAGCCTTTGCGGATTTGTTAAGCCGACTGGTTTCCCGGAGGTGAAGAAAACAGCCCTCATTTGCCGCTTTCCAGGCGCGTTATCACCTGGACTCCCGCGGCGACGACATGCTCGAGATCCTGGATCCCACACGAGAGAAACAATCCCGAAGAGCGCCACACGCTTCCGTCGAGGAGCGCAAACTGCGAACTTCCGAGCGGAACCCACCGGAAACGACAACCGGCATCATTCCCGCTCGCGACACCATGGCTCTGTTTCACCGGGTTCTGCCGGTAATCAGATCACTCCGCCGCGGTCCTGCCCCGGCGCCGGCCTGTGCTCTTCGCTTCTGATACCTTGCCTTCGTCCAACAAAGCGGAATCGTCTTTCACGTCATCCTCAGCCTCAGGCCCATCTGCAAAATCCACCAAGGCATCGGCTGCGATATCCGGCTGCCTGCCTCGTCTGCCCTCGCGAACGATATGCAGCTCCTGATGCGGATAGGGAATGGAAATCCCCTCCTCATTAAAGCGCTTCAGGATTTCGATGCGCAGATTGTTGCGAATCTCCATGCCGTCGGAGAGATCGGACAGATAGAAGCGCATCTCGAAATCGAGCGACGATGGACCGAAGCGCAGGAACTCCACATGCGGCTCCGGATTCCTGAGAACCTTCGGAATCGAGCGCACCAGCTCCAGCAGGATATCCATCACCTTGCGCGGATCGGTATCATAGCTGACGGATACGGGGATTTCGGAGCGGGCGAGCCTGTTGCGATGCGTCCAGTTGCCGACGGACGCATTGATAAGCTCGGAATTCGGCACGATGATCGACTGCTTGCGGAAGGTCTCGATCTCGGTCGCGCGCACCGAGATGCGCTTGACGATACCTTCCGATGTTCCCGAGACGATCCAGTCGCCGACCTTGAACGGCCGCTCGACCAGCAGGATCAGGCCGGACACGAAGTTCGACACGATATTTTGCAGGCCGAAACCGATACCGACCGAGAGGGCACTGGCGACGAGCGCCAGGCTGGACAAATCGATGCCGGCAGCGGAAATGGCAAAGATCGCCGCCAATGCTATGCCGAGATAGCCGATGCCGGTTCTCACCGAGTTGCGGACACCCAGATCCACTTGTCCGCGCGCCATGACATTGCTGTCGAGCCAGCGCTGGAACCAGCGCGTGACCAAATAGCCGCCGGCAAACAGCAGAATGCCGACGAAGATGCCGAGCAGCGAGATCGACATATTCCCGATCTTGATCTCGGTGAAGAGCCTGTAAGCGAAGGTTTCCAGATCCTGGATATGGAAACCCCAGGACAGCAGGATGAGCGGAATGCCCGTTAGCAGCGCGACGGCGTAGGTCGCAAGACCGGCGGCGAGACCGGCCTGATCGAGTGCCACCTCACGTAGCGTCAAGCGATTTTCCAGAAAGCGGCCGATGATCGTTTCGGCAAAGACGCCCTGCTTGGACACGGCCTTGCCGAGTTGGAAGCCGAGATACATGGTCGCGATGACGGCACTCGTCACGATCATCTGCGTCGCCATGAAGCGGGCCAACCCGACATAGCCGATGAACGAGGTGAAGATCACCAATATGCCGAGAACTCGAAGAATGATGGCCATCCCATGAGGCCAATGGCGGCCCGGCGCATCCGGATCGCCATTCTTGGCCAGCATCGGCGAGCCGAAGGAGGCCGCAATCAGGATAAGACCGATCAGCAGTGCCGCCAGGAAGCTTTTCGCGACGGTAACGACGACCGGCGATCCCAGGGACTCGCTGATGCGGTCGAAGACGTAATCCAGCCCGTTGACCACAGCCATGGCCTGCAGGCACCAGGTGAGCGAATGTGCCCCTTTGTTCGACAGCTTGACCAGGCGCCAATGCGGCCGGAACGGCGCGAAAACGGCATTGCTGAGGCGGCCGACAAAATAGACGAGGCCGATGAAGCCGAAGACCGCCGCCAGTATCGGCGCGATATCAGGCCGCAGCACATTGAAATTCGAGAGGAAGAAGAAGGATGTGACGAGAAAGGCCGCCAGCGACAGCGTGCGGATCAGCGTCGACCAGAAGGCAACGGAGAGCCGGCTGATATAGGGCGGGTTCTCGATAGCCTCATCCTGCACATAGTAGCGGCGGAACAGCCGATAACCACCGACAAGAAATATCAGTGCAGCGCCGATCGACAGGCAGACGGCGGCCAGGAACGAGGCAAGCTTGGCCTTGAGCACAAAGCCGATCCAGCTCGTCACGGCGGTACTGAACTTGACGCCCTCGTCGACCAGGGCCGCGCCTGCATCGTCGAATGTCGTGGTGGAAACCTCCGTCCGCTTGAATAGCGTCTCCGCAAACAACTTTCGGCGCATCTCCATGAATTGCATCGAAAGCCGACTGCTTTCTGCGGTCAGATTGTCTGCATCGAGGATCACGGCGCTGATCTGCGAGCGTTCGGCATTAAGCCTTTCGCGCTCCTGCGCGACGATCGGAGCCTCGGGTGGCTGGCCTTCCTTCGGAGCTGCACCGAGTTGTGTCAGGCGTGCATCGATCTCAGCGGTACGGGGTTTCAGGCGCGCGGAAATAGCAGCAGTGGTGCGATTGAGTTCGTCAACCTGGCCGGAAAGCGCCACAAGCGTTTCATCGTCCGCTGTTGCCTGCTTCGCTGCCTCCTGAAGCGATGCGTAGGTCTTCTTTGCCTTGCCCAGATCGGTGACGGCTGCATCCAGCAGCCCATTGGCGAGCTGCCCGGGTTGTTGATCCGTTTGCTGCGACGCCTGGGCCGGCTGCTGATCCTGCGCAAGGGCAGCCCCCGCCAGCGGAATGATGGCGGTAAACACGCCCAATCCCAGCAGCAAAAGGGACAATAGAAAAAGACGAGATTTCAGCGGGCGCAAGCAGAGCTCCTCGTTGCACATGAAGTCGCAGGCAGTGGATGACTAAAATCGCCGCAAAAATGGAGACTCGAGTCGCCCTATAGTAGGATTGCGAATTCCATAGTCTTTACGCGTACGCCTTGTAAGACAAAGAAAGGCGACACGAAGGCATTCCATGCCCTTATCCTGTCCGCAATCTCGCTCAAAACCGGGTATCGCCCGCTCTCATCTTGGCGACGCCCTGTCGCATCGACCATGCCCGCCGGAAATAGGCCAGGAAAACAGCTTGGCAATGGGTCGATCTATGCGCGTCCGCTCCGCAGTATCAGGATGAAGGCGACGCCTCCGGCAAGCCCGGTGACCACGCCGATCGGCATGTCCTCTGGAGCCATGACCAGGCGCGCGATGATATCAGCCCAGATCAAGGTCAATGCGCCGAAAGCGGCGCTCAGCGGCACCACACGCACATTATCCCCACCCACGATCAGCCGCACGAAATGCGGCACCATCAACCCGACGAAGCCGATTGCGCCTGAAAAGGCGACCATCACGCCGGTCAGCAGCGCCGTGATGACGAAGAGCAACAGGCGAAACTGCGCGACGGCAATGCCAAGCGTGACGGCCGTTTCATCGCCCATAGCAAGTGCATTGAGCTCCCTCGTCTTCGGAAGAAGCAAGACGAGGCAGAGCAGCAGGATGCCGGCGGGATAGATAAGATGCTGCCATTGTGCCAGTCCTAGCCCGCCCAGCATCCAGAAGACAACGGTGTTGGCGGCTCTCGGATCGCCCAGAAAGATCAGGAGGTTGCCAAGTGCCGTGAACACGAAGGCTACCGCCACGCCCGACAGGACGAGCCGATCGGCCGATTGCGAGCGCGTCAGCCGCGTCGTCAGCCCGACGGCCGCGGTTGCGAGCAAGGCGCCGGCAAAGGCGAACAACGGCACCGTCAACAGGCCGAGGATCAGCCCGGTGTGCAACAGCGCCAGAATAGCGCCGAATGCCGCCCCGGAGGAGACGCCGAGGAGATGTGGGTCCGCCAATGGATTTCGCGTCAGCGCCTGCAGGACGGCGCCGGTGATGGCAAGCCCCGCCCCGACAAGGGCGGCCAGAACGACGCGCGGGAAACGGACGTCCCAGACGATGCTCTCCTGTCCGCTGGACCAGGTAACCGGAAAGGCACCCGCATGCAGTCTGTTGCCGACGATCGACCAGACGGTGGAGAACGGAATGGATGCCGAACCAAGCGACACACCGGCGGTGATCGACAGGATGAAGCAGATCGCGAGCAAGGGGATGAGAATAGAGAGGTTGAGGCGCATGTTTAAATCTTGAAGAAGAGATCCGCTCCGTGATGAACTGGACGGATCGGCATTACAGACGATTACATGGCGCTCGGGTGAAAGGCCTTGGCCAGCGTAGCAATGGCCTCGATGTTGCGCGGCCCCGGCGTCGCCTCCACATAGGGCAGCACGACGAAGCGTTCATTCTTCACGGCACCGATATTCCTGAAGGCCGGATTGCCCTTGAGAAAGGCGATCTTCTGGGCGGCGGTCACCTGGCCGTAATCGACGATGACGATCACTTCCGGGTTCTTCTCGATGACCGGCTCCCAGGACACCTCCGTCCAGCTCTTCTCGACGTCGTCCATCACGTTGACGCCGCCGGCAGCCTCGATCAAGGCGGTTGGAATGCCGTAGCGCCCCGATGTGAACGGCTTCTCCTCACCGGAGTCATAGACGAAGACGCTGGTCGGCTTGTCGACATGACCGATCCTCGCCTGGATCTCGGCAAGCTGCTTGCGATAGCCGGCGACGAGCGCTTCCGCCCTGTCCTCGACACGGAAGATCCTGCCGAGATCGAGGAGGTCAACGAACATGTCGTCCATGGTCGGCTTGTTCTTCTGCATGACGAAGATGCAGGATTCGGTCAGCTCATAGACCTTGATGCCGAAGGGCGCGAGCGTTTCCGGAGTTACCTCGCCGCCGACCTTCATGCCGTAGTTCCATCCGGCAAAAAAGAAATCCGCATTGGCACCGAGCAGCACCTCCTTGCTCGGATATTTCGGCGACAGCTCCGGCAGTTCCTTCACGCCGTCACGCAGCTTCTCATCCAGCGTCTTCCAGCCGGAAATGCCGGTATAGCCGACCATGCGGTCCTGCAGCTTCAGCGCCAGCATCATCTCGGTCAGGTTGACGTCGTTGGAAACGGCCCGCTCCGGCGCTTTGTCGAAGGTTACATCGCGATTGCAGCTGCGCACGGTGACGGGCTCGGCGAATGTCGTGCCCCCAAACAGGCTTCCGATAAGCAAGGCCGCGGCAGGTAGGGATATGCGAGAAAACATGAATAACTCCAATGATCGTATTATCGAAGGGAAAAGGAAAATCGTTGCGGGCCGCCGTCGGTGTGATGCAGCCGCGTGCCGACCCTGAAAGCGCTTGAGACGTGCTCCACAGTCAGGACTTCGGCAGGTTCGCCGTGGCCCGTGAGCCGCCCGCAATCCATGACGGCGATCTGCGTCGCAAAATCAGCGGCGAGATTGATATCGTGCAGTGTCGTGATGATCGTCGGGCCGAGTCCCTTGAGTAGCTCAAGAATCTCGAGCTGGTGTCGGATGTCGAGGTGATTTGTGGGTTCGTCGAGGATGATGAGCTCCGGTTCCTGCGCCAAGGCCCGGGCGATCAGCGCCCGTTGCTTCTCGCCGCCGGACAGCGATGCGAATTGCCGCAGTGCCAAAGCTTCCAACTCCAGCCGCGTAAGGACTGCGGTGGTGACGTCGTGATCGCGATCACTCCAGCGCGCCATGCCCTTGCGATGCGGAATACGCCCCATCAACACCACATCCCGCACACTGAAAGGAAAATCGCCTGGCGTCTCCTGCGGCACGACGGCGATCCGCTGCGCCGCCTCCCGCGGACCGATGGACCACAGATCCACGCCGTCGAGATACACCCTGCCCCGCTGCGGCTTGAGGCCGCGATAGAGGCAGCGCAGCAAGGTCGACTTACCGGCTCCGTTCGGACCGATGATGGCAAGCCGGGCGCCAGCCTCGACGGACAGCGTAATACCGCTGATGATCGGCATTCCCTTCTGGGCACCCCAGCTGATGCCGTCTGCTTCCAGTCGTGCGCTTCGTTCGGACATGACCCGGCTCCTATTGCAACACGACCAGTTGGCGTTCGGCTGAAACGATGGCGGCGGGAATGCGCGCAAGGGTCTTGCCTGCCAGCGCTCGCGGGCGTTCGCTTTCGCGGCTCAGCCCATCGGGGCGATCCCGATAGAGCCGCGCGAAGGAGATGAGGGCACCTATATCGTTCGCATCCTCGATGTCACCGAAGAGGTACGTCGCCTTTGCCGTGGCCTGGAAAGCGACCGTGCACGGCCGTTCGCAACCCGCCATGCAGACACTGCCTTCCAGGCAGAAATCATCCGCAAGTGCAGCGCCAGCCTGGGAGATCGCCATCTGCAAATGCTTCAGGAGCTCGAGGCCCGGCCGGCATGGTTTGCCGACATAACGGCAGTTGGTGCACACGGTGATCCGGTGCGTCGCCTCTTTTGTATTATCCATGAGATGCCTCCCGGAGATTTCGCCGGAGGCACAGTCAAGATAGGGCCAGCGGACGCAGCGGCGCCCTCGCCCAACCACTGATTTTCCATCGGAACACCCCGTCCGTTGCGGTTGATATCGTCGATGGCAGGTCTCCTGGCTCGCGGGTCACAACTCGTTCGCGCCTTCCCGGCTTAACGCCAGTGGCATATTGCGAACGCGCTCTCCGCTTACAGTTGCGGGGGCAGCCACGGTCTTGGCCCCTGATGGGTAATCCGCACCGTGTTCCCTTTTCAGCCGCTATCAGGATCGATCCGAAAGCAGCACCATCGGCGGTATTCATGTCACAGAAAGCGGATGCGGGCAACGGCGATGTCATATGCGCTTTCATTAGTCCTGGAGCTTCGGCTTAGGTAGCAGTCATTAGTTACGTTATTACATAACAAATGACAAGCCACTATCCCGTTCGCGGCCGAAACTGCGATATGCATGTGCGAAGGCGCCGCAATCACGATCCAGAATGGAAGAAACCGCTGAGTTGTTAGACCGCCTTGCACTGAGGATGGAAACGCTCCGCGACACTCTCTGCCGCCGCATAGGCCTGCGTCACGATCTCAGGCACCAGATCGATGTCGGGGAGACTTCCAAGTCCCAAGGGACCAATCGCAAAAAGCCCCTCTGTCGTGCGCCCGTTGACCTCGAGCGACCCTGTCGCCTCCACGGCGAGGCCGAGGCCAAGCTCGTCCGGCACCGCAAGGCCGGCATCGATGAGGCTGCGCAGCAAGGGTGCATTCAGATCCGGCGCCTGGCACCGGCAGTCGATTACATCGTCGGCATAGAGCTGCTCGGTCTCCTGCCGGCCAGCCGGCCTCAAAACCAGCCCAGTCGGCGTGCGGCGGATAAAATGACCGCGCCGCAACAGCGTATTGCCCTCGGCAAGCTCCTGATTGAGACGCACATGCAGCGCCTCAGGCAGCCGATTGCGATGGCTGTCATAAAGCGCCCGCAAATGGCGGTTGAACTGCTGCTTCTGCCCCGCCGGCAGGGATCGCCAAAGCGAGCGCGCGTGCTTGCGCAAGCCGTTCATGACGGATTGCCAGCTCTGGCCGTTCGCCTCCGCCTCGCCGCAAGCCTTGCGGACGAAGCGGACGATCTCGCTGAGCTTGCCGGGCATCTCGTCGGCAGGGAAAACCGGATCGGCATTATTGCGCGTGTGGCTCTGCGGCAGAAAGCCTCGCCGCGAAACGATAGTGATCTGCCCCGTATAGCCGCTCTCACGCATCTGCAGCAGCCGATCGACAACGCGCAGGCCGCTTCCGAGCAGGATCGTATGCGGTCGCGACACGAGACGGCGCGCGCGCACCGTCGTCGGCACGGTCACGAGATCGCTGGCCTGGAATTCGTGATCGCTAATGCCATAGCCTGTCGCCAGCACCACCATGTCGAAAGGCGCATTGGCGACGCCATCGCTTTCCACTGCGAAACGGCCGCCACGAACGCGCCGAAGCCCGAAGACCGTCTCACTGCTGACCTGCACCGCCACATCCCGCCGTGACGAGAAGGCTTCCGAAAAACGCTGATAGACGTAGTCGCTGAAAATGCTCTTCGGCACGAAGATCTGCAAAAAACCGGGTATGGCGGCGGGCACGGCGCTGCGGAAAGGCGCATTGCCGCAAAGCCATTGATTGAAATCGTCGGGATCGCCGGCGGAAACGGAAAGATCGCGAACACGGCTGTTGAGAATTTCGCTGCTATGTCCGGAGGCGAGCGCCTGACCGCCGCTGACGCTGGAATTGGGATCGAAAAGCTGCAGATGGAAGGGAAAGCGAACCGTCTTCATCAGGGCGATCGCCATCATCATGCCGGAAAAACCGCGCCCGATCACGGCAATGCGCGGCATCGCATAAGGCTGCGCCGTCGCGTTCGTCCTGGCAGAAAAGAATCCCTGAACCGTCATATCAACTCCTGGGGCAAGAGGTGGTCGATCATGCCTTTCTTGGGGCTTGCTCACTTCACAGGTCCGGAAACACAGACGCCAATATCCGGTCCTCGGCAACCTTGGAACTGCGGTCGGCAGAACGCAAGAAAGCCGCTTCCGTTCTCAATACGCGTCGCGCTTCTTCAATCAGGACCCTTCCAAAATGAAAGATGCGACAGGCAGGTCCAACTCCGATCCAACACCAGATGCCTGCAATCGGCCGCCATATGATTACTTCGTCAAAAGCCATCAGGCAGCAGAATTATTGCTATTGTCTACTTATTTAGTCGTATATGAAAGCGCGAAAACGCGCTGCTAGCAAGTGCTTTCTTGTCCGGTCGGAATAGGGTCGACCAAGCTGCGGCACGGAAAACGGCCGACGACCGGACACTCCCTTCGTATCCTGCACTCACGTCGACGGGCAAAAAAGGAAAGCAATTCCAAGCTCTAAGATCAGCTTATGAAGCAGCTTTCGCTATTCGTTGGCCGCAGGAAAGAGGGCTCGCAACCTCTATCCTCAACGTATTATATCGGGCCGCGCGCTTACAATTTTCGTGGTCGACGCCTATCGTGTCCGAGGGCGCGATATGAATGCACCAGGAAAATCCGTTGTACACTCCATCTATCGAAATTAAGATCGCAGCGATTTGCTGCGCCTGAGAAACCGACTTGGCGCTGGCCGAGGAGTGGTGAATGGGGACTGTTTCGCAGTTGCACGAACGCGTCAGACCGCCTGCCCATCGCATCCAAAGCGAAGAGGAAGCGCTCGACATCGCGCGTTCGCTCGCGGCCGCCTTCGCTCAGCATGCAAGCGATCGGGATATCAACCGCATTCTGCCCTATGACGAGCTCGAGGCCCTATCGCAGTCAGGCCTGCTCGGGATTTCCGTTCCGTCGGAACATGGCGGCATCGATATTTCAAACAGCGTTCTCGCCGAGGTCGTTGCCACCCTCGCCGAGGCCGATCCTTCCATAGCACAGATATTGCAAGCGCATTTTCATGTGCTGGAAGCGGTGAGAATTGCGGGTGGCGAGGACCAGCTGGCATCCCTTTTCGAGCGTGCCATTACCGGCGATCGTTTCGGCGGCATCTTTTCCGAATCCGGTGCAAGCGGCACCGACCAGCACGCCTTGCATCTGACAGCGGACGGGCTCGGCTTCCGCCTCAACGGACGGAGCCGGCCCTCCGCCAGCATTCTGTTTTCGGACTGGATCGCGCTATTCGCGACGGACAAACGCAAAGGGCTGATAGCCGCTGTCGTGTCCAGAAATACGGAGGGCATCCAGATCATCGACGACTGGGATGGCTTTGGTCAGCGCACTTCCGGAAACGGCACGACCATATTGCATAATGTCTATCTCAATGGCGACGCCCTTCTCCTGCATCGGGAAAAGCTGGCGGAGCCCACAGTGATCGATAGCGTGAACCAGCTCACGCGCGCCGGCATCAATCTCGGCATTGCCCGTTCCGCGCTGACGGCGACGATGGAATTCGTGCGGACGCGCTCGCACTCAGGGGAAGGCAACGGGGATGAGCGATCCGTCAACGATCCGCTGATCGTGACGAGGATCGGCGAAATTGCCATCCGTATCGAAGCGGCGACGGCGATGGTGGAGCGCGCCGGCGGCAAGATCGATGCCGCGCAGATCAATCTCACCGAAGATCATGTTATCGACGCCGCGCTCTCCGTTGCGGCGGCCCAGACGATTACGGCCGATATGGCGATGGAAGCAGCCGACGCGCTGTTCGAGCTTGCGGGCACGGAGTCTGCGCGCATCGGACTGAACCTCGACCGCCACTGGCGTAACGCCCGCATTCACACCCTGCATGAACCGGCCCGCCGGAAATACCACATCGTCGGCAACTACCATCTCAACGGCGTAAAGCCATCGAAGACCTCATTACCTTAATGGGCGCAGGAGAATCGACAAGGTCAGCCGATGTGTGAAGCCCGGCGGTCTTCCCGTTCCGGCAGATCAGCGTCAGCGCCGCCGGCAACAAATTGCTCCAACGACATGTTGTCGAGAATCTCTGCAATCGCGTCACGCACCTCAGTCATCGAGCGCCGAACCTGACAGCGTTCCGGATCGGAACAGTCGTCGCAGGCTTCATAGGCCGTGCGGCTGGCGCAGCGGATAGGTGCCAACGGACCGTCCAAGGTACGGATGACATGGCCGATGCGGATTTCCGATGCGGGACGCGACAGCGAATAACCGCCGCCCGGGCCTTTCTTCGACCGCAACACGCCAGCGTTTCGCAATTCAAGGAGAATGGTATCCAGAAACTTCTTCGGGATATTGTTGCGTAACGCGATATCGTTGATGAACGCGGTTTCACCCGGACCAAGGCGTGCGAGATCCACCAGCGCCTTCAGTCCGTACTTTCCTTTTTTCGTAAGCATCGCCGTCCGCTTTACTGCAAAGTCAATTGTTGAAAACCCGGCATAGCTCGAAAGAGACTCAACGGGCAGATCCTGTCAGCATGGGACTGCGGAAGTAACCCCGCAATCTCGTGGGAACAAGATAGTAACTCACAAATTGTATAGTTTATATGAGTAAATTTAGGCAAATGTATCGTCTAAGCAACGATTTTGCGGCTTTTCTTGGATTTTAGGCGGCGCTGCTATCCAAATATGTCTTGCCTTGCCCACGCCTGTAATCGGCGATCGCGCCGGCCACCTGGTCGGCCACCAGAACGGCATGCTCGATCACCTCGGGCAATCCCATCAATTCGCCGAAGGTTCCGCGCGCAAGCGGTCCGGAGATGAACAAGGAAGGAACCAGCGTACCATCGCCGGCAAGCGCCCGTGATTGCGTATCGCAGAAAAACCCCAGTCGCGCTGGATCCATTGCGAGATAACCGGCCTTGGATAGCTCATCGATCCAGCCTTGCGATTGCAGGATCCCGCGGTGCCCTGGTCCGGTGGTGACCACGACCGCATCGAATTGCCTTTCAACGGACAGCTCTGAGCGGCTGAGTCGCAGAGTGCAGTCGACGATGCCATCGGCGATGCCATCGGCGACGCCGACAGCCGCGACCGAAGCCGCCAGTATTTCCAGCCGGCCGCTTGCAAGCGCTCCTTCGCTGGCAGCCTCCACCTGCGGTGCGACGCGAAACCGATGCACATCCCAGAATGGCCTCAAATGCCGGACGAGACGCCGCCGCTCCGCAATCGGCAGCGCATGCCAGACATGCCCGCCTTGCGCCCTCACCTGATCGATGACGGCATGCCAGCTGCGGCCCTCGGCCTGCGCCTTGCGGATGGCGGTTCGCACACCGCGCAACAACTCGACTGCCGTCTTCGACGGCTGCGTGGCGAAATCGCCGAAAGGCTCCTGCTTGACCGCCGCATGGCCGCGCGAGCGCAGACCGCGTCGGGATATGGCGGTAACCGGCCCCTTATGACCCCTGAGCTCAAGCGAGGCTATGACATCGGCCGAGGTCAAGCCATTGCCGACGATCAGAACGCGATCCTCGGCGCGAATGGCCGCAAGCGCATCCGGTCGTGTCGGATCGGGAATGAAGCGCGGGTGATCGGCAAGCGCATCTTGCAGCACTGGTGGCGGCAAGGGGGACGGATGGCTGGTGGCGATGACAAGAATATCGGCATCCACACGCTGTCCATCAGTACCGGTGACCGTCCAGCGGTCGCCCCTCCTCTGAATGCGTTCGACACTTTGCCTGATATGGAGGAGCCGCCCATTCTCAAGAAAAGGGCGGATCATGCTATTGATATAGTTGCCGAAAACGGAGCGCCGCGGAAAAAAACTGCCATTAAGGGCGACCGCCGCATCATCATTGGCAAGCGCGTCATTCTCCAGCAACCAGCGCTGAAAATGTTCGATGTCGTCGGGCAGCAGGCTCATTTTTGCCGCCGGCACATTGATGCGGTGGGCAGGATCTTGCGTGTCGTAGGCAAGCCCTGCCCCTAGACGCTCCCTCGGCTCGAATATAAAGAGCTGACCGGCCTGCACCGGCTGTTTCTGTAGCAAATGGAAAGCAACCGCCGTCCCGGAAACGCCGCCGCCGACTATGACGATAACAGGCAGATCAGGCGCCTTATGCTCCAGGTCAATGGTCAATAGCCAACTTCCTCCAGATCGATCGCCACACGAATTCTACATCCGTCGGCAACAGCAATTATCATTGAGATAGAAATATACTCTATAAAATTTGTTGACAACACGATTGCAGCGCGTGCCCGCCCGCCCTGCAACCAACAGCAGTCAATACAGTGCTGATATGCCTTTGCAAACAAACGGTTATTTGTGCTTCGCACAACATTGTTTTTGCATCGCAAGATGCAAAAAGCTTGGCATACACCCGTGGGAGGAACATACTAGTAGTTGTTCTGGTTCATGTTCTCTGTGGGAGGAGAAACATCATGGAACTACTTCGTCTGCTCACCGCGTTCGACTATACCTTGGTGCTGATTCTGGCCGCCATCTTTGTATTCAGCGTCATGGAAGGCGGGCATAAGAAACACTGATTGCGCGCCGTTGAAGGTGACGGTCATTGCCGTCTGACAAACATGTCGGGCGTTATTTGAGCGCGGTTCAATCATCGAGTAATTCCGCCAGCCCGGCTTATCCGAGCACAGGCACGAATACCGCTTACAGCAACAGCGTAATCTGGTGATGCAGATTGGTTACCGCGCGATCAGCGCCGGGCCGGATATTCCGCCAAATCAGAGATTGTAGATCGCGCAAGATCCGCGATAGAATCCGAACCCGCTCCTTCTGGTTCAGGAATGAAGCTGCTCGGTTATACTTACAAAACTTAATCGCAAAATTGCAGCATCTGATTGTATAATCGGATGTATCTATTCATCATTCTGGTGAAAACAGTTCACAAGCTTCGCGCAAACAATTCATTGGATATTACCCAGCATCAATAAAGCACGAAGCAAACAGGATATACTTATGGGATACGACTGGGACGGCATCAAGACGCGCCGCATGCGAAGACTGAAATATGGGATTTCCCTATTTCTTTTCACGATGTCGATATCTGCGCCAACCGCGTTTCTCCTGCATCTGCGCTGAAGCCATTGGCATAGCGATCGCTTCGTGGCCGTTTCAAAACTTCTCCAACTGCGAAAGACGCCGTTCAACCTGACGGGAACCAAAGCAGCCTCCGTTCGTTCCTGGAGGAACTTACTCGCAACCAAGGAGGGCACCATGGCCGACATCTCGCTAGACAAGGACATCAATGCGCAGATCGATGAACTGCGCAGCCAGATCGATAGGCTCTCCACCGATTTGGCAAAGCGGATCGATAGCGCGTCGGATCGTGCCGACGAGGCCCTTTTTTCAGCAAAGGGAAAAGTTGCAAGCATCGCGGATCATGCCCGCTCCGAGGGCCGAAACGTGGTGCAGGTGGCAAAGGAAAATCCGACAGCCACCAGCTCCGTCCTGATCGTGACGGCGCTACTCGGGCTGTTTACCGGTCTTCTGCTAGGCAGGCTCTCCGACTGACCGACAATCGGGCAGCCGAAAACCCTTGACACGTCACAAAT
Source organism: Martinezella sp. CNPSo 3732 (assembly GCF_057784515.1). Classification (NCBI taxonomy): domain Bacteria; kingdom Pseudomonadati; phylum Pseudomonadota; class Alphaproteobacteria; order Hyphomicrobiales; family Rhizobiaceae; genus Martinezella; species Martinezella sp. CNPSo 3732. The sequence goes on from NZ_JBXSOO010000003.1 coordinate 32,518, forward strand.
TATCTAACGTTTTCAAGGAATTTTTGGTGAGTGATGTATGGCTCGAACCTACGACCCGCTGATTAAGAGTAATCAAAATTTTTCGGAAGAGACTGCATTCCAAGGATACCGGTTTCCAATGGTGCCGCTAACTCACCCTGGAAACCACGTGAACATAACAAGAATTGGAAACCGGCATTGGTGTCATTTTTGTGCGCCCAGCGGCGCCCGGTGAGATCGATCGCATTCACGATGCGCCCTTCGCATTGTTCGGCCGGCGTGAAGCAGACAGAGACCTTCGCCGTTACAGATTGTTCCGCAAGTGTGGGTGACGTGACCAAGAAAATGAGGATCAAAACAGCCAGAAGTCTCATGATCCCACATGATGAAACGCCGTCACATAGGCGCCGAGGCTCGTACCTCTCCCCTCAATGACAATTTGAGTGCCGGGCGCGAGCGTTAGCCTTAAGTCATCCGAAACTCGGCATAGACTCTTAAAAAAAAGCGGTAGCCCCTGGAGGTCCACCGGTGAACGGCAGCCCCGATGGTCCTTTCCATTAGCTTCCGCCACCTTGTAAATGAGTTCAACGTGATGACCGGCAACTGCAGCCGCAACCATGGGGCCACTGACAAGAATCGACACGCTTCCCAGAAAATAGCCGAAAAACAGCGCCATCAATACAGCAGCGATCTTCCTCACTTCTCCTTCAACGGCATGCAAACCTTTGACTACGGCGACGACGGACAACAATGCCGTGACAAGGCCTACCACCATGCGAATGGAGCTCGTCGCGTCCGCCCAATACGTGGATGGCAAGTAGCCGTACCCAAACGTTGTTGAAAAGACGGACAAGAATGCGAGGAAAAGCAAAGCGAGGAACAAGGTCGCCGCGACCCGGCCAGCCCAGCGGACTGTTTTCACTTTCATTGCTTCACACATTTTGATCGGCTCGCCTGGGTTTTCTCAAGCTATCTTTCTCATACCCTCAGTTGCATTAGCAAGGCCTCTACCTCGCCAGTTCTCTCAGGCTTGACTCTTCTTAAAATGAGAACATTTATAGAACATGAAGGAAGACGCAGATGAGCACCGCCAAAAAATTCATCGTCCTGCCGTACCTAAAAAACCGTGGAAATCTTGTTCCGGGCGAGATGCGTCAGGCTTCGAATGAAGTGAGTGCGGAGAAAATCGCTGCGGTTACGGGAAGGAAGTCGCGCCGCGCAGTTTGGCGCGGGATGCGATGAGGCTCATGGAAAGCCGCTGGAGCAAGATCGAGCCCGCTGCATTCCGGAATAGCACGGAACTTGAATTGGAAGCCGTCGCCAATCTGCTGGAAACCGGACGGCCGAAAACCCTCGAGACGTTTCGAATTATCTAACGTTTCCAAGGAGTTTTTGGTGGGTGATGTAGGGCTCGAACCTACGACCCGCTGATTAAGAGTTAGATGATCTTATCCTTTAAAACCTCAGGTATATCATGCGTTCGTCAACATCTTTTATTGTCAACATGTCTTCACGGAGACAGTAAATCCTTTAGTTGCAGCATACCTGTAAACTTTTTTTGCTGTGATCAATTTAGATACCATTTGATCACCTCAATCTCGCCGCCTCATTTTGTGATTTTTACAAGCCAGTTACATCTTTTGAGCCAGTTAAACTTTAGAACTTGCCGGAGTTAGAAATCTCGGTCACCGTTTCTGTATCAACAAAATTGAGTACGAGTTGACGGTATGATCCACACTGAAGTTTTCGACGGAAACACGCTAAGAAAAGTCACTGGCCAGATCGCCAAGGGTAACGCTACGGGAGATACCTGGAAAGACGAGGAGTTGCCTGCTCTTCAAATCAGGGTGGGCAAGGCCTCGGCATCGTGGACGTTCAAGACGAAGGTCTCTAACGTCAAAATCGCTGACTTCTCGGTATTCGGAAAAAACGACGTTGAGACGCTCCGCGATCTAGTGAGACAAGCGAAGCAACTCGAAAAAGAGAGACGGAGCGCCGATTTCCTCTTTCGGGAGTTCGTTGAAAGCCGCTCGGTCACAGAAGCCAAAGCCGTTGCAGATGTCGAGGACGGTCTTGGAATGCAGTGGGAGAAGGCTCGCGATCTGTTCCTCGTCTGGCTCAAAGAGAACCGTAGCAAGGACACCCATCGGACGTATCGATCCGCGCTCGGTGCTGCACACAAGTCAACACTGTACCCTTGTTTCGAGCCGATCAATGGCCGCCCGATAGCCGCCATCACTACAGCCGACCTGGCGATGGTGCGAAACCGGATCAACAACCGCGGGAAGCGTGGAGAAGCCAAGGGCAGAAGCATCCGGCAGGCCGACCTCACCGTGGCAGCACTGAAGGCGGCATGGCTCCATTTCATCAACGAGCCTGAGACCTTCGGTATTGGCATTGCGAACGTTGTGACCGACGATCTGAGAAAGGTTCGAGACCGCGAGAAAGAAGTCGAATCTTCATCCGGCGAGACCGAGCGCACGATGAACCAGATCGAACTTGGGATGTTCTTCGATGAGTTGGGCACGGTCCGAAACGCAATGTCGCGCCTGATCCTGTCATTGCAGCTTCTCACGGGCCAACGCCGCCTCGACGTTTGCTCCGCGATCGCCGAAAGCTTTGTGCGGAGAGATGATTATGGCATCATCTGGCGACTGGAAGACAAGACCAAGTCGTGGCGCGTGCTTCCGCTTCCCCCCATCGCTCAGGACATCGTAAGCTCCGCTTTGGAGGAGCATTCTCACTACAAATCCCGCTACCTCTTCCCGAGGAATCGGAAGAAAAAGAACACCGATCCCGACACGGACGGCCATATCTCGGAGCGTACCCCATCAAAGATGATGGAGTTGATGCGTGAAAAAGGCGGTGCGTTTGAAGGCAGTCTGATCGATCCTTCGACCCACGATCTCAGGAAGGCGTTCATCACATTCTTCACGCCGAGAATTCACAAGTATTCCGTCGGCGGCCGTCAGCTAACAAAGGACGACATCCAGATGATCACCCATCTTGATGAGGGCCGCGAGACGACGGCCACGCTGGTCTACGACAAGAATGAATACCTTGACGTCAAGCTCGCGATCTTGACCGAGTGGCAGGATTACGTTGTCGAAGGCTTGAATCTCTGGCTCGCGGCCAAGTCGTTGAGGAACGCACAGAAGGCGGCCTAAGCCGCCTCTGCCAACCATTCGCGTCACGGATTGCAGTGGAGGTTACCACGGCTTTCGCTCATGAAGCTTGTTCCGCGATGCATGCACCGTTTCGATTCCGCTTTCGTATTTTCTGTGGTCGGTCCTGAAAATCGATCGCTTGTTCAGCGCACCAACTATGCCGCCCACCGACATCAGAGATCGTCGTAGCGAGACCGCAATCTCAGGTGCAGACAGACCTTCCCGGCGCATTTCGGTAGGGATCAGTCTTATTTCGAACACAAGCGCTCCGTGACTTACACGCCGTTCCTCCGGTCATCCTTGACTACAGTTGAGGTGACGGCCGGGACCGTGCCGACGCTTTGCGGCCGGTGACAGCCCCATTCTCCTTCTTTGATTTGCCTTGCCTACGCAGTTCGAGGATTATCGAATCTTGCTAAAACAACCAAAGAGAGTGGCTCGACATTGTAAGCACCCTATGATTTGCATGATCTTTATCGACGCTAACGTTCGGCCGCGAGTTTGGCTGCCTCTGCAGCGCTACCTTGAGACCACTTTCGATGATCGTGACCGAGGTGCCGCGCCTTACAGCACCATCGCGCACGTAAGCTCGTTGAACATCCTTGGCTGGAAGAAGACGTCGGGCATGTCGACGCCGACGTCGCGGGATCGACCGACGCCCAGAAGCTTGCCGTGCGAGTGTCCGAAGAAGTGGAAGGAGCCGTAGTGCTGGCTCGGCCATGACCTAACTGCATAATGAGATAGCCAGAGGTCGCGGCCGCCGTCGGTCGTGCGGATCGCATGTTCCGGCCGCGCTGCCCAGTCAAACGACGACAACGTCGGGTGCAGGCTTCCCTTCTTGTCGACGTCATGATTTCCGATGACAAGGTGCTTGCGGCCCTTCAGTCGCCCGAAGATGGCCCGGATACGATCGGCATCGCGCGACAGATTGAACGCGAAGTCGCCGAGGTGATAAATGATGTCATCATCGCCGACGACCGAATTCCAAGCCGTTACGATGTACTCATCATGCTCGTCGATCGATGTGAACGGTCGAGGCTGCATGCTCAGCATGCGCTCGTGACCGAGGTGCGTGTCGCTGATGTAGAATTTTTTAACGAACCTCATCGGTCCCTCCTAAATTGCCAGCGAAAGCTGTTGTTGCTGCCGGTAGGCATTGACGGCTTCGTGGACGTCCACCCCATCGATCCGGCCGCGCAGGCGCAGGAGCTCGACAACTTCGTCGAATGCCGACCAGTGTTCTTCGAGGATGTCCCTTGCACGGCCGAGTTGGTCCTGAAGGATGTCCTCGACGCGCCGGCGAAGCAGCGGATCGAAGCTGCGGGCCTGAATGAGTGACACGGCGTCACGATGTCCGTCCGAGACCAAGGTCTCGCCCATCCCCAGAGAGGAAAGCATGTACGCTGCAGTGTTCGACGCCTCCGCCAAGTCGTCGACACAGCCTTCGGCATGAGTCCCGAAAACCATACGCTCTGCTGCCACGCCTGCGAGCAGTTGGGCGATGCGATCCATGAACCAGTTGACATCGTGCTGACCTTCGCGATGTCGGATGATCGCCACCCCCGCGATCCCATCGTTAGTGCCACGATCCTTATAGATGATGACCTCGAGGCACTCGAACCCGAGTGCCGCGGCGACAACCGCATGAGCGGCCTCGTGGATGGCCAAGGCATGAATCTCGTCGTGCGACCGACGTTCGCGCTTCGGAAGAGTCTTCATGACGTGCTTGATGTTGATAGTGACCCCATCACGCCGAGCCAGCCGGCGAGCTTCGCGGGCTACCCGTTCGAGGTCAGCGCCGGACATGCCTGCGGTGCGATGGGGAACGACGCTCAATTTTGGCAGCTGAATGCCCAAATGTTGCTCGAGGATAGCAACACGATCTTCGGCGTCGGGAAAGCCGATCTCGATGTGTCTGTCGAGCCTTCCAGAACGGCGAAGCGCGCTGTCGATCCCGCTGACATCATTTGCGGCGGCGATTACAATTACGCCTTCGCGCTCAATCGCCCCATCGACGCATTCAAGCAAAGCGTTCACCACGCCGCGCATCCATTCATCCGACCTGCCGTGACCGATGCTGCCGCGCTGAACAAAGGCATCGGCTTCATCGATCAAGATGACTGCCGGCGCTTGAGCGCGTGCTTCGCCGAAGGACGCCCGCATCGCCTTGATGAGATCGCCTTGGTGTCCTTCGCCGTTAGAAATCCAGGCGGCGTAGCCCCCAATGACAAGGTGCGCATCAAGCGACTTCGCCAGAGCCGACGCAAACGTGGTCTTCCCGACGCCGGGAGGACCCGAGAGAAGAACTGCACCATCGACATCAGTCCACGCGATACGACCGGCGCGCCAGTCATCGATATCCCGCTTGAGTTCCAGAGCCCAGTCTTTTGCTGCGCCGTAGCCAAAAAGTTCCTCAAGCGGACGAACGTCCGGAATGGTTCGCGGTGATGATTTGCTTTTAGTCTTGGCCGCAGCTTCCTTAGCCTCGGCCTCTGCTTCAGCCTCGGTGACTTCGACGTGCAGCCGAAGGGTTTCCGAGATAGGTCGAGGCGACAGGATAGCGAAACGGCGACGACGCCACGGCATCCCGATCAGATGTTCGGCATCGAGGCGGCTAATTACCCGTCCAACGCGCGCAGCCGCCTCGACAACGAGGTCGGCCGCGAACTCGACACGGACGACGCTGTCAGCAAGTCTCACCGTGGGATGTTCGGCGTCGCCTGCGTTGGCGAAAATCAAGAATGCCTTGCCGTCCGCGGCGCTCAGGCCGACGTCAATGCCGTTGCCGGGCTTCAATTTCGAGACAGCGAGTCCCACATCGTTGTCAGCGTCATCAACGAAGTCCTTGAGGTCGAGTTCGCAAGCAGATGCGAGATCGCGCAGCGAGAAATACGCTTCGTCTTCCCATACCGAAGCGTCCGTCGTTGGTGGAACGACGACGAGGTGAACGCCGCGCGGCGCGTGGCCGAGACCGGCTACGATGCGATCAATGTGGAGTCGAGCGAGAACGCGCTCGACGTCGGGCCGGCGTTTTTGAGCCATGAGGGCCTCCTGCAAAATCCAACAGCCGGCACCCGGGATGGGCGCTCGGAAAAGGCTATTGACGTATTCGCAGGGTCTTCATTTCAGTCGGCTCCGTTTGAGTTGCGGCAACCATGCCGGGCACAGTGTAGGATGTCAACGCGACATCCGGGTGTCAGTCTTCCGTGTTCGATCGCACGGTTAATGACATGCGATCGAGGCCAGTTAGAACGGGATTTCGGCATCATCCACTTCGGCGCAGACGGCTTTATAGACGTCAGCGACAGGGACCTTGAGCATCCAGTCGTCGTACGTCAACGTCTGCGGTTGCCACTGCTCAAGTGCCGGCCGTGCGATCCGTTCCGACACTGGAAGGCAGCGAGCAATAGAAACAGCCGCCGTTTGCTCGACCCCTTCGTCGTCGATGACGAACCCGAAGTCCCGCTTCTCTACCCAGTTTTCAAACGCCTCTTCGGCACCGACGCGCGCGATCAGATCAAGGAACTCCTGAGCCTCCATACCGGCCGCGCCGATGCCGTAGTTCTGTGCGCCGTGGATGTCCGTCCACCAGTGGTCGAACACTTTTGTGGCGGGGACGCCAACTGCCGTTTCGGCCTGACGGAAATACATCAAAGTCGGGAAGTTCACCCGAGCCTCTAGCGGCATGTTGTAGACGGTTCCCAGGAGCTTCGCTGCAACCTTTGGAGCAATCCAGGCTGGCTTCAGCTCGCGTAGCTTCTTCGCCGAGCATCCGACCTTGATTGTCAGCTGCCCGTCTACGAACGCGATATTAATCGGAAAGCGCTTTCTGACGCCGCTGATTGCCAGAAGTTCATTGCAAACGAGTTGAAGAGTCTCTTCGAGAACACTGGTCTTCTCCGGCATTCCGACGAACACCCGGAATCCGGCCTTCGTCAGGACCGGGACATCGCGGTATAGTCTGTGTTTGCCTGCTTCCAGGCAAAGCTTGAGATACAGCGGAAAGGTGAATTTGCTCTTGAAGCGAGACAGCGCATTGAGCTCGACCCACGCGTAGTCGCGGCTCTCCAAAACAACGGCCTTCAATGCAGCGGGCAAACGAAAGTAAAGAATGTCAGAGCCACGCAAAGCTGCCAGGTCGTCGGTGTCATGCAGGATTTGTAGCATGCACATCCGCACAAGGCCACGGAAGCCTCTCTGGTTTAGCCGAAGCGTCATTTCGGCTGACGAGAGACGTACAAGAGCTTGCTTGGCGCGCACCAGACTTTCGAGGCCAAGGTAGCGGACGAGATCGCCGAGGCGGATCGAGTGGACGTCACCGTTGATGCCACTCTTTCGAGCCTCAGCAAACAGCCTCCAAAATGCGGCGACGTCATGGGCACGGAGGTGTGTAGACACGATCCGCATCGTGTCGATTACGATACGGGGGATCTCCACACGCGGGGAGGATGCATCGTTCGCGTAGACCGCTTCCGACGACAGGTCACGGCACCGAATCCCGTAACGCTGATCACCCCGAACAATGTCCCCGCCGGTGCTTTGCCACACGTAGCCCCGCTCGCTACCGTCATTACGAACATAAACGAAAAGGTCACCGCGTTTGCCGTGAAGTTTATGACGCCTGCGCATTCTCGCCGCTTCATTCGGTTTCGTCTTTGATGGCAACTCCATTGCCGATGTCTCCCGCATTCCTACTAAAAGTGTGCTTGTCGGCTTCGGGAGGCACAATAGGCCGACAGTAATTTTTGAAGTTAATTTCGCGGTTCTCGACGCCGTCGGGATTCGCGCTGGTTTTTAGAACTATCCACTCGGTGGTATTAAATAAACTGAGGACACTCTGTAATTTGGATTAGAAGCCCTTATTGCGATAGCAACTTTGAACCTGGGGTTCAATTTTCATCCAAGGAGTTTCCTGGGGCTTCGCCAGATTTTTAAGACGGGTCACTTCGCTCGGTCATTTTACTTTGCCCAACAGCGAAGCTTAGAGCAAACGTCATGTTGGTGGGAAATTCGAAGCGGCAGATAGCTTTCCCGTGATCATGGGGTTCCCACGGTCACAGGGTTTCCTACAATCTGGGCTCCTTGTTTTTTCTTAGTATCCATTCGTCGCACCGGCGAAGCGCCGGAGGCTCTTAGTGCGTCAGTTCGTTTTTTGAAACGTATTCTGCACGTAGAAAGCAAATATTAATTCTACATGTAGAATTAACTTGTATGAGGTTCTGCCGATGAGCACACTTCTATGAGTAGAAACGCTTTTTGATGGGGTGAGGAGGATGGCGGCAACGGTAGTTACCAACGAAATTGAAGAAGAAACGACTTCGGTAAGCGACCAGTTGGGCCTGCTGCGCGAACTGCTCAATGAAGACCTCGTTGTCGAGCGCCCGAAGAAGTCGAAGCCCTCTGTCGGGATCGACGCCATGACGCCTGAAGAGTTCAAGGCGTATAAAGCCAAACTACAAGCGGAGCGGCGCGCGCGGAACAAGGAACAGGCTGCAGCCGGTTCCTTGCCGTTCGATTCCGACACGACTCGGGACGCGCTCGCCGACGCCGCGATCATGTTGCTATACTCGGGCGGCCCCGGTGCGACTGCGATCATTAACTACTTGGGTCAGGTGTTTCACGACAAGCCAGGCGCTCCAATGACGATCGCCGCTCGGGTAAAAACGCGGGCGCTCAAGCCAAAGCTCATCAAGTTTGCCCGCAAGTCATCGTAATTTGAGGATGGGACGCCGATGTCCCATTCTTGATTTGGAATCCCGGCGGTTTGTCGCTTGCACCGAAACGGCGTTTCATAAAGTCGCAACGGCGTTTCCGGAGAATTCGGATGGCAAGCGAGTTTTACAGAACCACAGAGCGGCAGCGGAAGTCGGCACAGGCGACGCGCGAGCGCCGCGCAGCGGCTGGCAGGCCTCAGCCCGTTGCCGTTGACGAGGCGCTGTCGGCGGCGCTGCGATCCGCGCTCCGGCAGCTGAAGGCCCAGGGAGATAGGACATCCAATACCTCCGACGTCCTCAATGCAATTTTCGATTCCGCTATCCAGCACCTCGTCGACGTCCGAGGGCTTGACAAGAAGCAGTCTTCCATCGCTTTGTCGGCCCGCTTGGTCAAGCGTCGGCGCTATACATCGGCATCGTGATTTCCTGGGCGTTTGTCCGTGTTCTCCCCATTACTTCCTAGACGTGAATCGGGATTCTCTAAACACGCCGTTTCTACCGACGGCAACAGGGCTACTGCCGCGCCGCCGGTCGTCGTAGCATGGGTCATTGGCCTGAGACCCCGATGTTTTTCGGCGAACCGGCGTTGCGTCATTCCGCCGATGATTACAGAATATTTGTAGGAGCGAAAAAGGAACGCTGCAGGGAGACATCAACTGGAATTGGCACTGAAGCAAGAAGTTCACGAACACCCCGATTTTCGGTTCGCAGACGCGGTAGCGGAGATTCTGGCCGTTGCAGAGCTGCCGAAAGACCTCACGGGATTGCAGACCGAACGGGCCCTCGGCTCTGTCGTAGCCGCATGGTCGTCGGCAAAGGGTTACAACCTGTCCGACGTCGCGCACAGCACGCTGGTGCTGACGCTAATGCAATTGTCTGGCTACGCAGCCCTGTTGTACCGTCGGTACATAGATGCATCCCACACTCTTGATGACGTCCGTGAAGATGGCGGCGACCTCGTCGCAGCTCTCGGTTCATACATCTCTTCAGCCATCGCATATGGCAATGGTGAAATCCGCGAGGAAGTCGCTGAGCTCCGACGGTTGATTGCAGAGCGAGAAGCCCCATGAAAGCTTGCGGCGTAACGCTGATAGAAGCAGAACAAGAGGGGCGGCCACTGAGCCGCTTTTTTGTTGCTTGCACGCAATGTCACCACTCTCCCTCCAAGGGAGACGTCACATGGCAAAACGACACAAACATCCAGAATACCATGTAGCCGAGCGCGCACTTGTCGCTGAGCTCGATCTCGCGGACAGAGCATTGATCCCGATACGGAACCTCGTTGAATGCAGCCTCGTGCGCATCTTCTGGCAAGATTGGCGACGATCGGATTCCCGTGATCCGAAATGGACCGAGACGCCGGGTGATCACGACGAACCGGAGTTTCACCGGGTCGATGGTTGGCCCGAGTATGGTGTAGGAACCGTCGAGCGAAAATGGGCGCGCCGGGCGAGACTTTGGATGTCATGGTATTCTGTAGATGCCTGGCACATTAGCGATTGGCTTGTTAACGCAGTGAGCGACGGCAAGCCATGGCTCTGGAACCTAGATGACTTCGGATATCCCAAGAAGCTTACGAAGTGCGGCACTCTAGACCAGCTCGTACGGGAAGCGTCCAAAGGCTTGCGGGACCGCAATGCGCGAATGGCGCGTGAGATCATTCTCGGACCAGACGACGAGCATTTCATTGGTGACCTCGGCGCAGGCTACACCCTTGTCCGCCTCTGCTCCAGCCTGGCGCTCCGGAGAGAGGGATCGATAATGCATCATTGCATAGGCCATGGCGGCTATGATCCGTATCTCGACGATCCCGACGTCCTCCTCGTCTCGGTTCGCAACAACGACGGACATCCTCTTGCGACGCTGGAAATACAATCGGGTTTCGTCCGGCAGTTCCGGGGCGTGGCAAATTCCGAACCGTCGGCTGCGGTGAAGGCCCTCGTTGACGGAGCTATTCACCAGTTCGGCTGGCAGGAATGGCGGGATCGCAGAGGATCGCGCGACGATGCGCCAGACTACGGCAATGGGGTCGTACCGGTCCTCCGTGACCTGCCGCCCGCGCGACGTCGTGGCTGACCTGGCGTCGTTCCGCCGGCGGGTGCAACATAATCTAGAGTACGCCAACGACAACAAGGAAGATGTCAATGCTGCTGTTTCGATCTATCCACGACGCTCTCGAGCGCCATCTACCTTCGATCGACGAGGAGACCGATCGGCAAGAGGCTCTGAGGTACTTGCGTGGACTAAAGTCTGTTCTCGCAACGAGAGCCGATACGGCCGAGTCGAACGTCACTCTCTTCGGAAATAATCTAACTCGCCGGCGGCTTGCGCAAGCTATCAACGCAGCCCACAGCCGGCAGATCGCTGACGCTCGCAGGATTCACCAGCACGCCCTCGACGGTTTCGGTTAGGATAACCACGATGACATCGACTGAACGTCCCGAATATGACATCGACCACTCCGATTTCCCACCGCCGCTGTGGGGGAGTGGTGGTCTGCCGCCTGGGAGCAGCATGACCTGGACAACGCCGACGCGGAAGTGTCTTCACCTCTTCCATCAATCAGACTCAAAGCCCGGCGTTTTTTCTTAGAGATGCGTAAAATTCTACCGTCCTTCGCAAGATATGATTCCGAAACAGTCGCTACAAGCCGCGTTCAATTTGTTGGAGAAGTCTTATGTCGACGTTGATCATCATCAGCCGCAGCCGAATACGTAGCGAGAAGACTCGCTGCTCGGCTGCCGGATGCCGGTCAAAAAATCCGTCGAGAGGACTACTGCATGATTCCTTGTTCGCCGGCATTCACGCCTCAGCCGCAAGCGACTGACCTGAAGGCAACCGCGGCGCTGCTTCAGCTTGCGATGCAGCTGCATCACCAGCGCGCCACCGCCCACGTTCTCGACGGACGCGTCCTCGTGCTCGATGATGACGCCTATCTCTTGATGCCACATCCTGTCCGCGAACCCGGTCCGTTTGCCGTGTCGGTTGAATTCCCCGATGGGGTCGAGATCGGCGCTGTCTTCGATCTCCTCGGCTCCTCGTTCGACCATCCTTGCCTCAGGCAGGCGATGTTGCTTGTTGCGCAGGCGAAAGAGGACCTCGACGTGGCTCGTGCCAAGGCTAAGGGCCTTATCCAAGACTTCGTCGCCGAGTTCGCTCAGGCGGCATAACCCACTTGCCTCACCGGTCCCGTCATCAAACGGGGCTTCCGATTAACTCTAACGACTTTCAGCATATCATTCTCCTGGCTCCGGGGCTAAAAGACCGGACCAGTGCCCAAGGAGGCAAGAATGCCCGTATCGCAGTCGATCAAGACCCAAGACTACGTCAACCCGGCGGAGGTCGAACGTCACATCCAGGTCAAGGCTGTAACAAAGCCTCGCGCGACATGGTCGGTGCGCCGTGCGTATCGCTTCGAACTTCAGTCTGAGGGCCGTGGTGAGCATAACCCGGTGGTCCGCGCATATGAAGTGTGGGGCAAGTCGGAGTGGCACGTCGGCACGATCGCCCGTCAGTTCGAGCTTCATGACGTCTTCGTCGTGCAGCTTCGCATGGTGGACGAGGTGCTGACGGCCGAGGCAAAGGTGCTGCTCAACATGCGTGCACGCAAGTCGTTGCGCCTCGGCGACGTGAGCGAGATCGTAGTTCCGCTTTCGTCTAAAGTGGACGATCACATGATGCGTCGCCTCGCTGCGGTGCCGACGCGGCTCGGATCGTGGGCTGCCGAACGTTTGGGTTCGATCTTCGAAGCCCACCTTGAGTGTATGCTCAAGAAAGCAGCGGAAGCGGCCTAAACTTCAGCCCCCGGCATCGTCCGATGCCGGGGGCTATTTCTCGTCAATAACCAGACATATTTGAAAACGGGCGGATGCTTCCGCTCACGAACTAAAGTCCGCTCCCTCCACGTAGTGCTGCGTCGAGCGCAGCGGGCGGCTCGTCCATGTGAAACACCGCCGGATTACGGCGTCGGGGGTGCTGTGCTTCGCTCGCCGCCGCCTTCCGCCCTCGGGTCTTCGGCTCTTGCCAGAGCAACCCGCTGGCGCTCAGCCAAGCTCCGGCATTGAACCCTTGAGGTGATCCAGGAATGTCCGCAACGCCGACGGCACCTGGCGATGCGATACGTAGTACGCATGGAAACCCGGTCCTTTCGACGACCATTCCGGAAGCACGATCTCGAGCGTGCCGGATGCCAACTCGGCGGCTACTCGCGATTTCAGGCAATAGAAGAGACCGCAGCCTTCCGTAACCATCCGAATAGACAACTCGGAATCTCCGAGGATCATCGTGCCGGGAACATCAACTTCGATCGTCCGGTCACCGTCGCCGAGTTCCCACTTGTAGAGCCGATCTGTTCCTGTGCGAATGCGGATGCACTCGTGTCCCATCAGGTCCATCGGCTCCCGCGGTCGCCCCCGTTCGTCAAGGTATGCTGGCGAGCCAACCATAACCCACTCCAGGTCGGAGGTCAGGCGTGAGGCAATCATCCCATCCGGCACGGTACCGCCGTAACGGATGCCGGCGTCGAAACCCTCCGACACCATATCGACGAAGCGGTCATCGACTACGATCTCGAGCTCGATATCGGGATATAGACGTCGGAAACTCGGAACGCGCGGACCGATCAGCAGATGTGCGGCGTCCCGCAATGTCGTGATCCGCACCCGCCCGCTCGGACCGTTCCTGAAACCGTCGAGAAGATCGATGGCGCTCTGGATGCCCAAGAAATGAGGCTCGAGTTCCGAAAGCAGCATTTCACCTGCTGCTGTCAGGCTGATGCTGCGACTGGTGCGATGAAATAGACGCACGCCCAGACGTGCCTCGAGACCGCGAATGGCGTGGCTCAATGCCGATCCGGAAACACCGCGGAGCGCGGCGGCTTTTCGAAACCCTCCAGCCCGCGCAATGGCGATGAAGGACTCAAGATCGCTGAGATCGGCTCGACTCGACATGCTATATGACGCCCATTCATCGCAGTGAGAAGTAAGCGTCAACAATACTCCGGATGAACTGCGTGGATCAAGCGCCGACGACGATACGGCCGCCACGCCATGAAATGGGACGTATCGGTATGCAAAGGATTGTCGATCAGTCGGAAGAGGAAAGCGCGCCTCGCTACGAAATCCTTCCTCACAAATTGATCATGAGGAACAGCGGTGCAAACCCAAGGCGCGGTAAAGCACCAGTTAGAAGATTCTTAGGTCTCAAAGAACTCGCGTCGTGGAAAATCCACCGCCAGGCTCGCTCCTCAAGCCTCAAGCCCGCGCCCGCATTTCCGCCGACGCGCTATCCTCAAGCCATATATTCTCGAGCCATTGCTTGAACGCGCTGACCTTCTCCGACCGGAGCCGTGATCGGACGTACGTTAGGGAATGACACCGGAGATTTGGCCCTGTCATCCCAAAGGGAAGGACAAGATTACCTCGTTCGACGTCCCTTTGAAGCAGACGATAACTCTCAAGGCAGACACCCCTCCCTTCGACAGCCGTCGCAATCGACATGAAGGCGTCGCGGAACCGCGAGCCTCTGTTCAGGTCGATTACTAGCCCATGGTCTTTCGCCCATTGCTGCCAGCTGTAGAGGGTCTGCTCGGACTTGATGAGGGTATGACCGACAAGGTCGGATGGCCTGCGGATTGGCTTCTCGCCGTCGGCAACCTCCGGCGAGCAAGCCACCACGATCGTTTCCAGAGGGAATTCTTCGGTGGCGATCGAGCCGAGGCGCGGCACGCTGCCATAGCAGATGTCCACATCCACCGAGCCATCCGTCAATTTTGCGGGGTCGGACGAAGAGAGGAGACGAATTTCGATCGAGGGATGCAGTTCCTCGAATTGCTGAAGCCGAGGCATAAGCCACAGAGATGCCAGGCTTGGCGCGCAGCCGACACTGAGGACGTCGACGCTGTTGCGTCGTGACACCTCGTCGGTGGCCTGTTCGATCATCGAAAGCGCTTCCGATAGATCGCGGTGATATCGCTCACCGATCTCGGTGAGCGATACGTTTCTTCCGATGCGATGGAAAAGTTTTTCACCCAGGTCCTCTTCCATCAACCTGATCTGGTGGCTAATCGCAGAGGGCGTCAGTTGCAGCTGGGCGGCCGCTTCAAGAAACGAACCACGCCTGCCGGCGGCGACGAACGACTGAATTGCGCGGATCGATGGAAGCGTCGTCATCGCTGCCCCGATCCATCGTCATGCATTCTGACTGCACCCCTCGTCATAGCGAGGCCACCTTGCGTGCAGTGCGCTGGCCGAAATCTGACCGGGTGCTCTCTCCGGCGGCGATACGCTTGATGTCGCCGAGAACCTGCGAGAAGTCGCCGAGGCTAGACGTGCCGAAGCCCATGTAAACCTGCTTGAACAGCTGGTAGAGCGTTTCGTACCGCTCCCGGGTCGTTGGATCAGGCTCGTACTTCTTGAACCCCACGCACATGGCGGCCTGGGCACTTTCGATCGATGCGTGGTCTTTCGAGGCGAGGGAGGCGAAAATCCCCGAACCGAGACCAGTGGGAACGCCGTCCGGAACCAAGATCGGCTTACCGATAACATTCGCGTAGATTTGATTGAGGATATGGTTCTTTTGCGGAATTCCTCCCCCATTTATAACGCGATTGACTGGAACGCCGTGCTGCTCCATTCGCTCAAGGATGATGCGCGTATGGAACGCCGTCCCTTCGATCGCGGCGTAGAGTTCGTCCTGCGCCGTATGGCCAAGATGCCAACCAAGGGTCATTCCGCCAAGGTCCGATCGCACCAGGACGGTCCGGTCGCCGTTGTCCCATGGAAAACGCATGAGACCGGTCTTCCCGCCCTCGATGCTTTCCAGTCCCTCGGCGAGCCTTGCCACGGTGGTGCCTGCACGTCGCGCTACGGCGTCGAAGAGATCGCCAACCGCGGAAAGACCGGCCTCGACGCCCACTAGGTCCGGGTGGGCGCTTCCCGGCACGACCCCACAAACGCCAGGGATCAACTTTACCCGCTCACTAACCGCTATGATGCACGTCGAGGTGCCGATAACGTTGACGACATCCCCAAGTTTGCACCCCGCTCCGATCGCGTCCCAATGGGCGTCGAAGGCTCCCGTGGGAACAGGAATGCCGGATGTCAGGCCAAGGCGTTCGGCCCAGTAGGTGCTAAGCCCGCCAGCAACGTAGGCGGACGTCTGGTAGGTGCCGCCGATTTTCTCTCTCACTCCATCAAACAATGGATCAACACGTGAAAGGAAGGCCTGCGATGGTAAGCCGCCCCATTTGGTGTTCCACATCCACTTGTGGCCCATCGCGCAGACACTGCGAACGATCCGCGATGAATCGGTGACCCCCGTAAGGACTGCGGCGGCCATATCGCAATGCTCCACGGCCGTTCCGAAGCGCTCGCGCTGATCCGGATTGTGCCGCAACCAATGGAGAAGCTTCGCGAAGCCCCATTCATGCGAATAAGTTCCGCCACACCATTCGATCGCTTCCAGGTGCATGTCGTGCGCCATGGCAGTGATCTCTTCGGCTTCCGCTTTGGCGCGATGGTCGCACCAGAGGTAATAGTCCCCGAGTGGCTGCATGTTCCTGTCGACGGGCAAGACCGACGACCCGGTCGTGTCGATGGCGATCGAACGGACCAACTTGGGGTCGATATCGCACTCGTCGGTAACCCGGCTCATCGCAAGCACCAGCGCTTCCATATGGTCGGCGTGGGACTGGGTCGCGAGATCAGGGTCGGAGCGGCGGCGCTCAAGCGGGTATTCCGCGATCGCCGTCCCGAGGGAACCCTTCTCGGAATCCGCCAGCGTCACACGAACGCTCAGGGTTCCGAAGTCAACACCTGCTACAATCGACATGGTAATCCCTACTTAGAACCGTCAGGCTGGCCGTAAGTCGCCGACTGGCCGTGTTTGCGTTGATAGTGGCGATCAAGCAGAGCAGCGGATATTTCCGGATCAGCCTGGTTCAGCTGGCGCGAATGGAAGGCGATCTTGGCGACAGCCTCGAGCATTTCCGCATTATGAACCGCGTCCGCCGCGTCCTTGCCCCAACAGAAGGGGCCGTGATCGTTTACCAGGGCAGCCGGGATCGAGAGCGGGGTATTGTTGCCCAGTGCTTCGACGATCACCTTCCCTGTGTTCCGGACGTAGTCATCACGGATTTCGTCATCGCGTAGCTTGCGCGTGACCGGGATCGTGCCGTTGAAATAGTCGGCGTGCGTCGTTCCCATCGCGGGAATCCCCTGCCCGGACTGAGCCCAAGCCGTGGCGAAGAACGAGTGCGTGTGAACGACAGCGCCGATCGACTTGAAGCTCTTATAAAGCTCCAGGTGGGTGTCGAGGTCCGACGACGGTCGCATCGTGCCGTCCACGATGTTCCCTTCGAGGTCCGTCACCACGATGTCCGCGGCGGTCATGGCCTTGTAGGAGACGCCGCTCGGCTTGATGGCGACGACGCCCTGCTCACGGTCGATAGCGCTGACATTGCCAAACGTCGAGATGACAAGACCGCTGTCATAGAGTTCGAAATTCGCGTCGAGCACGGACTTGCGGAGTTCTGCGTACTTCATGGCGCTCCCCTCAAACCTTCTGGCGACGGTTGAAGCGGTCAGCTGCGACGGCGATCAGGATGATCGTACCGATGACGACCTGGTGCCAGAACGTGTTGACGTTGAGCAGGTTGAGGGCGTTGCGGACGACGGCCATCAGGACCGCACCGACAACCGTTCCGAAGAGCGTAGCCCGGCCACCGGAGAGACCCGTCCCACCGATGACGACAGCTGCGATGACGTCGAGCTCGTAACCCGTTCCTGCTTCCGGCATGGCAGCCTCGAGGCGCGAGGTCAGGAGGACACCTGCGAAAGCCGACAGAACACCAACGAGAACGTATACCGCGATTTTCACACTGTCCGTCGGGATGCCGACGAGACGAGCGGCGTCCGGATTGCTGCCGATCGAAAGGACGAAACGGCCAAAGCGGGTGTAGTAGAGAAGGTAGAAAGCGATAGCGAAAACGATAGCAGTCAGGATTACCGGAACCGGGATTCCGCCGACATAGCTCTGGCCGATCATACGGAAAGCGGGATCGGATGCACCGACAATCGGGATGCCCTGCGTATAGACCATCACGACGCCGCGGCTGATGACCATGATCGCCATCGTCGCAATGAAGTCGGTGATGCCGACTTTCGTGATGAGGATGCCATTCACGAAACCGATTACCGCGCCGACCGCGATGCCGCCGGCACAGGCCAGAGCGACTGAATACCCGAGAACGATCAGGTTAGCCGTCACGAGACCGCTGAGCGCCAACGTCGAACCGACGGACAGATCGATACCTCGCATGCCGATAACGAAGGTCGCACCGAAAGCGATTACCGCGATCGGTACGGCCTGGCGAAGTACGTCGGTGAGATTGCCAAAGGTGAAGAAGCGTGGAGCCGCGAAAGCGAGCGCGATCAGCAATACGACGAAGGCGAGATAGACACCCGCATTGCCGCTGTTGCGTGCTAACTTGAAGCCCGAGCGCGGGCGCGTAGCTGCGATATCAGCCATGGATTCCTCCCTGAGTAGGCTGGCCTTGAGGCGGCCGGACCGAATGAAGTGCGAGTGTTTCTTCTTTGGACGTCGCCGCATCGACGACGGCGGTGATCCGCCCCTCGAACATGACCGCGACGCGATGGCAGAGACCAAGCAGCTCGGCGTTGTCGGCCGAGACCACGATGACGGCGCAACCGTCCTTGGCTGCCGCCTGGATGAGCGCGTAAACTTCGGCCTTCGCGCGAACGTCCACGCCGCGGGTAGGCTCTTCGAGCATCAGCACCTTCGGCTGTGTGAGCAGCCAACGGGCGAGCATGACCTTCTGCTGGTTGCCGCCGGAGAGCGACGTGATATCGGCCGATGGGCCGTCGCATTTGACGCCAAGCTTCGAGATATAGCTCTTCGTGATGTCGCGCTCGCGGCTCGGCTTGAGCGTGATCTTGCCCAGTGTGCCGAGATTGGCGATCGAAAGGTTCCAGCCCACGGAGTGCTCGGGGAAGATGCCCTCGATCTTGCGTTCCGCAGGCAGGAAGGCGACATGCTGACGGATGGCGTCCGTAGCGTCCGCAATCCTCGCCTGCTTGCCGTCGATGTGTAGCGAGCCGGCGTCAAAAGGGCGCTGTCCGAAGATGGCGCGCAATACAGCGCTCTTCCCGGAGCCTTCGAGGCCCGTGATGCCAAGGATTTCACCCTTGGCGACCGAGAAGGTCACGTCTTCGAAAACGCCCTTCTTCGTCAAACCGCGAACGTCCAACGAGGGTTCGGACCTTGCCGGGACGCGGGGAGGAAACTGTTTTGCGAGCGACCCACCGATCATCGCGCTAACGACCTTGTCGACATCGAGCTCGGATACGGGCAGATCGGCAACCGTACTACCATCGCGCAGCACCATCACGCGGCTGACGATGCCGAGGAGTTCCTGGATGCGGTGCGACACGTAGATGACGGCTTTGCCCGCCTGCCGGAGTTTCTCGATGATGGCGAACAGCTGCTTTCGTTCGACCTCCTCAAGAGCTTCGGTGGGCTCGTCCATGATGATGATGTCGGCATTGGTGCTGATCGCCTTGGCGATCTCGATCATCTGTCGATGGGACAGGCTGAGCTCGCGGACAGGGCGATCAAGCGGTACGTCGACGCCGAGGTCGCCTTTGAGAATACGGGAGGCGGCGGCACGCATTGCCGAGTGATCAAGCGGCGACGCGCTCGAGTTCCCACGACGGAGCTCCCGGCCCGCGAAGATATTTTCCGCTGCGTCGAAGTCCGGGAACAGGCTGAGTTCCTGGTAAATGATCGCGATTCCGGCTTTGGAACCGTCTTTGGGATTGTCGAGATCGACGACCCTGCCCCGCACCGAAATCGTTCCCTCGTCGCGTGCGTACGCGCCCGACAGGATTTTCATGAGCGTGCTCTTTCCAGCACCGTTCTCACCAACCAGGCCGAGGACGTCGCCTGGGTGGAGTACAAGGTCGATCCCATTAAGCGCCTTCATGTTCCCGAAGCGTTTAGTGATGCCCTTCATTTGCAGGAGCGGAGCGTTCGTCATCCAAGTCACCCTTTTCGATGAGCGGCCCCTCAAAAGAGGGGTCGCGTACGTGTCACTGTTTCTGCTGCGGAACGTAGACGTAGTCGCTCTGGTCGAACGTCTTGATGTTCTTTGCGTCGTAGGTCTTGGGCGCGACGAAGATTTTCTTGGGAAGCGAATTGCCCTTCATGACGAACTCGTCGACCGCGCGGATGATGTTGCGGCCCTCTTCCTTGGCTCCGGTGTCAACCGTGGCCGCGAAATCTCCCGTCAGGATCGCGTCGTTGGCTTCCTTCATGTTCTCGTAGCCGACGATCGCGACCTTGCCGTTCAACCCCTTGGCCTTGAGAGCCTGGAGGCCGCCGAGGGCCATTTCGTCGTAGAGAGCGACCAGAACGTCGATGTCCGGGTTAGCCGTGAACATGTTTTCGGTTACCGAAAGACCCTGGGCGCGAACCCAGCCGGCCGGCTGCTTGGCTACGATCTTGAAGTTCGGGTGCTTCGAGATGATCTCGTTGAAGCCCTTCATGCGCTGGCTCGTGTGCGGACCCGGCAGACCTTCTAAGATGCCGATCTTCACTTCCTTGTCGCCGTAGGTGTCGACGAGCCACTGAGCCTGTGCCCGGCCGCCGTCGCTCTGGTCGTAACCGATATCGCTGACGTAATACGGGTTGTCGGCGACCGGAGAGTTGAAGAGGAAGATCGGGATGCCTGCCTCGGTGGCGCGGCGGATCGAAGGAAGTAACGCACCTTCGTTGTACAGAGCGACGGCGATCGCATCGACGCCGTCGTTGATCCAGGCTTCCATGGTCCTGATCTGATCGTCCGTTGCAGACTGGCTGCTCGGAGCCTGGACGAGGAGCTGGATCGCGGAATCACCACCGCGCTTGTCGATTTCTTCCTTCACGCCAGCCAGAACGCGCTGGTAGTAAGTGTCCATCGCCGTGGGGAGGAAGCCGACCTTGAGCGGACGGTTGTCCTTCTTGACGGGCTTTGCTTCCTGGCCCGTCGGCTTGATGTCCTTGTCCATCAAGATGCCCGGAAAGACCTTCGAGTAGTCGGTCTGCTGCGCAAAGACCGAGCTGAAGGAAAGCGATGCAGTGACGGCGATTGCCGCCCCGAGCATTAGCGTACGTCTGGAAATTGTCACATGATCCTCCCTGGTTGTGACAAGACACGGGTCTCCTGTCCGCGGGAACGGGCCCGCGGCAGAACTTTGCAAACCGGCATTCAAAGGTTCGGCTTAGAGCCCTGGGGCGATCGTGAAGACCGCCCGTATCGGGCCAGCGCCGTAGTTCAGGCACTGGTACGTTGTGCCACCGGGCAAGAAGAACGACTCCCCGTCGCGGATGTGGAACGTCTCGTCGGTCTCGGCGAGATAGAAAGTGGCAGGTCCCTGCAGCACATAAAACACCGCGTCCCCTTCATGGCTGTCGGGTACGCTTGCGCGCGGGCCGACGCCACCAACCGGGATGACCAATTCTCCGAGGTGCATCCAGTCATTGCTGACAGCGAACTGGATCAGGACAGGATGGTCGGAACCGGAAACGATGTTCAGGCGATCGCTCTTGGAGACCTTGACGAGGTCGCCCTTTTCGCGGGCGTCAGCGCCATCGACAGGATAGGCTCCGAGTTTATCGAGGCTCATCATGCTCTCCCTTCGTGCTTGTAGAGGCGGGTCGGACCATCATAGGCAGTCGGCGGACCACTCTCGTCCCAGATGCGCGGGGCGATGCAGAACAGAATGACAGCAGGCTTGTCGCTGAAGTTATAACCGCGGTGCCATGCCCCCTTGGGGATGAGCACGGCATCCCCTTCTACGAGTTCTTCGGTCTGCCCCGTTGCCGGATTGAGGAGGTGAACGGTTCCTTCAAGGACGTAGTAGACTTCGTCGCCGGCGTGAATGTCGGCGGGATCGAAGTTACTACCAGGAGCAAGCTGATAGATGCCCGTGGTCTGCTGATCCGTGCTTGCGAGCAGGTAGTTCAGGTCACTCGAGTACGGCTTCGTGCCCGTGTAGATGAACATCTTGTACGCGTCACGCGTCAGGTGGACTGGCTTTTTCTCGCTTGGCGGATGCGGGAAATTGCCGAAGTAGCTTGGTAGTTTTGGCATTTCGGTACCTTAGGTCCGGAGTTCGGAAAGCAGCGACTTGAGAAGCCGCCAGGTTGAATCCACGGTCGTGTGGTTGAGGCGCTCGCGGGTGGTGTGGACATCGAACGCTTCCGGTCCGATCGACAGCATGTCGATGTCCGGAACCTTCTTTCGGAAGAGACCGAGTTCGAGGCTCGAGTGCGAAACCTCGACGTGCGGCTGTTCGCCGAACTCGCGCTCGTATGCGGCCTTGGCGGCATTGAGCATCCGGGAATCAGGGTTATACGGCCATTCCGGGCAATCCGCGAAGGTTTCGACGGTCGCCCCGTTGCCGATGAGCTCCGACAGTTGCCGGATTTTGTCGACGATGTTGTAGCGACGCGAGCTGACGGCGCTCGGGATCGTGTTGACGATCTCGATCTCGTTACGGTCATTCGAGAGCAATGCGACCGTATTCGAGCTTTCGACGAGACCCTCGACCTGAAGGCTTTTGCTCTGCACGCCGTTCGGAAGCAGGTTCATCGCATCGACCAACGCGCGAGCAGCCTGGGCCGAGAACACCTCGGTGAACTGCGTCGGCGACACTGTCAGACCAACCTTTAGGTTCGGGTCGCTGGTCTTGTATTCGAAGGCGATTGCGGCAGCTTCGGCTTCGATCTTCTGCTTGAGATCGGCGACCTTGGACGCGTCAACCGAGATGATCGCTTCCGCTTCGCCCGGAATGACGTAACGGTTTACGCCGCCATTAACTTCGGCAACGCTTGCGCTGGCCTCACGGATCGCGATCCGAAGAAGGCGGCCGAGCTGGACGATCGCGTTGGCGCGCTCGAGGTGGATGTCGAATTCAGAGTGACCGCTGCTGAGGCCGGAGATGCGCAGCGAAAGAGCGGTTTGGCCTGAGGCGCGCGGTTCCCACTTGAGCGGAATTTTGAAGCGCGCCGAAATGTCACCGGCGCAACCTGCGAACAGGGACTTTGGATCATGCCAGTTCATGTCGAGCAGGCGCTTGCCGCTGAGCTTGGCACCCTCGAAGTACTGCGCGCCGCCCTTTCCTACTTCTTCCTGCACCGTCAGCACGACTTCCAGCGGCGGATGCGCAATGTCGTCCGATGCCAACAGCGACATCGCGAATGCTACGCCGACCGTGTTGTCCGCACCGAGCGTCGTGCCCGTGCCATGGATGAAGTCGCCGATGACCTGAAGCTTGATGCCTTCGTTCTTGAAGTCATGCTCAACACCTTCGTCGCTTTCGCAGACGATATCGGTGTGTCCGTGCAGGATGAGCGTCGGCGCGTTCTCGTATCCGGGCGTGCCGGGCTTCTTGATCAGGAGGTTGTAGATATCGTCCTGGTAGACTTCAAATCCACGAGAGCGAGCGAAATCGGCGATATGATCGCTTACCTGCTTCTCGTTGTATGAACCGCGCGGGATGGCGCTGAGTTCTTCAAAAAATCCAAAGAATATTGCAGGCTCCAAGCCTGCTAGTACAGAATTGGCGCGTCTATCGACAGTCTTTCCGGCCGGGACACTCATTCAGTCCTCCTCTTACTCCAAATCAGCGCAATACTTTCCTGTTCGCCGAAACATAGTCTCGGCAATTGCGTAAAACCGTATTGCTTCACATCTTACGCTCTAAGGCGATCGAGGCTCAGACGCCCTCCACGGCCTGAACCATCTTCGTTTCGAGCAAGTATTTCAAACGCATTATTCAGTGAAATAGGTGAGATAATTTCACTTGAGCGCTTGGCTTCTTGATTTAATGCATACATTACCGCATTCATAAATGTCAAGACTTGGTCGCTGGTCGAGCGATTGGCGTCGCTCGATACCACCTGGCTGGGCGCCAATGTTGACACTGCAATTCCCAATTGACTCCATCTACAAATGCGCTAATGTATACATTATTGCATTCGTATCGACTGGCAACATTGGGAGGAACCACAATGCCGTTGAATGTACGCAAGCCACTTCATAGCCTTGCTATCGTCGCCGCGTTGGCGATGAGCGCGTCGTATGCGCCAAGCGCATTTGCGATTGACGTCGATCAGCAGATCAAGGAAATCGAAAGCCATCCGGCAAAGGGTCCAAACGGCGAAAAAGCCACGCTTGCGAGCGATCTCAAGCTCTCGCCGGACGAGGTCGAGAAGATCAAGGCGAAGAAAGCCAAGGCCGCGATCGTCATGCACTACACGGCCTCCGACTGGGCCAAAGCTCAGATGGCAGGCCAGAAAAAGGCTCTCGAAGAACTCGGCATTCAGATCGTCGCGACGACCGACGCTGGCTACCGCGCGGAACAGCAGGTTTCAGATATCGAAAGCGTCATGGCTCTCAAGCCGGATGTCATGATCACCGTTCCCGCCGAGCAGTCGGCGACCGCAGCAGCCTACAAGAAGGCAGCAGCAGCCGGCATCAAGATCATCTTCCTCGACCAGACGGGCGCAGGAATGAAAGCTGGCAAGGACTATGTCAGCCTGGTGTCGTCGGACAACCGCGGCATGGGCAAGGTCGCCGCTCTCTTGATGGCGAAGGCGCTGAACGGCAAAGGCGAGATCGGCCTGATTCCGCACGCATCCGATCTCTTCGCGACGAAGGAACGCGTCGTCGGCTTCAAGGAAGCGATCAAGGACTACCCGGATATCAAGGTCGTCCAGGAAACGGGTGTCGGCGGCCCTGACTTCTCGAGCGAATCCGAACGCGTCGCCTCCGCGATGCTGACGGCCCATCCGAACCTCAACGGCATCTGGGCAGTCTGGGACGTTCCGACCGAAGGCGTTCTTTCTGCTGCACGCGCGGCTGGCGCTTCCAAGGACCTGGTCATTACGACCTGCGACCTCGGCGTAAACATCTCAATCGACATGGCCAAGAAGGGCTACGTCAAGGGAACCGGTTCCCAGCGTCCGTATGGTGCCGGCTACGCAGAAGGTATCCTGGCCGGGTACGCACTACTCGGCAAGGACGCACCTCCGTACGTTGTGCTCCCTGCCCTCGCCGTTACCCGCGACAACCTTCTCGAGGCATGGCCTCAGTCGAACGGCGACCAGGCTCCCAAGCTCTTGACTGACGCAATGAACTAACGACGCCAGGGGAGTGGCGCTGCCCCTCCCCATTTCACAAGCGGCGGATACGATGATGAATACACAACTACATGCGGATACTGTCGCCGCCGTCAGGATGAGCGACGTCAAGAAATCGTTTGGTGGCATACACGCTCTCCGCGGTGTCAGCCTGACGATCCAGCCTGGTACGATCCACGCGCTGGTCGGCGAGAACGGGGCCGGAAAGTCCACACTCCTGAAAATTCTCCAGGGCGTGTTGAGCCCCACCGAAGGAACGATCGAAGTTTTCGGCGAACGAATGACGGAGAACTCTCCGGAAAATGCCCGCCGCCTCGGGATCGAGATGATCTTTCAAGACCTTAGTCTGATCCCCTCGCTGTCGGTCGCCCAGAACATATTCCTGAACCGCGAACCGCGTCGGATGTCGTTGCTGCTGGACGAACGGAGAGAAATCACCCAGGCCGCCGACATCATCGGCCAGCTGAACCTCCGGGTCGATCCTCGGACACCCGTCTCGGAGCTCAGCGCCGGTCAGGCCCAGCTGACGGAAATCGCCAAGGCCATTCATCAGAAGGCACGTGTTCTGATCCTCGATGAGCCGACGTCGTCGCTCAGCGCGCAGGAAGCAGACACACTTTTCGGAATGCTGCGTAGGCTGACCGCCGCAGCGACTGCGGTGGTGTACGTCTCGCATCGCATGACCGAAATCATGACGATCGCCGACGAGATCACGATCCTGCGCGACGGTCAGAATGTGACGTCAGGGAAGACCTCCGATTTCACACTGGATTCCATCGTCCAGCACATGGTCGGCAAACGCGTTACCGGATTCCAGTATCAGGCTCGCCCCATTGACCGCTCGGGCACACCTGCACTCAAAGTGCGGGACCTGTCGGGACCATCCGGCAAGCCCGAACACGTGAGCTTCGATGTCCACAAGGGCGAGATCGTCGGGATCGCTGGCCTGATGGGTGCAGGACGGAGCGAACTCGCCCGTCTGCTGTTCGGCGTCGATCGACGCAAAGCCGGATCGGTCGACCTCGATGGCAAACCACTTGAGTTCCGGTCGCCAGCCGATGCCATCAAGGCAGGCATCGTACTGGTACCGGAAAGCCGGCACGACGAGGGTCTCATTGTCGAGCATAGTGTTGGTCACAACTTGGGACTCCCACAGATCGACCAGATGGTGCGTGGCCCTTTCACTGACCGCAACCGTGAGAGCGCGCTTAATGCCGAACTCATTTCCCGCCTTCGCATCAAGACGCCGAACGCGGAAAACAAGGTTCGCAATCTATCGGGTGGCAACCAGCAGAAAGTCGTCATCGCCAAGTGGCTCGCCACCGATCCATCCGTTGTCATTCTCGACGAACCGACCGCTGGCGTCGACATCGGTTCGAAAGCCGAGATCGTGGAGCTAATTCGCAGCGTCGCATCATCCGGCAAATGCGTGATCGTAATTTCGTCTGAACCCGCCGAGCTCCTGGCCACGAGCGACCGCATTCTCGTCATGAGCAATGGAAAGCTCGCCCGTGAAATCGAGCGTGACGAAATCGAAGGCTGGGCGGAAAGCGCCGGCGACGAAACCCAATCTCCGCTAATCCGCAGGGAACTCGGCCTGCAGGTCGCGATACAGAAGGCAAGCAAAAATGTCTACTGAAGTCAAAGCGTTGAGCGCAAAACCTGAACCAGAAATCCCACGCAGGCCGTGGCACAGCAACTGGCGCGACTACGTTGTCTACATCGGGTTCGTCGTCATCTTCATCGCTTTCGCGATCTTGCTCCAGGACCGTGGATTCCTCTCCTCGAATAATCTGCTGAACATCCTCCGGCAGACGGCGATCGTTGCTATCGTCGCGATGGCAATGTCGTTCGTACTCTCGGCGGGCGAGATCGACCTTTCCGTTGGCGCGATCGCAGGTCTGTCTTCGGTAGTTGCAGGCCTGGTGCTTATGCAATACGGGCTCGCCGCCGGCATCTTCGCAGGCTTGGCTCTTGGCCTTGTGGTCGGCGCTATCAACGGCACCCTCACCGCCTATCTCAATATCCCGTCGTTCCTCGTAACTCTCGGAATGATGGGGATTGCGCGCGGCGTCGGCATGTGGGTTAGCGGCACCGCTCCTGTTCCGATTGTCGACGACACCTTCGTCTACGTCTTCGGCTCCGGCAACATCGGTCCCATCCCTGTCCTCGTGGTCTGGGTCGCAATACTCGGAACCATCGCCCACTTGGCTTTGCGCAAGACACCTTTCGGTCGGAAGGTCATGTCGGCCGGCGGCAATGCGGTGGCAGCCCGTTACAGCGGCATCAACGTCCGGAAGATCAAGTTCCAGGTCCTGCTTCTGACGGGTGTCGCGGCGTCGATCGCCGGAATGCTCTACGCGGGCCGTCTGCAGTCCGGTCGCTTCCAGCTCGGTGAAGGCGACGAACTGTCGGTCATCGCGGCGGTTGTCCTCGGCGGCACAAGCCTCTTCGGCGGCCGCGGCACCGTTGTCGGATCGATCGTCGGAGCGCTTTTGATCGGCGTCATCAACAACGGCTTGATCCTCGGCGGCCTTGACTACAGCCAGCAGCTGATCGCCCGCGGTCTGCTCATCATCCTCGCGGTCGCGCTCGGTCGCAGCCGCTAACAAGAAGCATTTTAGGAGGTATTAGACAATGAGAGTTCTGGTAACTGGTGGCAGTGGCAAACTCGGTCGAGCCACAATCAAGCATCTGATCGAAACGGGCCACGACGTCATCAATGCAGACACCGTTGCTCCGCACGAAAGCCTCTGCCCTTTCATCAAGGTAGATTTCGAAGACATGCGTGCGACCGTCGAAGCTATTGGCGGTTTCGACTGGGACCACAACCGGAAGACCGAGGCCGTTGTGCATCTCGCCGCCATCCCAATGCCGGGCCGTGTCGCACCTGCGGAAGTTTTCCGTGTGAACACGATCTCGACGTTCAACGTCTTCGAGTCCTGCCGGCTTCTCGGCATCAAGAACATCGTCTGGGCTTCGAGCGAAACCCTCCTCGGCATCCCGTACGAGATCAAGCCTGACTACTTCCCTGCCGACGAGGAATACGAGTCCCGCCCGGAAACGTCGTACTCGCTGTCGAAGCACCTCGGCGAAGAAATGGCCAAGCAGTACTGCCGCTGGGACAGCAACCTCAAGCTGGTGTGCCTGCGCTTCTCGAACGTTATGGACGAGAGCGAGTATGCGGACTTCCCGGATTTCGAGAAAAACCCGGGCAGCCGTCGCTTCAACCTCTGGACCTACATCGACGCACGCGATGGCGCGCAGGCAATCCGCCGCTCGCTCGAATGGAATGGCAAGGGCGCGGAAGTCTTCATCATCGCGAACGAGGACGGGGTCATGACCACCCCCAACAAAGAACTCGTTGCCAAGTGGTACCCCGGCGTCCCGTTCAAGAAGCAGGTGGGGAAGAACGAAACGCTGCTTTCGATCGACAAGGCCAAGCGCGTTCTCGGTTACCAGCCGGAACACAGTTGGCGGAAATACGCACGCTCCTAAGGGAGGGGAAGCTGGGGATAGGTAAATGGCCGCTACGAAACCGACTGAACACGCCACAGAGATAAAGGAGGAGTCGTTCGCGAAGACAATGACCGCGACGGCGCACCTGCGTCTTCGGCAGCTCATCCTGGATAACAAGTGGCCCCCCGGCTACCAAGCGACGGAGCAGGATGTCGCTTTGCAGCTCGGCATGAGCCGGACGCCAGTAAGGGAGGCGCTGATGCGTCTGCAGCAAGACGGGTTCGTTGCGGTTGTCCCGCGTCATGGCATGCGGGTCCTACCCGTTTCGATGTCAGACATGAAGGAAATCTACGATATCCTGACTTCGCTCGAGAGCACTGCCGCCGAGCTGGCTGCGTCCCGCTATCTGCCAGAGGAGCAAATCTGCGGGCTGGAGAAAGCCACCGCCGATATGGACAGCGCGCTGGCGGAAGACGACCTTGAAAGCTGGGCCAGGGCGGACGCTCGGTTCCACGAACAGTTGCTAGAGCTGGGTGGCAATCAGATGCTCAAGTCGGTGGTCCTGAACTTCATCGATCGGGCGCATCGCGTCCGGATGCTGACCCTCAAGATGCGCCCCAAGCCGGTCAACTCCACTCGCGAGCATGCCGAGCTGGTTCAGGCGATCCGGGCAGGCCACCGCGAAAAAGCACGCAATATTCATCGGGCGCACAGGGAGCGCGCGGGCATCGAATTGCTCGCTCTTCTCGAACGTCTAGGCCTCAATCACCTTTAGAAAACAGGTATCAAACATGTCATCGCTCAAGAATAGCTTTAAGGTCGCAGTCCTGCCGGGAGACGGTATCGGTCGCGAAGTCATGCCGGCCTGCCTCGAAGTCATCGACGCCGCCGTCAAGCTCGCAGGCGCTCCTTCGGTGTCGTTCGATACGCACCAGGCAGGCGCACAGCATTACGCCGAGACTGGCGAAGCTCTGCCCGCCTCCGCGCTCGAAGCCTGCCGGGCCGCTGACGCCATCCTGTTCGGCGCGATGGGTTGGCCCGACATCCGTTTCCCTGACGGCACGGAGATCATTCCGCAGCTCGACCTGCGCATGGAATTCGGCCTGTTTGCGGGTGTTCGCCCGATCCGTTGGTTCCCCGGCCTTCCCAAGGTCCTCTCCGACCCGCGCGCCGAAGCCATCGACTTCGTACTGATCCGCGAGCAGACCGAGGGTCTCTTCTACGCCCGCGGCCGCGGTGAAATCCGCAATGACGAGGAGGCATACGATACCATGCAGATCACGCGCGCTGGCACCGAACGCGTCACCGAGTTCGCCTTCCATCTCGCCGCAGAGCGCAAGCGCCGCGGCAAGCCGGGCACCGTAACCTGTGTCGACAAGGCGAACGTGTTCGCTTCCATGGCATTCTTCCGGAAGGTTTTCGACGAGGTGGCCGATCGATATCCGGCGATGAACCGCGATTACGCCTACGTCGACGCCCTCGCACTCAACATGGTCAAGAAGCCATGGACGCTCGACGTTCTCGTCACAGAAAACATGTTCGGCGACATTCTGTCGGACCTGGCCGCAGGCCTGATCGGCGGCATGGGCATGGCTCCTTCCGCCGATATCGGCGAAAATCACGGCCTCTTTCAGCCCGCTCATGGCACCGCACCGGACATTGCCGGCAAGGGCATCGCGAACCCGAGCGCGATGTTTCTGTCCGGAGCGATGATGCTCGACTGGATGGCCGTTCGCCACGGCGAACCGAAACTTGCCGAAGCAGCCCATCTCATCGAAGCAGCAGTTGAATATACCCTTTCCACAAGTCTGGCTGTTCCGATGGAATATGGCGGCAAGGCAAACTGCGCAGAGATGACGCGCAGTGTCATCAGCTCGCTCGGCGCGGTCCAGAAGGAGGTCGCATGAGCTCGGCACAGACTAAGCGCTTCGTGGTCGTCGTCGACTTTGTCATCAAGGACGAACATGTCGAGAAGTTTCGATCTGCGATGATCGCCAACGCGGCCGCCTCGGTAAGCGACGAGCCCGGTTGCACGGTTTTCGACGTTTGCGTTGCCCCTGCAAACCCCAAGCACATCCACCTTTACGAGGTGTACGATACCAAGGCTGACTTCGATTATCACCTCAAGACGGAGCATTTCCTGAGCTTCAACCAGCTCACGACTCCTTGGGTCGCCGATAAGCGCGTCCAGACCTTCGATCTCGCAGGACAGGCTTGAAGGGAGTTACGATGGCAAACGAAATCAAAGCGATCGTCTTCGATACGTTCGGTACCGTCGTTGATTGGCGCGGCTCGATTATCAACGATCTCGGCGCTTGGGGCAAAACCGAAGGCCTCGAGGTCGACTGGGCTGAGATCGTCGACAAGTGGCGCGACCGCTACAACCCACAGAAGGCCCGTGTTCGTAATGGCGAATTGCCATGGACGAATCTGGACGAGCTCCATTTCGATTCCCTGAAATCGGTTTTCGCCGAGATGGGCATTCAGGAGCTCGGACACGACAAGATGATGCACATCAACAAGGTCTGGCACCGCCTGCAGGGCTGGCCGGATGCGTCAAAGGGACTTCACCGTCTCAAGACCAAGTTCATCATCGGACCGCTCTCCAACGCGAACGTCGCGATCCTGGTCAACATGGCCAAGCACGCTGACCTCCCCTGGGACAACGTGTTCTCGTGCGAGCTATTCCAGCACTACAAGCCAGACCCAGGGACATATCTCGGCGTCTGCAAGCTCCTATATCTCGAGCCAAGCGAAATCATGATGTGCGCCGCGCATAACTATGACCTCGCGGCCGCCCGCAATCTCGGCCTTAGGACCGCCTTTATCGCTCGCCCCACCGAATATGGCCCCGGACAGACCGCGGACCTCCACGCCGAACAGGACTGGGAGTTCGTCGCCGACGATCTTGAAGACCTGGCCACCCAGCTCGGCTGCTGAAAGAGAGAAAGACCATGCAGACATACAAGATGTTCATCGACGGCAAATGGGAAGACGCCGTCAGCGGAGAGACCTTCGAGACCCGCAACCCGTTTACTGGCGACGTCTGGGCTCAGATTCCCAAGGGAAGCAAGGACGATGCGGAGCGCGCGATCCTTGCCGCGCACAAGGCCTTCACCAGCGGCCCCTGGCCCAAGCTGACGGCAAGCGACCGCGGCCATCTCTTACGCCGCCTTGGCGACCTTGTTGCCGAAAACGCCGAGCATCTCGCGAACACCGAGGTGAAGGACAACGGCAAGCTCATCAACGAGATGCTGTTCCAGCTCAAGTACATCCCGCAGTGGTATTATTACTTCGGCGGCCTGGCCGACAAGATCGAAGGGGCGGTCATTCCGATCGACAAGCCGGACACATTCAACTTCACCCGGAACGAGCCGCTCGGCGTCTGTGTCGGCATCACCCCGTGGAACTCCCCACTCCTGCTCCTCGCCTACAAGCTCGCTCCGGCGCTTGCCGCGGGCAACACGTTCGTTGCAAAGCCGTCCGAGTTCACCTCGGCCTCTACGCTGGAATTCGCCAAGCTCGTCGAGAAAGCCGGCTTCCCGACGGGCGTCTTCAACGTCGTTACTGGTTTCGGCGCAGACGTCGGCGAAACGCTCACGTCGCACAAGTACGTCAGCAAGATCGCCTTCACAGGTAGCGAAGGAACGGGTCGCAAGATCGGCGAACTCGCCGCCCGCAACTTCAAGAAGGTCACGCTGGAGCTCGGCGGCAAGAGCCCGCATATCGTCTTCGCTGACGCGGAGATCGACAACGCGGTAAACGGCGTCATCTCGGGCATCTTCGCGGCAACCGGTCAGACCTGCATCGCAGGATCGCGTCTGCTCGTGGAGCGCAAAATCCACGACCAGTTCCTGGAAAAGGTCGTCGCCTTGGCCAAGACCGCGCGCATGGGCGACCCGATGTCGACCGCGACGCAGGTTGGCCCGGTGACAACCCCTCCCCAACTCGAGAAAATTCTCGGCTACATTGACATCGCAAAGAACGAAGGCGCTGAATGCCTTCTCGGCGGTGGCCGACCGAACAATCCCGAGCTGTCCAACGGCTGGTTCGTCGAACCGACAATCTTCTCGGGCGTCCGCAACGAAATGCGCATTGCCCAGGAAGAGGTCTTTGGTCCTGTTCTCGCGGTCATTCCTTTCGACAGCGACGAGGAAGCAATCCACATAGCCAACGACACCAACTACGGTCTCGCCGCAGGTTTCTGGACCCAGGACATGCGCCGTATCCTCAAGGTCTCGTCGGCGATCCAGGCCGGAACGGTGTGGGTGAACACCTACCGCACGATCAGCTACATGTCACCGCTCGGTGGCTACAAGGACTCGGGTATCGGTCGCGAAAACGGGATGGCGTCCATCCAGAACTACATGCAGACCAAGAGCGTGATGATCTCCACGGCCGAGAGCGTCGCCAACCCCTTCATCATGAGGTGAAATCAATGGCTCCACTTCTGATTGGTTGCGTCGCCGATGATTTCACCGGCGCAACGGACGTCGCGAACATTTTCGCACGAGGCGGGCTCAAGACCACCGTGCTCATCGGCGTGCCTGCCGATGACGCACAGGTGGACGCCGAGGCGATCGTAATCGCCCTCAAGACGCGGACGATCCATCCGTCGCTCGCAGTCGAAGAGTCCCTCAACGCGTTGCGCTGGCTTCGTCAGCGCCACGCACAGAAATATTACTTCAAGTACTGCTCGACGTTCGACAGCACGCACCGCGGCAACATCGGTCCGGTGACCGAGGCTTTCCTGTCTGAACTGGATAGCGATTTCACGATCGCTTGCCCGGCTTTCCCGGCGAACGGCCGCACGATCTACAAGGGAAACCTGTTTGTTGGTGACGTCCCCCTTAACGAATCCGGGATGCGGAACCATCCGCTGACACCCATGAAAGATTCGAACCTCATTCGGGTGCTTGCGGAGCAGACGAAACTGAACGTTTCCGGTTGCTATCATGAAACCGTGCAGCGTGGCGCGTCGGCGATCACGGAATGGGCCCGGGCTGCCAAGGCCGAGGGTATCGCCATTGCCGTCACGGACGCACTCGGCAACGATGACCTTGTGAAGATCGCTAAGGCTTTCCAGGGCCTCCCTCTGTTCACTGGCGCGTCCGGTCTGGCCTACGGGCTGGTCACGGCTCTCGGCGGTGGCGTGGCAAACGATCAGGATGTTTCCGAGGTGAGACGCCCGGGATTGAGGGCGGTCATCTCCGGTAGTTGCTCCGTTGCAACAAACGGACAGGTCGAGACGATGCTTCGCGACCACGAGGGTTACCGGATCGACGTCGACGATCTGGCGTCGGGCAAGGATGTTGTCGGAGAAGCGGTGCGCTGGGCGAAAGCAAGGCTCGGCCGCAAGCCGATCCTCATCTACGCGACGGCCAATCCGGAAGAGGTCAAGGCCAACCAGGAAAAGCTGGGTGTCGAAGCCGCCGGAACTCTGGTTGAAGACGCTCTCTCTGCAATCACGTTGGCCCTGGTTGAGAATGGTGTTTCCGAGCTGATCGTCGCTGGCGGCGAGACCTCGGGAGCGGTGGTGAAGGCGCTGGATGTCAAAGGCCTCAAGATCGGCCGCGAAATTGCCCCCGGCGTGCCGTGGGTTCGCACCGATCACAAGACCGGGTCCCTCGCCCTCGCACTCAAGTCCGGCAACTTCGGCAATTCGCGGTTCTTCCTGGATGCCTGGGAGAAGCTGTGATGTCGGCTGTGATCTCCGAAGAAGCGAAGATGCGGGATGAAATCGTAAGTGTTGGGAAGTCCCTGTTCGACCGCGGCCTCACACCAGGGTCGTCAGGCAATATCAGCGTCCGCATGACGGATGGTCGGCTCCTCATGACGCCAACGAACGCGTGCCTGGGCGAGCTCGATCCAGAGCGCATCTCGCTGTTTTCGGCCGAAGGCGTTCACATCGGCGGCGACAAACCGACGAAAGAGGCTTTCCTCCACAAATGCATGTACTGCGGCGGTTCGGGTCGGAACGCAGTGGTCCATCTGCATTCCACGTACTCAGTCGCGGCTAGCATCCTCGAAAACGTGGACGAGAAAGATGTCCTGCCACCGCTGACGGCTTACTACGTTATGCGCGTGGGAACGCTTCCGTTGGTCCCATACTTCCCGCCGGGAGACGAGAACCTGGCGACCGCCGTGGGAGCGGCGGCATCCAATCATCACGCCGTCTTGATGGCCAACCACGGACCGGTCGTTGCGGGCAAATCTCTGCGCGATGCCCAGTACGCGACCGAGGAACTTGAAGAAACAGCGAAACTGTTTCTGCTGCTTCAGAACCACCGAATTCGACCCCTAACCAGCGAACAAAAGGCCGCCGTGGCTAACCGATAGGGCGCATGAGGCGCTCGTTTCCGGCGACCAAGGCGCGCCGCCGGATACTATGTACTCTAGGAGGAGAACATAATGGAACGATCAGACAATCCCGCCATGTCGGGTATCCCAGGCGTAGCGGAGGACGCCGAGGATTCGCTCTACAAAAAAGTAACCCTCAGGCTTCTGCCTATCCTGCTTGCCTGCTACACGATCTCGTATCTCGACCGCATAAACATCAGTTTCGCCAAGATCCCGATGAATGCTGAATTGAATTTCAGCGAAGCGGTCTACGGTCTTGGCGCAGGTCTTTTCTTCATCGGCTATGCGCTCGCCGAAGTGCCGAGCAATCTGATGCTGCATCGTTTCGGTGCTCGTCGCTGGCTCGCCCGCATCCTGTTCACATGGGGCTGCATCTCGATGGCGATGCTCTTCGTTTTTTCGGAGAGCTCGTTCTACGTCCTTCGCATCTTGCTGGGCGTTGGTGAGGCCGGGCTATTCCCGGGTGTCATCTTCTATCTACTCAACTGGTATCCGTCGCATCGCCGCGCCGGTATCACGTCGCTGCTTTACCTTGCGGCACCGTTTGCTGGTGTCCTCGGCGCACCGATCTCGGCCTTCATCATCGCCGGCACCCATGGCGCGTTCGGCATGTCGGGATGGCAATGGATGTTCCTGCTCGAAGGCCTTCCGGCAGTTCTGCTAGCTTTCGTAGTCTTCAAATGGCTCACCAACAGCATCGAAGACGCTGGCTGGTTGTCCGCGACCGAAAAGACGACCCTGCGCGCTAACCTCAATGCCGAGGACTTGAAGAAGCATGACATAAAGTTCACCGCGATCTTCTCCGACAAGGGCGTGCTCATCCTGAGCGGCATCCTGTTCGGTATCGTGCTGTCCCAGACGGGTGTGTTCTTCTACCTGCCCTCTCTGATCCGCAACGCTGGCGTCACCGACACGGTTCACCTCGGCATCCTGTCCGCGATACCTTATGCGGCGGCCATCGCGGTCATGCTGGTCGTCAATCGCCATTCAGACAAGGTTGGCGAGCGTCGTTGGCACCTGTTTGGCAGCTGCATGCTCGGCATCGCCGGCTTTATCGTCGCGACGGCGTTCAAGGCAAACCTCGTCATGGTCATCGTCGGCCTCAGCATGGCGATCAGTGGTGTGATGGCGTCCCTTCCCGTTTTCTGGACCCTGCCAACCTCTATCCTGAAGGGCAAGGCCGCGGCTTCGGGTATTGCCTTCGTGAACAGTATCGGATTGACGGCCGGCTTCGTGGCTCCGTTCATCATCGGTTACCTCACCAATACAACCGGAACGACCGATGCTGGCATCTACTTCGTCGCCGCGGTGTGGTCGGCTACCGCATTGGTGGCGGTCTTTTTCGTCAAGCCAAAGCTCGTTTGACAATCAACGGCCGGGCCTGCTGAAGGCCCGGAATCAAACATGGGAAACGCTATTATGGATACTGGCGACGTTAAGCTTCTAGGTTTCGACGTGTTCGGAACCGTCGTCGATTGGAGAGGGAGCGTTGCGCGGCACGCCCAGGCCTTTTTCAAACTGGAAGGCATCTCTGTTGATCCGCATCAGTTCGCGACCGACTGGCGGTCGCTATACCAGCCGTCGATGGAAAAAATCCGTTCAGGCGCACGCGCGTGGGTTCCGCTCAGCGTCCTGAACCTCGAGAATCTCAAGCTTACCCTCGCCTACCACGGGCTGGATGTTGATCGCTTCACGCCCGAGAGCCTCAAGGAATTCAATCGGGCCTGGGAACGTCTTGATCCGTGGCCGGACTCGGTAGACGCCATCGCCCGCCTCAAGAAAAAATACGCTGTAACGACAATTTCCAATGGGCATATCGCCGGCATGATGTGGCTGGCGAAGTACGCCGATCTCAGATGGGACGCCATTCTCGGCTCCGAAATCGCCCAGAACTACAAACCGCGCCCGGAAGTGTATTTCCGGTCTGCGGAAGTCGCCGGTCTCAAAATCGGCGAGACGGCCATGGTAGCTGCGCACAACGACGATCTTGAAGCCGCTTCGGACTGTGGGATGAAGACGTTCTTTGTCTTCCGTCGCACCGAGCATGGCGAGAACCAGACCACTGACCTGACAGCCGAGAAGAAATGGGATGTCGTTGCCGAGGACCTCAAGGACTTGGCCGATCAGCTTGGTTGCTAAATCCCGCGGCGGCTGAATTGATCCAAGCCGCTGGCTCTCAGCATATGTTGATCGCAGACCAAGTGCAGATGATGGGCTATGAGCGTGCGCAAAGGGAACTTTTCTGGACCATGGCTGACGTCGATGATCAGGCCTCTGGAGAAAGCCCTGGCTGTCTTCTGGCCGCTTGGATGGCCGTTTTGGAGTTCATGATTTCCCTATGTATAACAAAAGCTAGGCGAGACAACGAGTGACATTCTGGCCTGCCTTTTGGCCGATCTTTTGAGTCGCTGCATTTCTCCACGCTCAGCCCGATATCGCGAGATTTCCTCATCGTCCCGTGAAATTGGGCTCACGCTCACTGCCAGCGTTTCCGGCCTATATTGCAACGCTTGGATCAGGTCCCAGCTCAGGAGTGTTCGTGAAACCATATGTAATCTGCCACATGATGGCTCCGCTCGATGGTCGGTTGATCGTGTCCGATTGGGCAAAGGCAACAGGGCACTCGCTCGACGAACTGGTGGAAGTGTATGATGCGGTCCACGACGGCATCGGTGCGGACGCTTGGTTGTCGGGACGGAAGACTGGCGAAGAGTTCGCCTCCGCCAGTTTCGCGTCTGTAACCGAGGCATCCGCAACGCCGAAACGTTCGGTGCATGTCGCAAATCCCTCGGCCACGAGCTTCGCGGTGATCATCGACAAGGATGGCCAGCTCCGGTGGGCTGCCGGAGACATAGACGGCGCGCACCTTATCGTCATCCTTGGACCCCAGGTGTCAGATGAACACCTATCCCGTTTGGCGGGCGTCGGCGTCTCGTACGTCGTTTCCAGCGGACCCAAAATCGACCTATCTCAAACGATGAAAACCCTAGCTACTCGTTTCGGGATCAAGCGCCTAATGCTCGAAGGCGGCGCACGCACGAACGGCGAGTTCCTCAAGGCAGGCCTTGTCGACGAGATCAGTTTGGTCCTCTTCCCTGGCATCGGCGGAAAGAGCAATACACCCGCGATCTTCGAGGGAGGAAGCGATGGTCTCGCCGACGTCGGCGCGCTCGAACTAATCTCGGTGGATAAAGCCGGGCTTGGCAGCCTGCACATCCGTTACAAAGTCCTCAAATAAGGCAATGAAACTGGGAGTTATTTTATGAAGATCATGGTCACTGGCAGCACCGGGAAGGTCGGTCGTGCCACCATCGACAGGTTGATCGAGGAAGATCACCAGGTTTTCGCAGTCGACGCGGTCGCGCCGGCGAATCCGAAATGCAAGTTCAGCAAGATTGATGGGACCGATTTCGGTCAGGTGCTGGAATCGGTGCTGGGCATCGACTCCGCACATTTGGGCCAGGATGCTATCGTGCATGTTTCGGCTATCCCGGGTGCAACGAAGTGACTGACATGTCTCGGTTTGAGAAGCTTCGATCGAAGGGCGCATTGAACCGAACCCATTGACGGCGATCATTTAACCGTCGACGCAGCAAGGAGGGCGCGCATGGGCAAGAGCGAACATATACATAGCAGTCCGGGTGCTAGCTTTGACCCGTTGCCCAAAAACTCTAAATCAGACACGGACTTCAATGCCGAGCTCCATGCGAGGCCTTCGATCTATTTCGAGGGTCCCGCGTTCGTTGAGCATGCCGCGTTCATGCCGCTTCAGGGGCATGGCCGACCCATCGATGGCTTTCACGACAGCGTCTGGGCGGACGGAGACGTTTCCATTCGCTTAGAGCGCCATACTGAGTTCGTCACCGTCACAAGACTCAGGAAGCTTGAGAGCGAACCTTCTGCTTGGCCTAGCTCCGATCTCGGCGAAGACCAGCTGGCACAGCTTGCTGGCTTGGATACTGCTCAACTCGTCTGTCGGATTGGATTGGTAGTGGCCGATGAGGCTCCAGTTGAACTAGGACCCCATCTCGCTGCGTACGGCTTTGGTGACGCAGCGGCTTCTACGATCGGGGGCGGTTCAGCTCTGGTGTGTTCGGATTTCCGTGTGAGGTCCGATTTGTCGAGCCGCATACTGCTGTTCAATAAGGACCTCAACGCGCATCGGCTGGGTCGCATGGTTCGCCGCTTGCTGGAAATCGAGACTTACAGAGCGATGGCGCTTCTGGGGTTGCCGGAAGCACGCAGGCTTGCGCCAATGCTCGCTGGCTTCGACGGTAAGCTCGTCCGCCTGACGACCAGAAACCTTGCGACGCCTGTGACCGAGCACAAGCAACTCCTAGACGAGATCACGGCCCTATCGTCGGAGATCATCTCGGCGACTGCCGAGACGAGAAACCGCTTTGGAGCGACATCGGCTTACTCGAAGATTGTCGAGGAGCGTATCGCACTGCTGAGGGAAACCCATGTCACCGGTTTTCAACGATTTGGCACCTTCGTCGTGCGACGCTTTCGTCCGGCGGTCAGGACCTGCGAGGCGACAGCGTTGCGTCTGGAGCAATTGTCCAGCGCAACGGTGCATCTCATCAATCTGCTCCAAACCCGGATCCAAGTCGAGATCGAGTATCAAAACGCGGTCCAGATACAGGCGATGGCGGACCGAGCCGCCACGCAGGTCAAAATCCAGCGAGCGGTAGAGGGCTTCTCGATCATCGCGATCAGCTACTACCTGCTGGGGATGCTGAAGGTCACATTCGAAACGCTCGACCATACTGGCTTACAGGTCAGCCCGCTTATCATGCTCGTATCGATCCCGATCGTGATTGGGACCGTCTGCATGACCGTTCTGCGGGTTAAACATGCGCTGAAGAGCGAAGCCTGATGAGGGCTTTTGCGGGCCTAGCCGAGAACCTGTACGGCTAAGCCTTCCTCCACTGAAACAGCACTGATGCCGTGGTAGTTGGTGATGCTGGGTCTGTCGAGCAACGTCGCGGTCTTCGTTTCCGTAATTACGAGGACAGAGCATCCAGCGGCCTCACCAGAGCAGATGCCAGCATCAGCATCTTCGAACACAAGGCATCGCGACGGCGCGAACGCAAGCAGTCGCGCGCCCGCCAAAAATGGATCGGGCGATGGCTTACCTTTGGTGACGTCCTCTGCCACTATAAGATTGTGCGGGATAGGCAGCCCCGCCGCGCAGATGCGGCGCAAAGCCAACGCACGGGGTGCAGAGGTGACGACAGCCCATCTCTCCGGCGGCAACGATGACAGGAATTCGCCAGCACCTGGGATGGCGACGACACCTTCCAGGTCTTCGAGTTCTCGGATCTCGATCTCGGCGGCAGCACGCAGCGGATCAATGCCTTTGTTCGTGAGGTCGGCCATCGTGTCCTGGACACGTCGGCCGTGGTACGGCGGAGTTGGAATACCGTTCTCCTTCGCCCACCCGCCCCAAACTCGCTCCGAGGCAGCACTGGAATCAAGAATGGTTCCATCCATGTCGAATAGGAAAGCACCAAAGGTTTTGGCTTCGAGGGAGTTTGCGTTTAACATCGTCATCCGTTTTTAGGTTCAAAATGGCGGGAAGCCCGCGGGTGTTCCGGAAGCAAGAGATCATAAATCCCCTTGTCGAGAAGCGAGCTATCGATCTCGATGATCTCGCCAGTCGAAGTCTTCTCGCTTCATCTCGGTCTCTTTTCCGTCTCGAGCGGTAGCTCACATCGCATTCAAGCGTCTTATGCCAAACCGATCGAGGCCCCAATCATTTGGGACTAAGCGCACCGGACAAATAGCGTGCCCTCATGTTCGCCAGAGAGAGAGGCCGAATCCTTTCGGCATGGCCTGCGGAACCGAAGGCCTCGAACCGCTCTTTGCAAAGCTTTGTCATGGCTTCCATTGCGGGCTTCAGGTACTTCCGGGGATCGAATTCCGCTGGGTTCTGGGTCAAAACTCTCCGTATTTGTCCAGTCATCGCCATACGACAGTCTGTATCAATATTGATTTTACGAACGCCACTACGGATGCCACGCTGGATTTCCTCGAGGGGAACGCCCCACGTAGGCTCTATCTCGCCGCCAAACTCATTGATGATCTCCTGAAGTTCTTGCGGCACCGAAGACGATCCATGCATAACAAGATGGGTGTTCGGAAGCTTGCGGTGGATTGCCTCGATGACATCCATCGCAAGGACGTCGCCGTCCGGCTTCCGAGAAAACTTGTATGCGCCGTGGCTGGTCCCCATAGCAACAGCAAGTGCGTCGATCTTTGTCTCCTGGACAAATCTGAAGGCGTCGTCAGGGTCCGTGAGAAGTTGGTCGTGCGACAGCTCACCCTCAGCACCATGGCCATCTTCAGCCTCACCCATTCCGGTTTCAAGGGACCCGAGGATGCCTAGCTCTCCTTCAACGGAGACGCCGCAAAGATGAGCCGTTTCGGTGACTTGCCTTGTGACCGCGACGTTGTAATCCCAATTCGCTGCCGTCTTGCCATCAGCTTCCAACGAGCCGTCCATCATGACTGAAGTGAAGCCCGCCTGTATCGCCGTCAGGCACGTACCCGGCTCATTGCCATGATCGAGGTGGACGCAGATCGGTATCGTTGGATGGATTTCCACGACGGCTTCCATCATGTGGCGCAGCATGATGTCGTTGGCGTAGACACGAGCGCCTCGCGAGGCTTGAAGGATGACCGGAGAAGATGTCACAGCGGCAGCCTCCACGATCGCGAGCGCCTGCTCCATGTTGTTGATGTTGAAGGCCGGCACCCCGTAGCTGTACTCGGCTGCATGATCCAGCAATTGGCGAAGCGTAATTTTTGCCATCTTAGATTTCCTTGCGCGAGCGGTTTTCGAGGATGTATTGGGAGAGCTTGTTGACCTCATTGATTGATCCGAAAACTAATGGGGTACGGGCGTGGTAACTCGCGACCGCCTTGCTGAGGATTGGCTGCGCACCATCGGTCGCTGCTCCACCCGCTTGCTGCAGAATGAACGCGATCGGATTGGCCTCATATAAATGGCGAAGCCGCCCGCTGGAGTATCCGGGCCGATCATCGCCGACGTAGAGGAAAATGCCGCCGCGGTGGACGATCCGCTGCAACTCGCCCACCGCTGCCCCTACCCACCTCATGTTGAAGTTCTTGCCGCGCGGACCTTCAGCGCCGGCCATGCAGTCCGCCAAATAGGCTGAAACACCTGCCTCCGTGTACCTTCGAACTGAGGCATTGAATGCAAGCTCTGCGGTATCCGGCTTCACCTTTGCGCTCTCGTCAAGAATGACGAACTGCGTATCCACGGGATCGAACGTGGCGAGCACCAGACCGTTTCCAACGCTGAAGGCCATGTCGAGTGAGTTCCCGTAGGAAACATAGCCCGCTGCGACGATGTCGTTTCCCCGAAGGGTGAAAGGGTCGACACCTGGAGCCTGGGGGATAATCGAGAAAAAGGTACCTAGTGGAGCGCCAAGTCCAACGTTGCCGGAACCGTCAAGTGGATCGATTGCAACGGCATACCCCTCGTCCCGCCCGCTCCTCACGGGCAAATCGGCCTCTTCCGA
This sequence comes from Martinezella sp. CNPSo 3732, assembly GCF_057784515.1. NCBI lineage: Bacteria > Pseudomonadati > Pseudomonadota > Alphaproteobacteria > Hyphomicrobiales > Rhizobiaceae > Martinezella > Martinezella sp. CNPSo 3732. The sequence continues at coordinate 74,950 of NZ_JBXSOO010000003.1, forward strand.
AAGGACGCTTGTCGCTCCGGCCTTGAGCAATAGGCTGACGAATAGATCGTGCGATGCGACGTCCAGAGCCTTTTGATTGTCGCCGTCGGAGTTCACGCCACTCAAGGCGCTGAGATCACCGGGCACGGCTCCCCGAGCGATGCGAACCGCAAGCGCCTGAGCACCTCGAGTGATCGCCTCGATCAAGGCAGCAATCTGCCAGCGCTGCGCATCCGACGCTTTCCAATCGCGAAGGTATGCAGTCACGCTCGACCGCCGGTGATCAAGTGCGTCAGTCTTCAGCTTGAAGAGATATTCAGTCATTGCGGGGACCTCCTTGCCAAAGTGCGACAGCGATGACGGTCGCGTCACGCCGTCCTTACGCACCGAAAATTTCCCGGCGCGATTTGCCATAGTCGCCATAAATCACAAAATGAAAAGTCAAAATCACAAAAAAGCATGTGATATTGTTATAAACCAGATCACCCCTTTTGACTTTGCGACGGAAACATAATTTGATAAGGATTAGATCATACATCATACCTTAGGGAGAGAGATACATGGAATATGTTCGTCTTGGCAAGACCGGTCTAAAAGTTTCCAGACTGGCGCTCGGGTGCATGAGCTATGGCGTACCGGAGCGCGGGAATCATCTCTGGACGCTCAACGAAGAGCAGTCCAGGCCACTTTTTCGACAGGCGCTAGAGGCTGGCATAACGTTCCTCGATACGGCTAACGCCTATTCGGACGGCACCAGTGAGGAAATCGTAGGAAAGCTTCTGAAGGAATTTGCCATTCGCGACGAGGTCGTGCTTGCGACCAAGGTCTATGGCCGCATGAACGGCAGCGCAAACGGTATGGGTCTGTCGCGCAAGGCGATCCTGTCGGAGGTGGATAGCAGTCTTCGCCGTCTTGGTACCGATTACATCGATCTGTATCAGACCCATTTCTGGGATAATGACACTCCGATCGAGGAGACCCTTGAAGCGTTGAACGATGTCGTGCGGGCGGGAAAGGTCCGCTACATCGGCACAAGCAATGCCTACGCCTGGCAGTTCGCCACCGCGATCCAAATATCCAAACACAACGGCTGGGCTGCATTCTCCTCGATGCAGGCACACCTAAACCTGATCTACCGGGAAGAGGAACGCGAGATGCTCCCGCTATGCCGGGCCGAAGGGATCGGTGTGATGACGTTTAGTCCGTTGGCGCGCGGGATGCTCACAAAAGACGCCGGATCGCAGAGCAAGCGCTCTGAGACGGATAATGTGACCGGTCGCTTCTACGAGAAGGCCGCGGTTGCCGACCGCAACGTCATTGACGAGGTTGCCAAGATCGCTTCCGAACGCAACCTACCTCGAGCCCAGATCGCGTTGGCATGGGTTCTCCAGAAAGATGGCGTCACTTGCCCGATCATTGGAGCGACTAAGCCCGGGCATCTTGAAGACGCGGTGGCGGCGCTTGATGTCACGCTAACGGCTGAGGAGATCCGCCGCCTCGAAGCACCGTACGTCGCACACGACGTCGTTGGCCTAAATTGAAGATAGTGTGGCGTGGGCAACCACGCCACTTTCGAGGTTCAGAGACGCGGTGCCGCCGCGCGACTCAGTCTATCATTTATAGCGACACCCATCCCAACCTCAGGGATCGGCGCGACGGCGATACCGTTGGGCGCGATTTCGTCGGCCGCCTTCAGCATAGCGTAGAGGTTTCTCGCGGCTTCTTCTAAATCACCTGCCACGCTCAAATGAAAGATAGCAGCCGCCAGTTCATAGCGGCCTAGCGTCGGCCCGAAGGTCAGGATCGCCTCCCCCGCACTGGCATCCATGGCGTTGAGTCGAACGGCGGCGTTTGGAGCGTAGTGAGACTCCATCATGCCCGGCGCGACCATCTTCTCATTCTGGACTTTCGCCAAGACCTCAATTCCTGTGGTTGCATTAATGTGTTCAACAGTCAGCCCGCCGGACCGCAACAAACGCACTTCCCCGCCATCGACCTTGAGAATTGTAGACTCTACGCCGACGGGAGTCGGACCATCGTCGAGCACGAGACGCACTGCGGCCCCGAGGTCAGCGACCACATGGTCCGCAGAGGTCGCGCTGACTTTTCCTGAGATGTTTGCACTGGGAGCAGCAAGCGGCTTTCCGTAGGCTTTGATCAAGTCGCGCGAAAATCCCGACGGCATCCTGATGGCAACCGTATCAAGTCCCGCCGTCGTTATCGACGGTAGCCCACCGCTAGGTCTCACTGGGACGACCAGGGTTAATGGCCCCGGCCAGCACACTTCCGCCAAGTGCCGGCTCACAGGGTCGAAATAGGCGAACTGCTCGGCCATCTCGATGTCCGAACAGTGACAGATCAATGGGTTGAAGGACGGCCGCCGCTTGACAGAGAAAATGCGCTGGACTGCGCGTTCGTTCGTCGCGTCGGCGGCCAGACCATAGACGGTTTCAGTCGGGATGCCGATAACTTCACCACTGTCGAGGGCCGCGCAAGCGGCTGCGATCGCCTCGTCCCTGTTTCCCTTAACGCTCAATTTCATGGCATTTTCCTTTCAAAAACTGGCGGTTGGGTAATCAAAAAAAAATCTCTTGTCAAAGGAGGTATGACCTTATACCTATTACCTCAAGCGAAGGGAGCTCGCTCGGAGGAGTTATGGAAAACAACGCTGCAAAACCCCAGTCCGCCACCGCGTCTTCCGCGTTCAACGAACTGCTCCTGGCAGAGCATGTTGCGAAGTCGTTCAACGGCGTGGCTGCTTTGAGAGAGGGTTTTCTCAGCCTCAAGCCAGGCACTGTGCACGCACTCTGCGGCGGCAACGGCGCTGGTAAGTCCACATTCCTGAATATCGTGATGGGCCTTCTTCGCCGTGACAGTGGCTCGATCAAGGTCAAGGGAGAGACGGTAGATTTTCGATCTGCAAACGAGGCCCTCTCGAAAGGGATCGCGATCATTACGCAGGAGCTGTCCCCGGTTCCTGAGATGACAGTCGCCGAGAACATCTACCTCGGACGAGAACCAAAACGGTTCGCGACTTTCATCAATTTTGCGGCGCTTGAGCGCAAGGCTCAGGACTTGCTCGATGGCATCGGATTCCCTGTCCGAGCCAATGCCCGGATGGCATCGCTTAGTTTGGCACAGACGCAGCTCGTCGAGATTGCCAAGGCGCTGAGCTACGACGCTGACATCGTCATCATGGACGAGCCTACCTCCGCCATTGGCGAGCACGAAGCCCACATCCTGTTCGACGCTATCCGCCGCCTGAAGGCACGCGGTGCGGGTATCATCTACGTCTCGCACAAGCTGTCGGAAATCTTCGAAATCGCCGACGAGTACAGCGTGTTCCGCGACGGTGCATTCGTTGCGACTGGTCCAATGAACGGGATTACCAGGCAAGAACTCGTCACCCAGATCGTCGGGCGCGAGGTCAAATTCGTGGAGAAGGAGCGGCCCGGTGACGGCGCTCCCATTTTGCTGGAGGTCCGCAACCTCTCGAAGGGCAAGACCTTCAACGACATATCGCTTTCCGTCGCGGCTGGAGAGGTTGTCGGAATCTATGGCCTCCTTGGCTCAGGACGGACTGAATTTCTGGAAGCGGTCTACGGGATGGAAAAGCCCAGCTCCGGCGAGGTCATTCTGGGCGGGCAGCCCGTACCCAGGGGAAGTCCGCGTGAATCCATTAAGATGGGCATGTCGATGGTCTCCGAAGATCGCAAGGATAGTGGCTTGGTGTTGTCGTCCTCCATTGCGCACAACATCACTCTGTCCGCGCTCTCTCTGATGGCGGTCAGCGGTTTCGTGCAGAAGCGGAAAGAGAGCGAAGTCGTCTCTGAAATGATCCGTGTGCAACGGATCAAAACAAGCTCGCCGGAGAGACACGTAGACACGCTCAGCGGTGGCAATCAGCAGAAGGTCGTATTTGCTCGATGCCTGACCACCAACCCGAGACTCTTGATCTGCGACGAACCCACGCGCGGCATCGACGAGGGCTCTAAGCAGGAAATCTACGCGTTCCTGAGGGATTTTGCGACCAAGGGGCATGGCGTGCTCGTGGTGTCGTCGGAGGCCCCCGAAATTCTGCAGGTCAGCGACCGGATTGCCATCTTCAAGGCGGGCAAAATGGTCGATGTGGTCGATGGGCATGCAACGAGCCAGCAGACCCTTATGGAACTCGCTAGCTAACAGCTAAGCGCTCCCCCTGCGTTGCCAAAAGCCGAGGCAGGCAGCGACGAGCGGCAAATCAGGATTCAGAAAATGAACAACCTTACAAATACCCTGACCGGGTCATCACAAGGCGAGAGCCGGAGCCGCAGAACCCAGGAGCTTGTGAAGCAATCCAGCATCATCTTGGTGTTCGTCTTTATCTGCGTGCTCTTCACGTTCTTGAACGAGTACTTCTTGACGTGGGGCAACTGGCTCAACCTTCTGCGCCAATCCAGCATCAATGGCATTCTCGCTATCGGCGTCACCTTCGTCATTCTGACCAAAGGCATCGATTTATCGGTGGGATCGATCATGGCGCTGGCGGGAATGTTAGCCGCGAGCTTCGTGACTACGGGAAACGAACATTTCGTCGGTATCGCTGTCGCCGTCGCGCTTGTAACCGGTGCTCTGATGGGTCTTGCCAACGGCGTGATTATCGCTCGGATCAACGTGCCACCCTTCGTCACCACGCTCGGCATGTTGAGCATGGCCCGGGGGCTGACGCTAATCTATTCGGACGGTCGCCCTACCGCTAACCTTTCGGCAGCGTTTCGTTCGATCGGTAGCGGTAACATCCTCGGCCTGCCCCTTCCAGTGATCATCTTCTTCGCGGTGTTCATCATCGGTTGGATCACGCTCACGAGGACGACCTTCGGACGATATGTCTACGCAGTCGGCGGCAACGAGAAGGCTGCTCGGACGAGCGGTATCTCAACACGCACCATTATCGCAGCGACCTACGTGATCTCCGGGCTATTGGCGGGCCTTGGCGGGCTGGTGTTGGCCGCTCGCACAACCGCCGCCCTGCCCCAAGCCGGAATTGGCTACGAACTCGACGCCATCGCAGCAGTCGTCATCGGCGGCACCAGCCTGTCGGGCGGCCGCGGATCACTCGTTGGCACCCTCTTCGGCGCGCTCATCATAGGCACCATCAACAACGGAATGGACCTCATGGGCGTGTCGTCCTACTACCAGCAGCTACTCAAGGGAGGCATCATCATCATAGCTGTTATCGCAGATCAGATCAGGAAGAACTAACTGAAATTACTGTCCTATTTTGTGGAGGAGAAATACATGAACAGACGTCTATTCCTTGCAGCCCTGGCTGCCTCGACGATGGTTATGTCGGCGCATTGTGCAGCCGCAGCCGACAAGGTCCGTATCGCCGCCCTCTCGTTCGGCGAGTCCGGCGAGTACATGAAGGCCTGGTCCGAGGAGATCCAGAACCACCCGGCTGTAAAATCCGGCGAAGTAGCGGTCACCGTTTTCGACGGAAAGTACGATCCGCTTGTGCAGGACAACCAGATCGACACTGCGATCACCCAGCACTTCGATGCCATCATCATGGCACCGTTTGACCTGGAAGCATCCGCACCGTCGATCGACAAAGCAGCAGAAGCGAAAATCCCAGTAATCGTTTCGGCTCTGAAAACGGCGTCGAAGAACTACACCTCATCGATCATCGTCGACGATCGCGCCGGCGGAAAGATCATTGCCGAAGAGATGGCAAAGCGCCTTCCTAACGGCGGGAACCTCGTCCTGATGGAGGGTCCGATCGGACAGTCCGCCCAGATCGAGCGTCGCGCGGGCGTCGACGCGGGCATGGCCGCGCACACCAATCTCAAGCTTCTCATCGACAAGAGCGGCAACTGGAGCCGTGCCGAGGGCCAAGCCCTGATGGAAAACTGGATTTCGGCCTATCCGAACAAGATCAACGGCGTGCTCGCTGAAAACGACGAAATGGCACTTGGTGCCATTGAGGCGATGAAGGCCGCCAAACTGGACCTGAGCAAGATTCCGGTTATCGCCATCGACGGCATCCCGGACGGCAAGCGAGCCGTCGCAAACGGTGAAATGGCCGTGACCCTCTACAAGTATGCAAGGGCCGAAGGACAAGGTGCCGTCGATCTTGCGCTCCGGCAGGTCAAGGGATCGGCCTACAAGCCGCAGTCCGAAGTCTGGAAGGACCTGATGCAGTGGAAAGGCGGCACAGAGAAGGACTACACGGTTCCGTGGCTCGTGCTCGATAAGGACAACGTCAAGAAGTATCAATAATCGAAGTCTTCGGCAGGTCCGTTTCAGACGGGCCTGCCCCTTGCAATGAGGTTTGAAATGACTGTGCTCGAAAAGCGAAAGATCGGAAATACGGGGGTCGAGCTTACCTCGCTCGGTTTAGGAACGTCCCCATTGGGTGGACTAGGCATCGACGTATCGTTCCAACAATTCGAGTCCGTGGTTCTTAAAGCATATGAGCTTGGCGTGCGGTACTTCGATACAGCGCCGCTTTACGGTCTCGGAAAGTCCGAACATAGCCTCGGCCATATCCTCCGAGTTAACGGCCTCATCGACAAGGTTCAGCTGAGCACCAAAGCGGGGCGCATTCTCAAGCAGGAAAGGCGCGCGAAGCGCGCTGAGAGCCTTTATGCGATCAATTGGGTGAACTCGCTGCCTTACGTTGACGAATATGATTACTCGTACGACGGTATCATGCGCGCGTTCGAGGATAGCCAGCAGCGGTTGGGCGTGGACGGTGTCGATATCCTCTTCTTGCACGACGTCAGCAGCGAATGGCATCGCAGCGACTACGACCATTATCTCGGACAACTCCGGGAAAGCGGCTATCGGGCATGTGACGAGTTGAGAAGCAGCGGCGCAGTCAAGGCTATCGGCTTGGGCGTCAACGAGACCGCGTCAGTTCTGCAGGTAGCTTCCGAATTTGATCTCGATTGCTCGATGGTCGCGGGGCGATACACGCTGCTGAACCATCAGCCATTGTACGACTTCTTCCCGGAAGTGCAGCGCCGCGGCATCTCGATCATCGCCGGCGGCATCTATAATTCTGGCGTGCTGGCAGAGGGCAGCAAGGGTGATGCGGCCGTGCGAACCTACGATTGCGTGGCGGCCCCTCCTGAAATCTTAGCTCGCGTCGAAAAGCTCGAGGCGGTCTGCGCGGAGTTCGGCGTATCACTTCCGACTGCGGCAACCCAATTCGTGTACAACCATCCGGCCGTAACAGCCGTGGTCCAAGGCGCTCTCTTTCCCAAGCACGTCGAAAGCAACGTTGCGGCAATTTCCCAGAAAGTCCCGCCAGCGTTTTGGACTGCGCTGAAAGATCGCGGACTGATCCCGGCTGAATCGATAACCGCAGCCCTCTCAGCTGCCTGAACTTGCAAGGTGATCTAATGGCAAATTTGCCACTTCGCCCCCTTGGGCAAACCGAAGTCAACGTGACATCACTAGGTCTCGGTACAGTGCCGTTGGCAGGTTTCAACGCCGACGTTTCCTACGAGGAATTCGAAAAGACTGTTCAGACTGCCTTCGATGTAGGCATTCGTTATTTCGACTGCGCTCCTATGTATGGCTTCGGAAAGGCCGAGCACTTTCTTGGACACGCGCTGCGGGTCAGGAAGCTGCGTGAGCAGGTTGTCGTCAGCACAAAGGTTGGACGCGTCCTCAAGCCCGCGAGCAAAACAAAACCGTTGGAAACGGTATACGGAATCGACTGGGTCGATCCACTGCCCTTCCTAGACACCTATGATTACACCTACGACGGTGTCATGCGCGCTTTCGAGGATAGTCAGCAGCGCCTGGGTCTCGACTACATAGACGTCCTGCTCGTCCACGACGTTGGAACGGCGTGGCATGGCGACCAAAGCGAGTTCTATTGGAACCAGCTCAGGGCATCCGGTTACAAGGCGCTAGACGAGCTCCGATCAAGCGGCAGCGTTTCCGCAATCGGGCTCGGCGTCAACGAGACGGCGTCTGTCGTACAGGTGGCCAAGGAATTCCAGATCGATTGCTCCCTGATCGCCGGCCGATACACGCTCTTGAACCATGCACCGCTGCAGTCGGATTTCGATGAGCTTCTGAAGCGCAAGGTCTCTGTCATCGCAGGAGGTATCTTCAATTCTGGCGTTCTGGCATCGGGCACGAAGGGAACCACCCCTACCTACGACTACGGCAAGGTCCCAGCCGAAGTTCTCGATCGTGTGAAGCGTATCGAAGCGCTCTGCGATCAGTTCACAGTCGACCTGCCCGCTGCGGCGATGCAGTTCGTATATGCGCACCCGGCCGTGGCGACCTTAATCATGGGAGCAAAGAACCCACAGGAGGTCGCGGCTAACACGAAGGCCATCCAGGCCAAGATTCCTTCGGAGTTCTGGACCGCCCTTCGCGAATCCGGCGCGATCCCGGAAAACGCACCTCTTCCGTCTGGAGACGCAAAATGACCCATGGCAGGATGGAGGCATCCACCTCTTTTCGCTGCCAAGAAGTCGACGGATCAGTCGCCGACGTTCGTTGGCGGCTGAAACGCCTGCTTGAGGACTACGCCGCAGTGCTGTCTCGCCTGTCCTTGGCTCATTTGAGCCGAAGCGCCGACGGTATGCGTCTTCTCGAGAGTCAACTGTTCGACTCCGCGCGACGGGACTTGGCCGAAAGCGATGACATCTTTTCCTGGCTGGCGAGCAAGAGCCTGGTGCAGCACCCAGTCCGTCACATCGGCCTTGCCCGCGGCTTCTTGAAGTGCGCCATCGAGAAGATGGACGGAGCCGCCCGTGAGCGAGCCGAGCCGCTCAATCTTCTGAAGCTCGCCTCGGACCAACTGAAAACCGCCTCGGCGTTAGCTGCCCACCCATTGTTCGACACCAGCACATGCTGCGCAAATCAATTCCATGCCACTCTGGAGCCAAAGAATGAGCGATCCTTCAATCTGGGTGCTTGAATACGCCCGTAGCCCCGCCCACCCGGTCAGCGCAGTTTTCTATGGGGCGCACAATCAGGGCACCATGAACCTGCCCTTTAGTTACGTCCTGATCAAAAGCGGCGACGTGGTAGCGCTTGTTGACGTCGGTTACGACGAAAGCGACTTCGGGGGTACCATCGCGGAGTCCATCGGAGTGACGCACTATACCCCGCCACAGCAGGTTCTGGGGGAGTGCGGCGTCTCTCCCGATCAGATCACACACATATTCGTCACCCATGGTCACTTCGACCATGTAGGTGGATTGCGGTTCTTCAAGAACGCCAAGGTCTTCATTCAGAAGAAGGAGCTTGAATCCTGGATGTGGATTCTCGCTAAAGGCCGTCGCTACCGAACGCTTGCCGCCGGACTTAATCCCGCGGACGTTCTACACCTCGCTGAAATCAACCTCGAAGGGCGGCTCACCCTCGTCGACGGTGTCCTGGAGAATGCCGTGCCGGGGATCGATCTATATCCGGCCTTCAATACTCACACCGCGGGTTGCCAGTACGTCGTCGTGCGAAGCGACAAGGGCGGAAAACTGGTGTTGTCAGGCGACGTCATCTATACCTACAAGAACCTCGATGGAGGTGATCCCTCCGATCCGTCTCTGGTGCCTCCAGGATTAGCAAACGGGAGCCAGACGGCGCTGATCGAATGCGCTGACGAGATGCTGGAACATGTTGACGGTAACCACCGTCAGATCATTCCGATGCATGAGGAGCGGCTTGGAGAACTATTCCCGTCCCGCACGACGAGCTATGGGCTCAAGCTAGTTGAAGTCCTGCTTAGCGCTAACGAACAAAGCCGCGTGGAATTCTGGTATTGAGATGAAAGTGTCCAACGACATTGTAATGACCTATCTCGTCGAGACCGACGGCAGTCTTACCGACCTCGCCACAAAAATCGCAAGCGATCAGTCGACGGGCACGTTCGTCCCATTGCCGGGAGAGACGCCCGAACTAAAGGCACGGGTGGCGGCGAAGGTTCTAGAAATGCGAGAGCTCGCATCAGCGTCCGTCCCGTCGTTCCCTCAGGGCAAGCCAGCCGGCACAGTCTATAAGAGAGCCGAAGTCGATATCGCATTTCCGTTCGAAGCGATCGGTTACGATCTGGCTGCGTTGATGACGATCGTCGTCGGTGGAGTTTATTCGATACGAGGTTTCACCGGGATCCGGGTAGTCGGCATGGCACTGCCTGACGGCTTCACCAGAGCATACCCAGGACCTCAGTTCGGCGTGCGGGGAAGCCGCGCCCTGACCGGCGTTTTCGACAGGCCTCTTATCGGCACGATCATCAAGCCCGCACTGGGTCTGCGACCGCACGAGACAGCCGAAATCGTCAAGGAGCTGATAGAGTCAGGCGTAGACTTCATCAAAGACGATGAGAAGCTCTGCAGCCCGCCCTACTCTTCCGTTAAAGATCGGGTGAAGGCGATCATGCCGCTGATCAAAGATCACGAGCAGAAAACCGGAAAGAAGGTGATGTACGCCTTCAACATCAATCACATCGACCTTGATGAGATGATGCGAAACCACGACATCGTTGCGGCCGAGGGTGGGAACGCGGCAGTCATCAATATCAATTCTATCGGCCAGGGTGCTTTCCTCGCGCTCCGCAAGCGATCGCAGCTCGCCCTGCATGCCCACCGGAACGGTTGGGATATCCTGACGAGACATCCTGGCCTTGGGATGAGCTTCTCGGTCTACCAACAGTTCTGGCGTCTACTTGGTGTCGACCAATTCCAGATAAACGGCATCGCATCTAAGTACTGGGAACCGGATGACTCGTTCGTCGCGTCCTTCCACGATCTCACGGAGACCATGGCGAGCGAACGCGAACAGCCAATGCCGGTTGTCTGCTCAGGACAATGGGGCGGCCAAGCGCCTGAGACCTATGCCCGCACCGGACAAACTCTGGACCACCTTTACCTCTGCGGCGGCGGCGTCGTCAGCCATCCAGGGGGACCTGCCGCGGGTGTGCGAGCCGTTCAGCAGGCTTGGCAGGCGACACGTGAGGGTATCAGTCTGGACGAGTATGCAAAGACACATCGGGAACTGCGGGAAGCTTTGGATAAGTTTGGCGCGCTTGGTGAGTAGGCGCGGTTGAGATCGCTTTTTGTGAAAATCGACTCCAAGCACAGGCCCTCTTCGGAAGGAAGGTTGCAACGCCGTTCCATCCGACCTTGGACAAACTCGGTTTTTGGGCTCGCAGACCTTTTGGCGAATCTGGCACGCGGCCATGCCGTATCAACAAAGTTGCTTAGGTTCGGGTTCGGGAGGAAGGCGAACCTGCCGATGGCTACAGCGGAGGGGCTGCCCCCGACCCGGGCTAAGATAGTTTCTTGGTCCCTTCGATCGAGCTCAAGAAGTGCTTCATGTTGGCGTCAACGCTTGATCGGTTATCCGCACCGACCTGACGGTTGAGGATTGCTTGATACATCTGTTCATGCAGATCGACAGCCCGGCGGCGTCCACTTACGTCGAGTGACTTACGGACCCATGGAGCAACCATAGTCAGCACGAAGTCAGCGATGACGACAATGAGCTTGTTGCCCGTCGCCTCGTAGACGGCCCTATGGAAATCGAGATCGGCTTTGAGCATCTCGTCCAACGAACCGTCTGGCTCCGCAGTGAGCGCCTTCAGACGATCAATGCATTCACGCATTTTCGCCAGATCTTCGTCCGTCCGGCGCAATGCCGCTAGCTCATTACAGTTTCGATCAAATATGTCCCGAAGCTCCATCAGCATCTCGGGCGTAGAGTCCTGCAGGTAGAGCTGAAACATAGCAAGGGGTAAAGCAGGCGCGCTCTGCGACTCGCGCACATAGCTTCCGTGGCCATGTCGGATGTCGATCAAGCCAGCAATCGAAAGCGACTTCATCGCCTCGCGAATCGGTGTTCGGCTGATACCCAGCTGGTCAGCCAAATCTTTCTCATTCGGAAGCTTGTCCCCAGCCTTCAGGCTTCCACTGGCGATTTGACTCGTGATATAGTCCAGAGCGACCTCTACACGCGTCTGAATTTTTTTCGGCGCATCCAAAGCTGTTTCCTCTTCCCAACCACTACCGCCAGCAGCACAACTCAAACGTAATACCTCATACCTATAGATGGTCACTGTCAGAAAGAAAAGCCACCGCTTTCACCTGCCTTAAAGAACGGCTGAACTGCGATGGCCTGATTGACTCGTTGTTTGTGCCAAGAGCACATGGGACTGCGAGTGTTACTTCTCGTCGCCGATCTTCGTCGCCGTTTTGGGATCGAACGGGAACAGCAGTCCAGCGGCAAGGAAGCCACCGTCGACGTTTAAAGTATGTCCGGTAACGTAACGAGCCTCGTCGCTCGCGAGGAATACCGCCGCATCCGCGATTTCGGACGGCTCGCCGTAGCGACGCTGTGGAACCAGCCGATGATACGCGTCACGGGTCTCCAGCGTGTGCATGGTCTTGGAAACTTCGGTCAGGATCGGGCCAGGCGCGATCGCGTTGACGTTGATTCCGTAGTCTGCAAGCTCGACAGCCATGACCTTGTTAAGGAGTTCGACACCTGCCTTGGAAGCGCCATAGGCGGAGCGACCCACCCCGCCCTTCTGGCCGGACAGCGACGCGATGTTGATGATCTTGCCGCTCTTTTTCGCGGCCATTTTCCGGGCAACCGCCTGAGACATCAGGAACGTGCCGGTCAAGTTGATGCGAACAACTCGTTCAAACTCTTCACGTGAACTCTCCAGGAATAGCGTCGTTGCGCCGATACCTGCGTTGTTCACGAGAATATCGATCTTTCCAAAGCTTTCGAGGGCGCTCGAGACTACCTTCTCGACATCCTCATCTGACGAAATGTCGCCCGCCACAGCAATGGCGGAGGGTCCGATCTCCTTGGCTGCGGTGACGGCCGCTGCCTCGTCGCGATCGCAGATCACAACCTGAGCGCCCTCATTCGCGAAGGCGACGGCGATAGCTTGCCCAATGCCGCGAGCGGCACCCGTAACGATGGCGGTCTTTCCTGAAAGTCGCATGATTTCCTCCCAATTTTGAGAACATAAGATCATAGGTATGAGGTATGATCTTGACCCGTTATGGTCTCGCTTCTAATGTGCTGTCAAGAGGCGGCGTCGAGCCGGATCCACTGATGGCCTGTCGGGAGGTAACAAGAATGAGCATGAAGAAGCCCTTGGTGGGCTTTTACGGCGACGATTTCACCGGATCGTCCGAGAACCTGGCGCAGTTCCATAGAAACGGCCTGCGCACGCGTTTGTATCTCAAGGTTCCAGAATTAGAGACGCTACAGAAGGCGGCCGAAACGCTGCATGTGGTTGGCTTCGCCGGCACTGCTAGGGCCCTCGACCCCGTCGCGATGCGGGCCGAGGTCGAGCCCGCGTTCCATGCTTTGAAGGCCCTCGGCTGCAATTTCCTTCAGTTCAAGATTTGCTCGACCTTCGATTCAGCGCCCGCGATCGGGAATTTTGGTCTTGCCGTGGAGCAGTTCACGGCTGGTCAGGCGTATGATCTCGCCGTGCTGGCGGCCACCCCCGATTTCGGTCGCTACACTGCGTTCGGAAACCATTTCGCCCGTTTCGGGAACGACATCTTCCGACTCGATAAACATCCAAGCATGTCGAGCCATCCTAGAACGCCGATGAAGGAAGCCGACCTCAAGGAACACCTAGCAACCCTATGTTCCTTGAAGTTCGCGAACATCCATGTTCCTGAAATCCGCGAGCCCGATGTTCTCAGAGCTCGCGTGTCTGAGCTCTTTGACGCCAAGGTCGGGGCTATCTTCGACGGCGTGGTCAACGAAGACCTCGCATCTGTGGTAGCAGAGCTCTGGGTCCGCAGTCGACAGAACCCGGTGTTCGCACTCGCCGCCCAGGGGCTAGCACAGCTGCTCGGGAAATACCTTGCCGCGGAAATGCCGGCGGGCGCACTCCAGGCGGTACAGACAGAGGTGACCCCCGCCTCCAACCTACTCGTCCTCTCGGGTAGTTGTGCGATTCAGACCGGCAGGCAAATCGATGTGGCGTCTCAGGCCGGATGGGCGACTATCGAACTTGATCCTTCAAAGCTTGTTGACCAACGAGCGATTGAAAGCAGCCTCGAGGTCGTTCTTCCAAAGGTATCCGAGCAACTCTGCAGCGGTCGCCCGACCATTGTGTACACCGCTCGGGGTGACGCCATGGCTCGGGATTCCTTCGAGGATATCCCGGCTGACCAGATCGGCGAAGCGTACGCGCAGCTCATGGTGCGGGCACGACTAGCTACGTCCGTTCCCCGCGTCGTGCTCGCAGGCGGCGACAGTTCGAGCTACACGGTCCGCTCCAGCGGCGCGGAAGCGCTTACCATCAAGGTATTCGACGAAGTTCAGCACGGCCACCTGTGCGAGCTGATCGGCGGGGAGAGTGGTTTGGACGGTCTCGAAATCCTATTGAAGGGCGGACAGATCGGCAGAGACGATTACTTCCTGCGCGTGCTCAACGGCACGAAGCATTGACGTTAGTGGAGGCATCGATGAAAAAGTTCATCCTCGAAGGACGCATCAACGAGTACGCGATGCGCGACCAGAACAGGCATGTACCCTGGACGTCCGACGAGATCGCGGAGACCGCGGCGCGTATTCGTGACGAAGGAGCAGCAATCCTTCACTTCCACGCACGCACGGTGGATGGCAAACCTCTCAACACTTTCGAAGCTTACGAAGAAATCATCACGAAGGTCCGGGCGAAATCGGACATTTTGATCCTGCCTACGCTGGGTTTCATTTCGAACGACTCGGATGCGAAGGCCCGCATCGATACCGTCGTGAAGTTGGCAGGCACACCTGGGTCTAAGCCCGATATCGCGCCGATCGATACGGGAACCGCGAACCTCGAAATTTACGATCGAAACACAAAACAGGTATCGTTCGTGGAACGGGTCTATCAAAACACGACGGACAGCCTCCTTCACTATGCCAGGGAGCTCAAGCGGGTGAACGTGAAGCCGAAGATGGTGTCGTGGTCGGTCGGATTTACCCGGCGAGCCCTGATGCTGATGGAAATGGCTATCATCGACGAGCCGGGCTACATGCTCTTCCATCTGACCGACGGCCAGGTCATCACAGGTCACCCCGCGACCGTCGAAGGCCTCAAGGCGCATCTGGCATTCCTCCCAGCCGACCGCAACATCGAGTGGACCGTCAACGCGCTGGGTGGAAACTTGTTTGCCATGACCGACACCATCGCACGCCTGGGCGGCCATATGGCGATCGGGATAGGCGACTACCCCTATCCTGAGTTATCGCATCCGACGAATGAAGAGTTGATCCGCGAAACGGTCAAGGTCATCGAAGCGACAGGTCGCGAGATGGCAACGCCGGATGACGTCCGCGAGATGCTGCGGCTCTCATGAAACATTGAAGAGGCCAACGAAACGTCGATCTGTGTGACAACGATTGCGCAGATCGGCGTCGTCTCCGAGCTACCTGGCCCTCATTTCGATCAAAACGGGCCATATGCCCTCGCATGCAGTAGCGACGTCAAACTGCGACGCTGTTGCCTCCAATGTAGCGATAGACACTCCTTCGACGGTCGGCCACGCGAGAGTGAGCTTTTTCACCAAGTCGCTGAGCCCCCGCAGCCTCTCCGCAACAGAGACACCCCGCGCCCATTCATAAAGGTAGATTGCGTTGATCAGCTCGACGCCCAACTGGTAAGCACCCTCCGGAATGCGGTCTCGACTCTTGTTTTCAGGCCACTTCCGATTCCCGAGCTTCGCAATTGCGATCATGAGGAATTCAAAATCCTGCCTTCGCTGCCTACGTCCATAGGTCTTTGCGATCACGTCAAGCAACGCGCCACGAGAGACGTCATCTTCCGCTAGCGCAGTAGGCGTTGAATAGGCCTCGAGCCTCTGCATCAGCGCAGCAACTGCTTCCTCGCCTACCTCAGCCAAGTCAATCACCAACGCAACAAGCGAGGTCAACAGTCGCCAGTTCTCGTCGGTCATTTCGGAGGCGATGTTGTGCAGCAGTTTTGAACCATCCCGCGCCGCCAAAGAGTGATTCTTCGACATCCAACCGGCCGAGAGGAACCGATGCACCGGGTCCTGCGCTGGCCAGAAACTCGACGGGCATTCGGGCAGCTGAACAAGGAGGTCGGGCATAGGTACCCAGGACTCCCCGCTACCCTGCCCCACCTTTTCGGCAATCGTATGCGGCAGCTCGGCCCCCACCCGCAAGAGTTCGGCGAAAGCAGCAGCGCGAAGCCGATTTGGCGTCATGGCAAGAAGCGATTGGGCGACCCAGGGCTCCCAGCTCTTCTGATCATCACTTTCCGTAAGCTTGCGTTTCCAACGCCCAGCAATCCAAGACGTGAGATCGTCCAGCGGCATTTGCTCTACATCGAACACGCGAGTGAGTTGGTCGGCGTGTAGCCAGATCAGCAGGAATGCCACGTCCGATTTCACCTCGAGCCACCGGGGATCGCCCAATGCCTGGCGGGCGCTTCCGCCCAGTAATGTGCAAAAGAGCTTTAGGCGGGATTTCGATAGTTGATCCAATAGCTCGAAATCATCCTGGGCCAGACCGCCGTTGTCCGCCTTGGCAATGAGAGCTGCAATGGCGAAGGACCAAGCCATTCTCTGGGGCACGACCTCTTGTCGCATCAAATCCATGATAGCCTTGGCGACGCGATCGGAGATAGCGAACGGAAGGCTACTTAGCCGCTCGACCGCTGCTTCTAATCCGAAACGGTCAAACAGCGCGTCTGTGGCTGCATCGACTGTGGCAGGTCCGTCACCTTCGAACATTGGTGGAAGCCCTAGAAATTCGAGCATCGTTGCGGGGCTTGGCAGTTTGAGATCGTCGAGGTCGAGGGTTCCGCCCTGGTCGATCCTCTGGCGCAGTTGTGAGAGAGTTCGCTCGAAATCCGCGGCGAGAACATCGTGTAGAAGCTCAACCCTTCGTTCAGCGCTCTGTTCCTTCGATATGACGTCTACCTGGTACGCGCTGAACTGCGGCCCGGTCATCCCGGAATTCGTCACCGACTCCAGCAACTTCGCGCGCACTTCTTGTGCCGGATGCAACACGGCAAGCGTCGCGCGGTCGAACGGGTGAACCCCTGAACCGAATTCGATAGATGCCGAGGGCAGTCCGGCCTCATCAAGGATTTTCAAGGTTCCGGGGACCTCATGTTTGTACGAGAGCACGGTCTGTTCAGCACCGCTCCCGTCGACAGCGGCGGTGAATGCGGCGTCGATATCTCGAACAGCAATTTGATGATCGTTTCCGACTTCGAGAAGCATGATGTCCTCTCGTCCGAGGAACTCATCAATGCCGTGATGTCCGGCTATACGGTTTGCGAAATCGCGTGGAAGCAATTCCAGGAAGCGACCAATCACCCTAACCATTTGCGCCCTGAGCACGTCCGCCAGATCGGCATCGATGTCGTCCGGGTCCGCGGTCAATCCCTCGATAAGCCCAGCCAGAAATACGGCAATAAGGTCCTCCATTTCCCGGTCCACGGCGACCATCGGGGCGACGGCGTTTTCCAAGACCCATTTTGCAAAGGGTGCGCGTCTATCCTCGGGAAACTTGTCGCGGCCAAGGTCTGACTGCAAGGTCGAGAACAGTATGTGGGTGACGTTCATCGCCGCGAGATGGCGTCTGGCCAAAGCGTTGTCGGAGGCGGGAGGGGACGGTAGGTAGTCCACTCTCAGGTTAGCCCACACCCAAGCAGATTGCGCTGCGGCGTCTTCGATCGCGATGTCCGGATTTTGCCAGATGCTGATGATGAGACCACTCGACAGCTGGGAAAGCGACAACATTCGGCGGCTCTCCCCGCTAGGTCGCCCTTCGCCATCGATCTCGAGCGTCGGATCGAGGTAGCGGAGATTGACCACATCGCGAGCGACCCAGCGACGCAACGTCTTGAGGTCTTCATTGCCGACGACTCTGCCGTTGACGACGGCCGCAGCTTGCAGAGTGCTCAGGATTTCGTTGAGGTCGAGCGGAAGGAAGGAGTATCCGGCTTCACGTAAGGTTTTCATGGCCAGCGGATAGCTACGGTCATCGAGCTCTCCTGCTTCACGAAGAACCGAAAGGACCTGGCCAAGGTTCACTGCGTTGACCGGGCTACGGGCCGAAATCAGCCGGTCTTCGATCCAAAACAAACTGTCGGCTTCGTCTTCCCTCGGAAAGGTCTCAGTCAAACATCTTACGTGAGCGGGGAAATTGACCGTTCGCGCGTGAGCAGTTTCCGAGAACGCGCCGACGGTTGTCCAGTTCGATGCCAGCCGATCGGAGACGCGTTGCCGCAGATTGCTGATCCGTTTGCCAATAATTTCCTCGGCCTCAGCGATATCGATCTGCACCAGATGGCGGTCGAGTTCGCTTTCCAATACCTGGATCGGAAACGATCGAGCGAGGGGCTCCAGCAAGTCGAGCTTCAAAAGGTCGAAAAGAGCGCTGCCAGCCATCAATATGCCAGTGTATATTCGCGCGGGCTGCCGACGGTCGCGGGCTATTTTCAAAGCGGCCCGCACGTCGTCTAGTTTCCACCGGGTGACGTGACCTCCCCTGTATGCCTGTTCGAGCAGCTGGTTGAGAACGTCGAGGGATTCCCCATCCTCCGGGGTATCCATGAGGACAGCCAGCTCCACGGATGTGTCCGACAAGCTGTCTACAATCTGAACCGCGCTGTTCCCTTCGGCGATAGCCCTGATACCATCGACAATTGGACGCGAAACCTTGCCGAACTGCGCCTCCATATCTATTAGCGCCTGTGGAAGCGAGCGCGGTATCTGGATAGAGAATTGCCTGTCCAGGGCGTCTACTAGGCCCAGACGGTCGGCAAGCAATAGCGCTCCCAGGTCCACCCGCAACTTGGGTCGGTCCTTCATCGACGGTTTCGGACGCTCTGTCGTCGTTGCGTTGAGAAGCATCGGGAAGCTATCGCCCGAGCTCGTCCGGCGAGTGAGGGTATCCCCGAGAAACAACAGAGCGTATTCCTTGGCGTTCCCGAGCGCGACGGACGCAGGCAGCCTTCCGTGTAGCCACTCCAAGACGTTGGTGCGCTGGGCCTCAGCGTGCTTCTTGATATGGTCAAGCACCTGCTCGACGTCGTCAAAACGCGTGACCATGTTCTGTCGCGGATCGCTGAGGACAAGGCGCAGGGTCTTCTCCTGCAGATCATCCAGCCCGAGCTCCGCGGACAACGATAGGAGCGGTCCTGCGAGTTCGGCAGGTATGTCGGACTTGGTGATATCCGTGAGAAGCAATCTCGCCATTTCCGGCGATACTCCTTTCAGCGCGCTGGCAAGCCGCACGGCGTCATGATGTCCCAGACTCCCCGCACGAAGAGCCCGTTCGGTTTCCAGTTTGACTTCTTCCAGCGCTCCGATGTTCACGTAGGCATCGAACAAGCGACTTCTCGCCTGCGGATCATCCCCCTTCTCCACAAGCTGTTTGAGGTCTTTGATTTGGTCGCGGTGGTTCCCTAGAAGCGCTTGAGCTTCAGCGCGCAGTCGAACAAGCTTGTCGGGCAAATCAAGCCCCTTCTGCCCTGTCTGCTCAACGATCGCCAAGCACGATGCAGGATCATCGGTTCGCAATGCCGCATAGGCGGCGATTTCCACGGCCCGCGTCGTGTCGATACGAGAAAGCAGAGAAGCGAGGTCGTTGACGTCCGCGAAAAGCCCGCGAGACATAAGGAATTCCGAGCCGGAGAGGATTGCTTCGACGCTCGACCGCTCCGATGCGAGAAACGTCTTGAGAGGTTTCGCATCGCCAGTCTCGATGACGTGACGGATGCCGGCCGAATAAGATTGATCCGGCGGGCCCGCATTCGCCGCGAATTGTTGACGCCAATCGCTGAAAAAGGCTTGAGCGGACGGAAAATCACCAGCGAACTTATCGATGACCGAGACGGCAGCTGCTGGCGTTGCGAACGCAGATGTCATCATCGCGAGAACGACGACATGGCTCGGGGTCCCAAGCTTTTTACGAAGGACGTCGCCCAATACCTTCTTCACCTTGCCGCGCCGCAAGGGAAGACCGTGATGGAGGCACCATGCCACGACCAAAGGATCCGGCTGATCTCGAGACAGCAGGAAACGCGCGTACACGCGCGCCTCCCGCGTCGTAGCGGGGTTGAGGAGGAGTACCGCCAGTTTCCAGACCTCGACTTCCGCCTTGAGCTCCCCCTCGACGGCAGAAACGAGGCTTTCCAGGTCATTGCGCGCCTGATTCAAGTGTTCGAGCGCACGCGGCCCCGACCGAACAAGGGAAGAACTGAAGGGGCTTGGAGCATTACCGAATGTGGGGAAGACGTCATCGACAAGACTGCAGGCTACGTGAATGGTCGCTCGGGTCAGACGACCAATCGCTGACGACTGTTCTCGAGCCAGGGCCGACGTTGCGAGATTGAGCGCGGCCTCCCGATCGCCTCCTGATAGCACCTTGGCGATCGCCCTCAGGCGAAGCACCTCCACGGAAACGCTGTCACCGAGCAGGCCCGATAGTATTTGGGTCGCCTGTTCGGGCTGCTCGTTCTCGATCATTAGGCCTGCAGCCAGCTCAGTTTCCCGTAAACCCACGGGCTCGCCGAGTAATCGCAGCGCCGCCGGAATACCCTCTGTCGAACGCACATAGAGGACTCTCGCGCTCCTGTCCGGAGCTTCCTCCAGCCTGTCTGCCTCGTCGAGCAAACCCGACGCGCCGACCGGATTTCCCTCGGCGAGGTCGATCACCGCAACAAGCCTCAGTCCTCGAGCGCGAGTCTTTTCATCCAGTGAATTCCATATGGCCGTGTCGGTGCGATAGGTATCCAGCCACTTCCTGACAGGAGCCCTTCTTCCCTGTCGAAGCGCGCCGATGGCATTCTCCAGCTCGTTGGCAATGGAATTGTTGAGTGGACCGATGTAGGTCTGCGCCAATTGGTCCGCGATTGCGGCAAGCGGGATGCCAAGGTTCTTGAGCGAAACCGCAGCGGTTGGCTCCACAGTCGGATTGTTCTGCGGCCCGAGGGCGGAGATTGCCTCGGTCCAGTGCTTGTGAAAATGCCGATCAACTAGAGCAGGCTGGTTGCGCAACAACTCCGTGAGGCGGACCGTATCCCACAGATGGAACTGGATGCCTTTCGAGTTGAGAAAGACCGCAAGCTCTCGCGCTTGATCGTTCATGTCGTCGTCGTTGGCTTCGACGCTGACCGCCAGTATGAAATGCTTGACGTTCTTGTCTTTCCAGTGCCCCTCAAGCTCGTCGATGAACTGTTGTATCCACGGCCGAAACTCCCAAGAGCGTATGCGCTTGTAGCATTTCGCTGAAAGAACGACTTCCGGAAACCCGAGACGGTCGAAACCCTCCACGTCCACGCCGAATTGCATGACGCCAGTTTTGCGCTTGAGGGCGACGCGATTCAGCTCCGGAAAGCCTTCCTTGAGGACATCACGGCAAAGCTCTTCGAATTTCACAGACCCGACCGCTACGATCGGAAGCACGGACTCGCGATGAAGCGAAGGCGGTGGAACCGCCGTCGCAGGCGTCACCGACCACTGTACCACTCTCTTTCCGGAAGACTTATTGCGAGGCATCGAACACCAAATCACTTGCGGCCAGTATCGGACGCCCGACAGCGTTGGGCAACTAGTGCCGCCAGTTACTCACAACTCATGATTGGATGGTGTCGTAATCAGGCAGCGTTTCCCTCTCCTCGGTCAGCGACTTCGTTAAACAGCCTCCAGTCAGATAAACATCTACAGCATGGGTGAGCACCGCTCATCGGGTCGTGCAATTTCCTTCACTTCTTTACCTGTGCTGCATGCTCTATCTTGAGCTCATCAAAAAGCACCCCACGCAACCAGCTTGCAACGAACGCGTCGCGCGAACCTTCCGACGCGGCGATTGCCTTTGGAGTTCCCATGTCCGCCTTCCCAGCATCAACCAGTTCCGGAAGCAAAAGCGTCGCCCTCGCCCAACTCGCTCTGGCGATCGGCGGCCTCATCCTTGGAACGGGCGAATTCACGGCCATGGGTTTGCTTCCCGATATCGCGAATGCGGTCTCGGTGTCCGTTCCCGAAGCTGGCAACTTCATTAGCGCCTACGCGCTCGGCGTCGTCATCGGTTCCCCTCTCCTTGCTGTCGCGACGGCGCGGATGGACCGGCGGAAGCTACTGATGCTCATCACGATCACCATGTTCGCGAGTAACACCGCAACAGCCCTCGCCTCCCAGTATTGGTCGGTCTCGCTGGCCCGCTTCTTCGCAGGTCTGCCGCACGGTGCCTACTATGGTATCGCATCAATCGTTGCCGCCTCGATCGTTCCACGCGAGCTGCGCGCTCAGTCGATCGGCCGGGTGATGCTGGGCCTTGCCGCCGCCAATTTTATCGGCGTCCCGATAGCGACCGCGCTGGGTCAGTTCTTCGGTTGGCGTGCGACATTCATCGCCGTGTCCGCGGGAAGTGCGCTCGTAACCCTACTGATCTGGGTGATGGTGCCGAGTGTCGAAGCCGATCCCGAGACGTCACCGGGTAGAGAGCTAGCGGGCCTCATGCGTCTGCAGGTCTGGCTGACCCTTTGGACGGCCGCCATCGGTTTCGGCGGCATGTTCGCGGTCTACAGCTATATCACGCACGCGATCACCGAGCTGGCACGCCAGCCGGATTCCTACGTCCCCGCGTACTTGGCTTTCTGGGGCCTCGGCATGGTTCTCGGGAGCCAAATCGGAAGCTGGTTTATCGACAAGTGGCAGAGCGGCACGATCGTGGTCCTCCTGATCTGGAACATCACATTTCTCGGTCTGTTCGCCTTTACGGCTTCTAGCCCGATAGCCTCGGCCACAACCCTGTTCTTCATCGGCATTGGCTTTGGTCTCGTCCCGGCGCTGCAGGCGCGCCTGATGGACGTCGCGCCGAAAGCGCAGTCGCTGGCTGCCGCAATGAACCATTCGGCCTTCAATCTGTCGAACGCGATCGGAGCCTGGACAGGAGGTCTCGCCATCGCCGCCGGCTACGGATGGGCATCGACAGGCCTGGTCGGTGCCGGGTTGGCGCTGCTTGGGCTCCTCGTGTTCGTCGCAGCCCTCATCTTCGAGAACCTTTGCAATCATTCATGACGCGTTGCGTCGCCTATACGGGAGTAAACAATGACAAAGAGAATGGAAAACGTACTCGCCGTTGGTCGGGTAGCCGTGATCACAGGAGCCGCCAAGGGTATCGGTGAAGCGTTGGCACGCGCATTGGCGAAGCGCGGAATGGAACTCGCACTGTTCGACAGCGACCGCGAAGCGCTCGAGCGACTCGCCCAATCGCTGGGTAAGAAACCGCTATTCGTCGTCGGTGACGTCACGAACACCTCCGACCTGTGCAGGCTACGAGACGAGACGGTGGATCGGTTCGGCGACATCGCGCTGCTCGTTAACAACGCGGGCATCTCGGCAGGTGCTGGCCCCTGGGGTGAACCGGAAGCCTGGAAGCGTCAGCTCGATGTGAACTTCGGCGGCATTCTGTCGGCCCAACACCTGTTCATTCCCAATCTGCTGGCATCGGATCGCCCGTCCGCGATTGTGAACCTCGGCTCCAAGGAAGGCATCACCACTCCCCCTGGCAACGCTGCCTACTCGGTGGCCAAGGCGGCGGTAAAGGTGCTGACTGAGCAGCTGTCGCACGAACTGTTGAAGGAAACGAGTGGTCGCGTCTCGGCTCACCTCCTCGTCCCCGGCTACACCTGGACGCCCATGAACGCGGCGCATAAGCCTGACGGATCGGCGAAGCCGGACGAAGCATGGACCTCGGCCGAACTCGTGGACTACTTCCTGAAGCGTCTACTCAACGACGACTTCTACATCATCTGCCCAGACAACACTGTGACCAGCGCCACGGATGCGAAGCGGATACAATGGTCCGCAAACGACATGATCGAGAACCGCCCAGCGCTGTCGCGGTGGCATCCGGACTGGAAGGATCGGTTCGCGGAGTGGATGCGGGGCTGAATATCAGCTCAAGCCAGATGAATCGAATGCAGGGGACCCGGCTCAGCGCCGGGTCTTTTCGTATCTGAGTTGACGGGGGAGATTTTGGAGGGCAACTCTCTATGTGAGGATTCATAACAATTTGAGGAAACCGCCTGATGGCGTCACAGCCCCGAGCCGCTCGATCTGTCCAGAAGGATGCCGATAACGTCATCGTATCGACACAGGAGAAGGTCAGCCAGGCAGAGCGCGCCTATATCGAGCTCAAACGGCTTATCCTCGACAATGAGCTGCCAGCGGGGTCACATCTTCTTGAAGCAGAGGCAAGCGAGCGCCTTGGCATGAGCCGCACGCCAACCCGCGAAGCGATGCTACGTCTGCAGACCGAAGGACTGGTCGAAATACGCTCCCGTCACGGAATGCGTGTGTTGCCGCTTTCTTCGAGGGACGTCCGCGAGATGTACGAGGTTCTCACGGGCCTCGAGTCCATCGCCGCCTACGAGGTGGCAAAGAGGGGCGTGTCCGAAGCGGAGATGAAGAGTCTTCGGGCCGCCATCGATGCCATGGACTCCGCCCTCGCCGCGGACGACCTTGCAGCGTGGGCGAAAGCCGACGAGCGGTTCCATGCTCAATTGGTTTCCCTAAGCGAAAACCAGAGGCTGATCGCCGTGGTAAACCAATTCGTCGAACAGGCCCACCGCGCTCGAATGCTTACGCTCAAACTCAGGCCAAAGCCTCTGCAGTCGAACCGCGATCACGAAGCGCTAATCGACGCCCTTGTTCAAAAGGACGCTGAGAGGGCCAGGCAAATCCATCACGACCACCGGGAGCGTGCGAAGAAGACTATTGTCGAACTGCTCGAGCGTCTGGGGTTCTGACCCCGACCTGGGTACCTTCTTTCCTTGTCCAATTCGTAGACAAGTCCTTATTTGCCCGAGAAAGTCTGGTGGCTAGCAGAAGTAAACGTCTCTTTGGTTCAAAACCGATAGCGTCGTTTCGATCGATTTGAGTTCCGATAACATTCCTTATCGGAACTTAGGCAAGAGTCATCGTCGGCAGGCCGTCCGGCCTTCCGACGTCTGGTGATCAGTTCCACGGCTGCCGTTGGAAGCATCGGACAACCTGGAGCTAGGAACCGCCGTCAGCAACCACAGACCCACCGCTCTCCTCCGGCGAGGGGACTAACTCATCAAGAAAGTATTTCGCATCGTCTAGCGACTTATCGTTTGGAACGTCAGGGTCAACAGCCTCTACAACTTGGCGCACGTTTGCATCGTCAATCCGAAGGTGCTCCTCAAACGCCGCCTGATAGCGATGATAACTCTCCGGCCAATCGCTCCCCCAAGCCTCTTTTCCCTCGCCCAAACATGGGAGGTCGATGTTGGCCACCTCCATGAACGTTTCTAGGAAGTCACATAAAGAGTGAGCCTGAACGTTGGCGTCTCCGGTTAAAGCCGCTTCGCGGCTTTTGAGCTTTGATTTGATTTCGCTGCGTTCAGTGTCTACGGGAATCACAGGATAAGGCGCACCGTCGACGACGCCCTTCAAAGCTTCGCGTCCATGATAACCAAAAGCGTGTGGGAATTTCTTCTTGGCAGAGGCCCGCGCAAGCACGTAGCCTAGCTGTACCGAGGCAACAAAGCGATCTTCCGATGCATTTTTCGCGATCCGGAAACCGGTATCTATCCCTTTTCCGAGAAAATCGAACCTGCTCGGCGCATCGTCAGCTGCTCGTTCAAATTCCTCTGTGTTTTCACTCGGCATTTCCACCGCGGCATATTGGCCGGTTGTTGTGTCAGAGGTAACCGCGATACTTATATTCGGTGCGGGAAATGCTGCCAACCAGCCCGCGCCCTTGAGCCGTAGAGGCTTATCGTCAGCTTCCAGTCGCTTCGAGTACAGCTCCAACGCCTTGAGAAATGCAGACACCGATGTGGCCGCGTGCTCGACGCTGTTCACACGGCTGCAGAAAATAATCTCGTCTCCGATAGTCTTCCAAACCCGAGGCCGGTTGCGTGCTTCGTCAAGCAACTCCTCTCCCAGCGCTTTCACCACCAATTCGTACGCAGTCGCGACCGCGATCGGAAAATCCTTATAGAAAGTACGAAACTCGTCGACCCATGCGGGCGACGGGCTGCCGTTTTGGGGCTCGGAATGCTTCTTGCTCGCTTTGAATGCGGTCGACCCGACCAAGTCGACTGACATGAAAAGGCGCATCCGGTAGTCTGGGCACTTCGCCAATTCTTAAAGACCCAAAGTGCTTGCGCGAACTTCCGCGGCGCTCTGACTAACCCCAAACCTTCTTGCAAGCTCAACAGCACTATCACCTGCCGCATGGTAGTGACGGAAAGGCTCGGCGGGCATCACAAATGCTGCAGCGAACCAGTTCGCCTCCCACTCCGCACGTCTCTGCACTTGGTCCGCTTGATCAACTTTGCGCGTCGCAACCATCGGTACCCCGGGATGGTCGCGCTTCACCTTGGGAAAGTGTAAGAACAAGTGTCCAAGTTCGTGTGCGATAGTAAAGCGATCACGCTCGGCCGTGGTCACGGTCGGCAGGAAAATTTGAAACTCTCCATTTGGCTGCACGATGATCGACTCGGGGAACTCGTCGCCAGGCTGCACTTCTTCATGAAACGAAATCCGGCCACCCAAACGCGATACGAACGCTCGCATATTCTCGCCAATCTCGTACTTTACATGTTTGGCAACATCTTCCGCAAAGTTGTAAACGGCTGCTTTGCTCGCCCCAAGGGGGCTGGGTTTCATGAAAGTCACACCATCCTCCTTTAATTTCGATTCGCCAGAAAGACACTATACGCACGAGACACGCTCAGTGCCACAACGGTTTCACTCCATCATCGCCCCCGGCTTAGAATATAGTTATAGGGATTCCGCCTTGCAACGTCACCGCTCTCCTGCTCGAAGATGATAGGCAACTGCCGTCGGCATCCGCAGCAGACAGAAACGGCCCCGGAGTTCCCGCCGGGGCCGCGCTTGTCGAAATTACGCCTTCGCCTCGCGCGGCAGATCAACGTAGCCATTGATGTTGACACCGAGTTCCAGGTGCGAGATGAGATGCACCAGGAAGTACTGCTGATGCACTACAACCGCATCGGTCTTGCCCTGCTTGGACTGCTCGAACAACGTCACAGCAAGAGCCGTGAGCGGAACGAGCACCTCCTCTTCGTCATGGAGGAAGATGTTGGCGGCCTCACCCGCCGTGATCCCCGTGAGCGGCATCATGGGAAATACGTGCGCCGCGTCCTCCGGCTTCAGCGACAAGAAAGGCTTGATATCGCCGTCGATCATGTCGCCGAAGTAGAAGCTGCCGTTCTTCATCGCGAACGCCGGAACGTGGTAACGTTCGTTGGGACTTGCGACGGCCATGACCTGCAAGTCAGCGATGAACGCGCAAGCGATCTTCTTCGCTTTCTCCAACGACTTAGTGGCATCGGCGAAGATAGCCTGCACATGGGGTTTGCCGTAGTCGGCTTCCATCAAGCGGAGGATATCGAACGCCGACACGTTGCGGCACTTGCGATTCATTTTGGAGGCGGAGGCAGTCATCTTGGCCATGCCAAGTCCTTTCACCCGGGATCGGTGCGATGACCCGGGCAATGAGCTTACAGGGTCGCACCTATAAGCTCGAAAGGATGATCAGCCATGTTTGACTCCTTTTTTGTTTCGACTGCAGCGTCTTAAGCGGCAGGTCATAATGTCCTGCTAAAACAGATGGTTACCTTAGTGTGTTGGGTTCCTAGCAGAGTTTAGCAAACGAGGGGCGATTTGTCGGTTGCGGCCGGTCATCAGAACCTGTGCCGTCAACTGAAACAGAGGACGATCCATGTTGAGGGCAATTGCAGACGCGATAGCGAAACTCTTTAGGGCGAGCGTAGGTGCGCTGAGGTGGACTGAAAATCTCGTATTCTCGCCGTTTCGGGCGCTGTTCGGTGCCGGCGGGGCACTGCCGTGGCCGGAGTTTGCACCGAACAAAACGAGCAACGAGCTGCTTGAAGAGTATGAAGCAAACCGACAGGCACAGGCCGCGCTTCTACGTTCTGACCGCGACGGCATCGAGTCGGTAATGAAGTACGCTGCAGGCAACGCAACTGCTCGCGCTACGATGGACTTGTCAGCAATTCGATCTGACGCTCGCGTTACCCTTTTGACAATGGATGACCACGAACTCAAAGCCCTTGCCGCGGCCGGTACCGCAAAGGTTCGCAGATGGATCGAAGGTAAAGATCACGGAATCTTCGGCGTTCCGGCGGTCACGCCCGCGAAAGCGGTCGAAACGCCTCCCGCTTCATCGCGGCCACCGAAACGCATGTCGCCCGGGGAGCAGACGGCATGGCGAATTCACGCCCGCCTGGGAAAGCCTGACCATTCCAAGGACTTCAAGCTTGCCTAACATAAGCCCGCCAATTGGGGGGCTATTTTCATTCCTCGTTCTCGAGGTATCTTAGCAAAACGCGGATCATGTCCGGTCTTTCGACGATGATGTCGATGCCGAACTCCTCGACGAGCCGCCACCATTCTTCATCGGTGATATCAGGGGCATTCACGAGCGACGACCTTTCAACGCGTTGATCACTTGCTGACGCTGGTTGCATGCGGCGCGGAGGCGGCTGTTTTCCGCTTCAAGTTCAGCGAGCATCGTCATTGCCACGCGCGCAAGGCCTTCCATGTTGTTGGCATGGTTGCTCGCGGCCGAGAGCACGTCATCGTAGCGCTGCTCATATCGAGCGCGTGCGCCAGCAGCGATCGCGTCGCCGATGGCATTGGCAAATCCGACACCGGCGGCGGCGAGGAACATCATCCCGGCCGCATTGCCAAGTGCTGCGTTATGCGCCGGGGAACCAAAGTTCGACATGTCGTAGCCTCCATTTCGTTCGAAGGGCATAGATGCCGGGCCCGGTTCCTTCCGGCAAGCCACCCCGTGAAATATAGCGATCGACGCGTTAATGGAGCGAAAACTGGTCGGAGTGGAGTGATTCGAACACTCGCCCCCCACGTCCCGAACGTTGTGCCTCAGCTTCGGCTCAGTCTGCCCGAGACACCGCAAACCCAACCAGAGCTCGCAGAGATTGGGAATTCATCTTGCGGGATTCGAGCTTGACGCCTCCCCACCAGTTCGGGCCAGCAGAACTTCAATAATCGACGAACGCTGTGACGGGGCTCATCGCACCCATACCTTATCCACAGCAATCCACAGGCGGCCGACCAAAGCCAAAACATCTGACCGTGACCATGTTGGTGACCAGGAAAAGTGACCAAATTGTTTCTGAAGTGATCATGCCTCTGATAGGCAACTAATTGGTATATCAGAGGAAAAAATGGTGGGTGATGTAGGGCTCGAACCTACGACCCGCTGATTAAGAGTCAGCTGCTCTACCAACTGAGCTAATCACCCGTACCGCTTGCTGGCGGCGTGACCGGGCATATAAATAGGATCGGTTTGATTGTCCAGCGGCCAGACGAATTTTCTTTGTTTTTTTGTCAAAAAAATTTCAGAGGCAGCCGAAAACTCAATAAAATCAAAGCTCAAGAATTCCTGACGCAACGCGCACCGCCTGGCCGCCGATGCGAGCATTGGCGATCAGGCCACCATTGATATCGAGGTGAAGATGAATCAGCGACGGCCGTCCCATCTCGATGCCCTGCTCTATGACAACAGGATGATGCCCATCCGGCAAAGCATCGAACTGATTGATCGCACCGGACAGCGCCGCCACCGCGGCTCCCGTCGCCGGATCCTCGACGATACCCATTCCCACAGGGAACATGCGCGCGTGGAATTTGGCAACGTGATTGACGCCACCACGACAATAAATGAAAGCCGAGGCAAGCGCGCCATCGACGAAAGGCACCGTCTTTTCCCAGAGCTGCAAATCGAATTCCAGCCTTTCCGCCGCGCCAACATCATGCACCGGCACCAGAAGGAACGGCACACCGGCACTCCAGATGGAAGGAACATGGTTTTCGAAGCCGATCTCGGTGATTTTCAGGCTGAGCGCATTGGCTATATCGGCTCTGTCGAGCGGCAGAAGGATCTCCTGCGACTTTTTCGGCAGATCGAATTCCGCAAAGCTCGCCTTGTTCTGTCTCAGCTTGATGGCGCAGCGCACCGGCCCGACGCGCTCGTCGAGAACGGAAACGAGATCGAGATCTCCGCCATGATTGGCATGGGCCTTCTCCGCCAAGGCGATCGCTGTGCCGACGGTCGGATGCCCGGCAAAAGGTAGTTCGCGACCGGGCGTGAATATCCGCAGGTTCGCCGTATGGGCAGGATTTTGCGGCGGCAGCACGAATACGGTCTCGGAAAGGTTCATCTCCCTGGCGATCGCCTGCATCGCTTCGTCGCTCAACCCCTCGGCATCGAAGATGATCGCGAGTGGATTGCCCGCCAGTTTGCTGTCGGTGAACACATCATAGACACTGTAGCTGCGTGCCAATCTGACCTCCATCCGTATTTCCAGATTTGATTATTCATACCGGCAAGCGACCCTAGCGCAAGCCCAAGCTATTGGCCGCCGCCAAAGAACCAGGCGAGAATGGGACGCATCGCAATGTTATAGGGATGCGCCGTTGGGTCGGCCGATCGAATAGCGACCACGCCATCGACCTCGTCCTCTTCGGAAACGAGCATATGCGCCTCGATCCGCCGAAGCATATCCTCGGCCGTCCATGGAAAACGGAAGACGCGAAGAAGCGTCACCGAACGCCTTATATGCATTGCGTGATATCCGGATACCGGAGCGGCATCACGTAGATCGAGACCAGTCTCCTCCAACACCTCACGCCGCATATTGCCTTCGACATCGGCGTGCCCGTCGACGATATCGCTCTCATCCATCGATCCGGAGGCGCAATAGACCTGACCGGGATTTGCGGTATGGGAGGCCATGCGTATCGCGATGATCGCTCCGTCCGACGATACGATGACGGGAAAGGCAAAAAGGTGAAAAGCTCCTGGCTGCCGCTGCTTTCGCCACAGGAGAAATGTCGAGAAGGGTGTTACATAGGCCTCCCCCTTCACTGCACCGCCTGTAAGCGACAGCCTGTGCTGAAAGATCATGCGACCGTCATAGAGTGATGGATTGGCGGCAATTTCCCTTGCCCAGTTCTCCCGCGCCGCCTCCTGCTCACGCAGGTGAAACGGATGTTCGCCCGGAAACACGGCAAGGTCGATGCTGGAGATAGGGAACACGGTGCTTTCCGGCGGCCAGGCGGCCACGTCGTTCTGTTCTGAAAGGGTCATATCAAATCCAATGTCATGACGACGGGGCAATGGTCGGAGGCTTTCGGCCTGTCCCAGCCGACGCGTGGATAGCGCTCTACCTCCTGCCCCGGTGGGAAAATAGTGCGGAAGGGCTGGCCCGAGCGGACGACATCGGGCACGCGCGTCGCATTGGCGCGAGCCAGCGCCGGAGAGAGCCAGATATAGTCGAGCTGGCAAAGCCGCTGCTCCTGCGGTCCGCGGGCGTGGTAAAGTGTCCAGCGGTCAAGCTCGTCGCGCCGCCGCATGACGTTTTCGGCGAAACCGTCATGGCTGAAGACATCGAGTGCGCTCCCTTTCTCCTCGCTGCGCGGTTCGAAGCGATAGCCGGTGCGGCGTGTGCCGATGACATCGATCCATTCCTGATAGTCGTTCATGTCGCCGCAGATGGCGAAATTCTTCGTTGCTGTGTGGCCGGCGCCGAAACGATCTTCGATGATGCGGCGAACCGCCATGGTCTCGGCCCGGCGTATCGCCATGGTCGCATGACGTCCATCCACCCCTTCACGTGCCGGTCCCATCGATTTCAGATGGATGACATAGAGCGAGAACGGCACACCGCCAATATGGAGACGCAGTTCCAGACAATCGCGCTTGAAGATCTTGTCCTCCGAATGAAGGCCGAGCTCCGCCAGCTCGTCGTTGAAAAGGCCGAAATTGCCGTAGGTCACCATGGCGTGACTCTTGATATCATTGAGAACGATCGGCTGACCGTCGCGTGTTTCCTCG
The DNA here is from genome assembly GCF_057784515.1 of Martinezella sp. CNPSo 3732. Lineage (NCBI taxonomy): Bacteria > Pseudomonadati > Pseudomonadota > Alphaproteobacteria > Hyphomicrobiales > Rhizobiaceae > Martinezella > Martinezella sp. CNPSo 3732. The sequence goes on from NZ_JBXSOO010000003.1 coordinate 106,822, forward strand.
CGCATCATCACGGCGACATCGATGCCGCGGCTGTCATTGCCTTCGATCAGAAATTTCTGCCGATAGCCGTTGCCGACCATGCGGTAGAGATAACCATATTCGAAAGCCTGCAGCGCCGCCATGTTGTCGACCTCCTGCAGGCAGATGATATCGGCATCGGCATCCGCGATCGCGAGCGCCGTCATCTGCCTGGTGTCGTCAGTCGCCGCAATCACACGCGCCGCTTCCAACTGCTGATAGATCTCTTCATTACGAACATCGAAGAGCTGCAACACGCGATCCTGGCGCAACTGATTGCGAAAACCAGTGTAATCAAAACGGGTCAGAAGGTTTTCGACGTTGAAAGTCGCAAGGCGCAGGGACATGAAGCATTCCAATTTAAGAAGAATGTGAGCCGGCTTATTATAGTCGCATCATCCGGCTTTGGCTGTTACCGTCGATTTGAACTTGCCCATCAGATACGGGCCGGAAAGAACGGGAGCATATTTCGGCTCCTCGCCTTCCTTCAGGCACGACGGTAGGCAGGCGATTTCGGCAAACCAGTTCGGCTGATGGAAGAAGGCCAGAGACTGGCGGCGCTGCATGCCGCCCTCCTCCGGCGGCGGATTGACGACACGATGCACGGTGGAAACCCAGCGATCGTTGGTCCAGAGCGCCATCAGGTCGCCGATATTGATGACGAAAGCGCCCTCCACCGGCGGCACCGGCGTCCAGTTGCCATCGGGAGCGATGATCTCAAGGCCCTTTGAGCCAGGCTGCGGCAAGAGGATCGTCAGGCTGCCGTAATCGGTATGCGCGCCGGCGCGAAGCTGGCCCGGCTGCGGCGGCACGTGCTGCTCGGGATAATTCAGCGCCCTCAGCGCACTGATCGGCGCATCGACGTAGGCATCGAAGAAATGCTGGTCGAGGCCAAGCGCCATTGCGAAGACGCGCATGATACGCGCCGCCAAATCTTCCATCGCCCGATAATAAGCCTTCCATGCGTCCGCGAATCCTTCAGGCCCCTCCGGCCAGATGGTCGCGGCATAACAGAAGCCGAGTGCTTCAGTATCTGTCATGCCTGAGGGTACGGAAAGCGGGCCGCCATTGAAGCTTTCCTTCAGATCCGGCGGCGTGTCCACGTTGCGCGATTTTGCAAGCGCCTCTGTGCCCGGTCCGAGATAGCCGTAGGGATAGCCGGGATAGAGCGTTTTCGCCTTCTGCTTCACCTCAGACGGCAGATCGAAAAAAGTCTGCGTCTTCTTCCAGACCTCGGCGATCACGGCATCCGCGACGCCGTGGTTGGCAATCGCCAGGAAGCCGGTCGAGCGGCATATCCGGTCCACCTCCGCGCCCAGCCGCTTTTTCTCGTCATGATCGGCTGCTTCGAAGGCGCCGAGATCGAAAATCGGAAAGCTATGATCGGACATGCGCGACTCCCCTTCTTGACATCGAGCAAATCAAGCATAGGAGGCGGCAGGGAACAACCATCTTGTCCCCTACCGATCAAAGCCGCCAGGCTGAGCGAATGGCAACTCGATAGTCGTCGCCCGCGGCGACAGGCTCGCGGCTATAGGCACGCAGCATCTGCCCATCCGGCATCGACAGCCTCAGTGCATAGCGCTCACCCTCATAAAGGACGGAATCGACACGGCAGGAAATGCCCTCGCCGGCGGCAATCACATCCTCCGGTCGCACGAGAATATCCGCGCTTGTCGAGCCGCCCGTTCGGTTCTCCCACAGGCCTCGGAAGAGCGACCAGTCGATGCGGCGCGGACCGCCATCGGGAAAAGCGAGCGACAGAATGGCGCCCTGCCCGACCAAGCCGCCGACCATTTTCCCTTCAGGGCGCGCATAGATCTCCGCCGGCGGCGCCACCTGCAATAGCCGCCCCTCGGACATGACGGCGACGTCGGTCGCGAGCGCCATCGCCTCGCTCTGGTCGTGCGTGACATAGACCATGGTGGCACCCGAGCGCTGGTGGAACTCACGGAAGGTTTCTTCCATCTCCTTCTTCAGATGACGGTCGAGGTTAGCTAGCGGCTCGTCCAGCAGCACGACATCGGGCGATGTCACCAGGCAGCGGGCAAGCGCCACGCGCTGCCGTTGGCCACCGGAGAGATCGGCGGGCCTGCGTTCCGCATAGTCGCCAAGACGCACCGTCGCCAAGGCCTCGCGCACCTTCTCGCGGTAGCGTTCGCCCGAAATGCCACGCACCTTCAGCGGATAGCCGACGTTATCGGCGACGTTCATATGCGGCCAAAGCGCATAGGACTGGAACACCATTGCCATGTTGCGCCGCTCCGGCGGCAGCATGCTCGCCGCATCCGCCAGCAACCGTTCGCCGAGGTGGATGGAGCCATCGGTCGGCTGCTCGAAACCGGCGATCATCCGAAGAACGGTCGTCTTGCCGCAGCCGGAAGGACCGAGCAGCGCCAGAAAGCCCCCTTCGCGCACGTCGAGCGACAAGGCATTGACGGCAGCTCGCCCGCCTGTGCCAAAATCCTTGCTGATGTGATTGAGGATCAGCTTCGCCAAGGCACCACTCCCTTCGGCAGGCGCTTGGCCATGATTTCCAGAAGCACCATCATAATGACGACCACGGCGATGACGATGACCGACATGGCAGAGGCCAGATCGGCGCTGCCGCCATCATCGAGATTGTAGATGACGACGCCAAGCGTCTGCGTGCCGGCCGACCAGAGCAGCGCTGAAACGGTCAGCTCGTTGCAGGCAATAAGGAAAACGAGGATCACCGATGCGCCCGCCGCCGGCGCAATCAGCGGCACGATGATATCGGTCAGCCGACGGAAGAAGCCGGCACCGGAAAGACGCGCCGCCTCCTCCAATGCCGGATCGAGCTGCAGGAAGGCGCTCATGACCGGCTTCAGGCTGACCGCGAAATAGGCGGAGAAATAGGCAAGCAGGATGATCCAGATCGTCCCGTAAAGCGTGACGTTGAGGATCGGCAAGGGTGCTGCAAATACCAGAATGAAGCAGACGGCAATGATGATGCCCGGAAGCGCATAGGGGATCTCAATCATGCCGCCGACGATGCGGCTCAACATGTCTTTACGCCGCGTCAGCGCATAGGCCGCGAGCACTGTCACCAGGAGGAGACCGAGCGCCGTCGTGCCGGCAAGAAACAGCGAATTGGAAAAAGCGGTGCGGGTTATGCTCTGCCGAAACAGGATTTCCGTAAAGGCGTTGAGCGACGCCGTCTTGAAGGTGAGCGGCACGCCGTAAGCCGGCACCAGCGCGCCTGCGACCAGCGCCAGAAAGGGAGCAACGAGCATGACGAAGAGGATGGCATAGAGCGCCGGCAACGCCAGAAAGCGCCAGCGGCCGAGCGAAAAGGCAGCCGTCGCGCCGGAAATACCGATGACGCGGTAATCACGCCCCTTCAAGGCCCTGCCCTGCACGGCAAGACCGGCAACGGCAATGACGGCAATCATCATTGAGAGTACGGCGATATCGCCGAATGTCCTCGGCCCGAAATTGGAGAACTTCGTGAAGATCACGGTTGAAAGTGTATAGATTGAGGCGGGAATGCCAAGGATCGCCGGAATGCCGAAATTGCCGATGGACGAGACGAAGGCAATCGCGGCTCCGGCAATGACACCGGGCAGAGACAAGGGCAGGATGATATCGCGGAAGACGCGCAGGCCGGACGCGCCGGAAAGCCTCGCGGCCTCGACACCATCGCGCGGAAGCGCCAACAGGCCGGCGCGCAGGGCGAGATAGACAAGCGGTGCATGTTGAACGCCGTAGAGCAGCGCGATGCCGCCAACCGAATACAGCGGCTGCGGCGAGCCGAGCGGCGGCGCGATATGCAACGCTTTCAGCAAGGGGCTCGACGGTCCGGACATCTGCACCCAGGCGAGTGCCGTCACCTGCGGCGGGATCATCATGGGCAATACGAAGAGGAAGCCGAGCAGCCCCCTGCCCGACAGATCCGTCAACGTCAGCAGGAATGCGAAGAGACAACCAAGCAAGACAGAAACAATGGTGCCGAGCACGGCCGTCTCGATCGTGTACCAGGCCGAGCGCCAGAGGGAGGGATCGGTGATGAGCTCATAGACACCACCCCTGAGCAGCGCCTCGATGCCGGCAAACGCCAGCCGCGCCAGCGGCAAAACGCTGAGCAAGAGCACGACGGCAACAACAAAAGGAAACAGCCAGGCCGGCTGGCTGTTTCCTCGACGCACATATCGATACATTCCAAATCCGGGTTGGATTACTTCGACTTGAAGTAGGTGGAGAAGGTCTTGAGGTCCTGATCCGTGTTCTTGAGAGCATCGGCGGCATTCAACGGCAAAACCTTGATGCTGTCACGTGCCGGGAAGCCTTCCGGCAGCGGCGTGCCGTTGCGGGCCGGAATGTAGCCGAGCTTCAGGAAGCCTTCCTGGCCCTTTTCGGAAAGAACATAATCGACGAACTTCTTGGCGGCATCGGCATGCTGCGTGCCGGCAAGGATGCCGACGGGCTCGGTCACGGCCGAAACGCCTTCCTTCGGAAAGACGAATTCCAGCGGAGCACCCTTGGCCTTTTCGCGGATCGGCATGTAGTCGACGATCATACCATAGGCCTTCTCGCCAGACGCGACCGACTTCAGCACGGCGCCGTTGCCACCCGAGGCGATCGCGCCATTGTCGGCGAGGTTCTTGTAATAATCCCAGCCGAGACTGCCGACGCCGGCGAGCGTCTGCGCGTGGATGAGAGCGGCGCCCGAAGCCAGCGGGCTCGGCATGGCGACGAGACCCTTGGCTTCCGGCTTGACCAGATCCTGCCAACTTGTCGGCTTCATCGCGGCAGCCGTGTTGTAGACGATGCCGGTCGTGATCAGCTTGGTGGAATAATAATAGCCGCCGGCGTCATAGAGCGACGGATCGTAGTTTGCGGCTTCCGGCGACTTGTAGGCGAGCAGCTTGCCGGCTTCCTTCAAGCGCTCCAGCGTCACCGTATCGGCGATCAGCAGGACATCGGCCACCGGAGCGCCAGCCTGCATTTCAGCCTGCAGCTTGGCAATGATCTGCGGCGTGCCATCACGAACCCAGTCGACCTTGATACCGGGATTGGCGGCCATGAAACCATCGACGGTCGCCTGCGCATCGGCATTCGGTTGGCTGGTATAGAGGACGAGATCGGCGGCGTTGGCGCTTCCGGAGAAAAGGGCGATGGCCAACAGGCCGGCAATGGCGGAAACAAAGGTCTTCATGAAAACGTCCTCGGCTAGGTTGTACGAGGTTGTCTAGACGCAGGGTTTAACATGATTGTGACAGTTGAATTTGAATAGATTGCCGTTCGTATGATGATTGAATCTTGACCGCCGCGATCCGGCACTATTTTCTGAGGCACGTATTTCAGACGGGATCGAGGAGGACAGATCTATGGAATATCGCCTGCTTGGCCGCTCCGGCCTCAAAGTTTCCACCATCACCATGGGCACCATGACCTTCGGCGGAGTTGGATGGGCAAAAACCGTTGGCGACCTTGGCGTCAAGGAAGCCAAGAAGCTTGTCGACATGTGCGTGGATGCCGGCGTCAACCTGCTCGATACGGCCGATGTCTACTCCCAAGGTGCGTCGGAAGAAATCCTCGGCGAGATCATCGGCGGCCCGCGCAAGAACGGCGTGCTCATCGCCACCAAGGCACGCTTCCCGATGGGGCCTGGTGTCAACGATGTCGGCTCATCCCGCCAGCACCTCATTCAGGCCTGCGAAGCAAGCCTCAAGCGCATGAAGACCGATGTGATCGATCTCTATCAGCTGCATGAATGGGACGGACAGACACCGCTGGAAGAGACGATGGAAGCGCTCGACACCTTGGTTCGTCAGGGCAAGGTCCGCTATATCGGCTGCTCGAACTTTTCCGGCTGGCACATCATGAAGGCGCTGGGCGTCAGTGAGCGCGACAAGCGCGAACGCTTCGTCAGCCAGCAGATCCACTACACGCTGGAAGCCCGCGACGCGGAAAACGAGCTGGTGCCTGTTAGTATCGACCAAGGCCTCGGCATTCTCGTCTGGAGCCCGATTGCGGGCGGCCTGCTCTCAGGCAAGCATCGCCGCAATCAGGCAACGCCGGAGGGTACGCGCCAGTTCGCCGGATGGACGGAACCTCCGATCCGCGATGAAAACCGCCTGTGGAATATCGTCGAGACGCTGGTGGAAATCGCGGATGGTCGCGGCGTTTCGGCAGCCCAGGTGGCACTTGCCTGGCTGATCGGCCGAAAGGGCGTGACCTCGGTCATCATCGGCGGCCGCACCAAGGCCCAGTTCAAGGACAATCTTGCGAGTGCCGAGTTGAAGCTGACCGACGAGGAGCGCAAGCGCCTCGATGACGTCAGCCTGCAGCCGCTGATGTATCCCTACTGGCATCAGCGCAACACGGCCAACGACCGGCTGAGCGAGGCCGATCTCGCGCTGATCGGTCCGCATCTGGCGAAGTGACATCCCTTCTCCCCTCGGGGAGAAGGTGCCGACAGGCGGATGAGGGGGCGCCCGCCAAGAGTACGAAAATACATGAATTCAAATCGGTGAGGCCCCCTCATTCGACCCTTCGGGCCACCTTCTCCCCCCGGGGAGAAGGTAAAAGCTAGGCCGCCATCGCCCCGATCTCACTCGCGATCAGCTTGCCAAGCCGCGAGATACCCTCGTCGATCATTTCGGCATTGGCACAGGAGAAGCTGACGCGGAAGGTATTCGCGCCTGTACCGTCGGCGAAGAAGGCCTGACCAGGCACGAAGGCAACCTTCGCCGTTTCCAGCGACCGGGCCAGCAGCTTGGCGCCATCCATGCCCTTCGGCAGGGTGACCCAGACGAACATGCCGCCTTCAGGCTTCGTCCAGCTCGTGCCCTCTGGCATGTACTTGGCAAGCGCTGTCAGCATGCAGTCGCGGCGGTGGCTATAGGTCTTGCGGACCTTGGCGACCTGCGCATCGAAACCGCGCTCGGCGACCTGATGGATCGCAATCTGGTTGATGGTCGAGGAATGCAGGTCAGCCGCCTGCTTCATCAGGACGAGCTTGCGGATGACGGACGCATTGGCAACGATGAAGCCGACGCGAAGGCCGGGCGCCAGCGTCTTGGAGAAGCTGCCGCAATAGATCGTGCGCGTGTCGTTGATGCTGCCCTTGCGCGCGATTTCCAGCGCCAGGATCGGCGCGACCGGCTCGCCGTCATAACGCAGCGACTGATAGGCGGCGTCTTCGATGACGGCGATATCCAGCTCTTCGGCAAGGTCGAGCAGCTTCTTGCGGCCGGCCAGATCGACGGTCTCGCCCGTCGGGTTGGCGAAGTCGGCCGAGAGATAAGCGAACTTCACCCTGCCCCCCGCTTGCGCAGCCGCGGCGCGATAGGATTCGGGCGTGCGATTACCGTTCGGCGTCAGCTGATCGTAGGCCGGCTCATAGGCGTTGAAAGCCTGCAACGCGCCAAGATAGGTCGGCGCCGTGACGAGCGCCGTATCCTTCGGCGACAGGAAAAGCTTGCCGAGATAATCGAGCCCCTGCTGCGAACCGGAAACGATGAAGACATTTTCGAGCTCACAGGGAATGCCGAGCGCGCCCATCTGGCCGACGAGCCATTCGCGCAGCGGCTTATAGCCTTCGCTGACCGAATATTGCAGTGCTGCATTCACAGTCGGACCGGAAAAGATGTCGGCATAGGCCTGCTTGAACTCCGCATCCGGAAACAATGCGGGATCGGGGATGCCACCGGCGAAAGAGATGATATCCGGCCGCTCCAGCAGCTTCAGCAGTTCACGGATTTCGGAGGCGCGCATTCGGCTCGAACGCGTCGCAAAGATATTTTCCCAATTCAACATGGGGCTTCCTCGTAATTTTTGGTCTTTCCGACACAAGATCACGCAACAAAATATAAGTCAATAATGCTGACCTATTTTGTTTGTCATCGTGACAGATATTGTCTGCCTTTCCTGCTAGCATCGACGATGGTCTTACAAAGAAATGAACGCCAGCCAGCATGAGCACCGACCCGACAGCGTCCTTCTATACCGACAACGCCGCCATCTACGCAGCGCGCGACCGTAAACTACCCAGACAGCGGCTCGACGCCTTTCTGGACACCCTGACTGCAAGCGCAACCATCCTCGAACTGGGTTGCGGCGGTGGCCAGGATGCCGCCTACATGCTGTCCCGCGGCTTCGACGTTACGCCGACGGACGGCTCAACCGAGCTTGCGAGGGAAGCGGAAAAGCGTCTCGGCAGGCCCGTTCGAGTGATGCGTTTCGAAGCCCTGGACGCTACCGAAATCTTCGACGGCATATGGGCGGAGGCCAGCCTCCTGCATGTACCGCGATCCGCTCTGCCGGCTATCTTCGATCGCATTTTGCGCGCCCTGAAAACGGGCGGCATCTTCCACGCCAGCTTCAAGGCGGGTGAAGCAGAGGGACACGACAAGTTCGGACGCTATTACAACTATCCTTCCGCCGTATGGCTTGAGGCTATGCTGAGCGCCGGAGGATGGAGAAACATTATCATGACTAAAGCGGATGGCGGCGGCTTCGATGGTGAACCGACAAGATGGCTCTACGTCAAAGCTCAAAAATAGAAAGGCCGGAGCTTTCGCCCCGGCCCTCCAATCCGGCTCTCGCCGAAAAGCTTAGTTGACCGACTTGTCGACCAGCTTGTTCTTGCCGATCCAGGGCATCATGCCGCGCAGCTTAGCGCCGACTTCTTCGATCTGGTGGCTGTCGTTGTTGCGGCGGATACCCTTGAAGCGAGCAGCGCCCGAACGGTATTCCTGCATCCACTCGGAGGTGAACTTGCCGGTCTGGATGTCCTTGAGAACGCGCTTCATCTCAGCCTTGGTCTCTTCGGTGATGATGCGCGGGCCGGTGACGTATTCGCCCCATTCTGCCGTGTTCGAGATCGAGTAGTTCATGTTGGCGATGCCGCCTTCATAGATCAGGTCGACGATCAGCTTCACTTCGTGCAGGCACTCGAAGTAGGCCATTTCCGGAGCGTAGCCGGCCTCAACAAGCGTTTCGAAGCCGGCTCGGATGAGCTCGACCAGACCGCCGCAGAGAACGACCTGTTCGCCGAAGAGGTCGGTTTCGCACTCTTCGCGGAAGTTGGTTTCGATGATGCCCGAACGACCGCCGCCGACGCCGCAGGCGTAGGAGAGAGCGAGTTCAAGCGCATTGCCGGAGGCGTTCTGGTGAACGGCAACGAGGCAGGGAACGCCGCCGCCCTTCTGGTATTCGCCGCGAACCGTGTGGCCCGGGCCCTTCGGAGCGATCATGACGACGTCGACCGAAGCCTTCGGCTCGATGAGGCCGAAGTGGACGTTGAGGCCGTGGGCGAAGGCAATCGCAGCGCCGTCACGGATGTTCGGAGCAATGTCGGCCTTGTAGATGTCGGCCTGCAGTTCGTCCGGCGTCGCCATCATCATCAGGTCGGCCCAGGCAGCGGCTTCGGCAACGGTCATGACCTTGAAGCCATCGGCTTCGGCCTTCTTGATCGTGGGCGAACCGGCCTTCAGCGCGATCACGAGGTTCTGTGCGCCGCTGTCCTTCAGGTTCAGCGCGTGAGCGCGGCCCTGGGAACCGTAGCCGATGACGGCGACCTTCTTCGACTTGATGAGGTTGAGATCGGCATCACGATCGTAATAGACGCGCATTGTTTGTCCTTCCCTTTGCTTGTCTGGGTGCAGATTTTAATTTGTCAGACGGTCGCAGCTGCTTCCGCCAATACCTTTTCCGTGCCGTAAAGCTTGAGGAAAGCGGTGATCGCTTTCTCCGCCTGCCGGCTCGTATCCTTCAAACCGGGCTCGCCGAGCAGCATGCGCACATGCAGATCGGAGACGATGAGCCCATAAAGCGTGTGATATGCTTCGTCAGCATCGGTAAAGCGCAGTAACCCTGCCCGCTTGCCGGCGTCGATGAGACCGATGGCGCGGCGGTCGATCTGCCGGCGCCCGCGCTCCAGCAGGAGCTTACCGAGCTTGGAGCCGTCGCGGTTCGATTGGCCGATTGCCAGGCGGTTCAAGGCAAGCGAGACGTCGCCGGCCAAAACCTCCAGCAGGTCGCGGGCGAAAATGACGAGGTGGTCATGCAGGCTTGCTGTATTCAGTCGCTCGCCATTGCGCTCGAAGGTGCGAACTTTGCTGGCCTGATAGGTAATCATCGCAGACAGCAGGCCATCGCGGTCGCCGAACCACTTGTAAAGACTTTCCTTAGAGCAATTGGCCGCGCGTGCGACGCCGGAGGTCGTCAGCGCCTTCTCGCCGCCGTCGACGAGCAGACGCAGCGCCTGTTCCAGAACGGCGTTCTGGCGCGGCGAAAACTCGCTCGACTGTCCTACTTCGCTCAGCACGATAGCCACTCCCAAATGCGTACCGTACGGTACGGTTCGTGGCGCTTTATGCAGGACACCGATGCAGCCGTCAAGCGGAATTCGTTGCTGCACTGCGTTAAAAGAGAGTGCTTGCCAGGACTGCTAAACGGTGGCAACTGCCACGAGCCGGTCAGTTGTCGAGAGAGCTTGACGCAAATGATCGGTCAGAAACATCACCTACTCGGCCGCCACCGCATTGTTGCGCATCGCCTCGACATCCTTCAGAGGAGGAAGACCGTAGAGACGGCTATATTCGCGGCTGAACTGCGAAGGGCTCTGATAGCCAACACGGTGCCCGGCAGAGCCGACATCGAGCTGCTCGACGATCATAAGCCGCCGCGCCTCATGCAGCCGAAGCTGCTTCTGATACTGCATGGGCGATAGTGCCGTGACAGTCTTGAAATGGTGATGCAGCGAGGAAACGCTCATGCCGACGCGCTCGGCGAGCTCTTCGATGCGCAACGGCTGCGTATAGTTGCCGCGGAGCCAGGCGACGGCCCGCGCCACCCGGTTGCTCTGGCTCTCCGCCATGGCGATCTGCAGCAGCCGAGGGCCATTCGGACCGGTCAGCAGGCGATAGAGGATTTCCTGCTCGATCAAAGGCGCCATAGCCGGAATATCTTCGGGCCGATCAAGCAATCGGAGCAGCCGTAGCGAGGCATCGAGCAGTTCCGGCGAGGCGGCATTGACCGCAATTCCGCGCACAGGCTCGGTCAACGCCTGACGCGGAATGCTGACGCGCGACAGGAGCTCCTTCAACCGTTCGCTGTCGAGCGCCATGCCGAAGCAAAGATAAGGCGTATCGCTGCCGACATTGGTGACCTGCGTCGAGACCGGAAGATCGAGCGCGGTCAAAATATACTCGCCGACACCGTAATTGTAGGTCTCGGCACCGATTGTCAGGTTCTTGCGCCCCTGAACCACGATTGCAAAACAGGGCCGATAAGCCCCATGCTGCCACACAGTCGCGGCCGATTGCCGATAGAGATTAAGATTGTCTATCGGCGTACGATGTTCGCCGTCCCCCGGAGCGAAACGTGCAACGATCGACGCGAGTTCCTGATTGGGATTGAAAGGCAGTGTCATGCGCAACCAACTGTTTTCGAGCAGATATCAATGTCTATCTAGGTAACACCGTTCGATCGCGAAAGACCTGCCGCGCATTTAGATTCGCAGGATCGTACATAAAGCTTGCAGGATCGCTCTAACGCTGTGGCCCGGTCCTGATGCATGGTGAGCCATCTAAATTCTACCCCCAACCCATCCGAAAAGATAAGGAAATCTCCCATGCCGATCGCAAAGGGTTATGCAGCAACCGACGCGTCCAAGCCGCTCACGCCATTCACTTTCGAGCGCCGCGACCCGAACACGGATGACGTTGTCATCTCCGTCAAATATTGCGGCGTCTGCCATTCCGACATTCACCAGGCCCGCAACGAATGGGGCGGCTCGAAGTATCCGATGGTGCCAGGCCACGAAGTCGCCGGCATCGTGACGGCTGTCGGTTCCGAGGTCACGAAGTTCAAGGTCGGCGACCGCGTCGGCGTCGGCTGCTTCGTCGATTCCTGCACGACCTGCGCCACGCGCGATCTCGACTACGAGCATTACATGCCGGGCCTCGTCCAGACCTACAACGACGTCGAAGCCGACGGCAAGACGCCGACTTTCGGCGGTTATTCCGACTCGATCGTCGTCAAGGAAGGCTATGTCCTCTCCTTCCCCGACAATATCCCGCTCGATTCGGGCGCGCCGCTGCTGTGCGCCGGCATTACGCTCTTTTCGCCGCTGCGCCACTGGAAAGCCGGACCGGGCAAGAGGGTCGCGATCGTCGGCATGGGCGGCCTCGGCCACATGGGGGTGAAGCTGGCGCACGCCATGGGCGCCGACGTCACGGTCCTCAGCCAGACGCTGTCGAAGAAGGAAGACGGCTTCAAGCTGGGCGCGAAGGACTACTACGCCACCAGCGATGCCGAGACCTTCACCAAGCTCGCCGGCACCTTCGACCTGATCATCAACACGGTCGGCACGGCGATCGACTGGAACGCCTATCTGAACCTGCTGAAGTATGATGGCAGCATGGTGCTGGTCGGCGTTCCCGAACATGCGGTTCCGGTTCATGCCTTCTCGCTGATCCCCGGCCGCCGCAGCCTTTCCGGCTCTATGATCGGCTCGATCAAGGAAACCCAGGAAATGCTCGACTTTTGCGGCGAGCACAACATCGTGGCCGAGATCGAGAAGATCAGCATCCAGGATATCAACGAAGCTTATGAGCGCGTGCTGAGGAGCGACGTCCGCTACCGCTTCGTGATCGACATCGCCTCGCTGGCATAAGCCGAAAAGGGCGGCGTCCGATCCGGACGCCGCCCTTTCTTATTCTTCGCGCATGCTTTCCCGCTGCGTGATCAGCCGGGCGCTGTGTTGCCGGCTGATATAGATCCACAGCCAGCTCCAGGCGACCGCGATGCGCCAGCGAACGCCAATCAGGAAATAGATGTGGGCAAGGCCCCATACCCACCAGGCGATCCACCCCTTGAGCTTCAGCCAGCCGAAATCGATGATAGCGGCACTCTTGCCGATCGTCGCGAGGCTACCCTGATGTCTGTAGCGGAACGGCCCCGGCACCGGCTTACTCGCCATTTTCGCCCTGATCACCTTGGCAACATAGTCTCCCTGCTGCTTGGCTGCCGGAGCGATGCCCGGCACCGGACTGCCATCTTCGCGCAAGACCAACGCCGTATCGCCGATGATGAAGATATTGTCTTTGCCCGGCGCCCTCAGATCCTTGTCGACAATGGCGCGACCGGCGCGGTCGGCTGGAATGCCAAGCCATTTCGCAGCCGGCGACGCCTCGACGCCGGCCGCCCAGACGATGGTGCGGCACGGCACGAACGTATCGCCGATCACGACCCCTTCCGCCGTGCAGGAGGTGACAGGCTTGCCGAAATGGAGTTCGACGCCGAGCAATTCCAGCTCCTTGCGCGCATAGTCGGAAAGGTCTTCGGCAAAGGCTGCCAATACCCGCGGTCCGGCCTCGACAAGGATGATCCTCGCCTTGCGGGTATCGATATTGCGGAATTCCTTCGGCAGCGTCGTCCTTGCCAGCTCGGAGATGATACCGGCGAGCTCGACGCCTGTGGGACCCGCGCCGACGATCACGAAGGTCAGCAACGCTTCGCGGGCCACCGGATCGGTTTCAAGCTCCGCCTGCTCGAAAGCCAGGAGAACCCGGCGGCGAATGGTGGTGGCATCCTCCAGCGTCTTCAGGCCAGGCGCCACGGGCTCCCATTCATCATGACCGAAGTAAGCATGGGTCGCCCCCGTCGCCAGCACCAGCGTATCGTAACCGATCTTCTGCCCGTCCTTCAAAAGGACCTCACGCGCATCACTATCGACACCAACGACTTCCGCCAGCAAGGTCGTCACATCAGGCCGATCCCGGAAGAAGCTGCGGATCGGCCAGGCAATCTCGGAGGTTGCAAGCAGAGTGGTCGCGACCTGATAGAGAAGCGGCTGGAACAGATGATGATTGCGCCGATCGATCAGCGTGATGCGGACGGGAGCACCTTTCAGATCGTTGACGAGCTGCAATCCGCCAAAGCCGCCCCCGACGACGACGATGTGATGATCCTGCATGGCAACACCTCATGGCTACGCTTCGCGAAAAACGTAGGGTTGAGAAGGATAAGCAGCAACTATCTTTTCTGCATGGCACCCCTGCGACTGTCACGCGCCATTGTGCCTACCGTGCGTATCCGACCGGAACGGACGAGCCGCTTTTCAGTTCCTCCATCGAGATCGATGCGGAAACATCGAACAGTTCGACCTTGCGCACGAGCATCTTGTAGATGACGTCATAATGCTCGACACGCGGCAGAACGATCTTGAGGATATAATCGTAATTGCCTGTCAGCCGGTGCGCTTCAACGATCTCGGGGATGTCGCCGATGACCTTGCGGAAGGATTCGATCCACTCGTCGGCATGATGCGCCGTTTTGATGAGGGCATAGACGGTGGTCGGTACCCCCATCTTTTCGCGATCGAGCACGACGATGCGCCGGGCGATATGTCCGCTTTCCTCCAGCCGCTGGATGCGGCGCGAGCAGGCCGAGACCGACAAGGCGACAAGATCGGCGAGCTCTGTCACGGATATGCCTGCATCCGCCTGCAGAAATTCGAGAATCTTTCGATCACGTTCGTCTAGCATATGCAGCAATCCATCTTCACGCGCCTTTATTTTGCACATAAATCCGAAAATGCACAAACTATTGCAGCAAAACTCTGATAGGCTTCAAAAAATGCAAACACGCGGCGGATGAATCACCACACTATTCCTCCATTCAAAACCCACGAGCGGAGAACAGCATTATGCGCACCATTGGCCTGATCGGCGGCATGAGTTTCGAGAGTTCTGCAGTTTATTATCGCCTGATCAATGAAATGGTCCGCGAGCGGCTGGGCGGCCTCTCCTCCGCCGAACTGGTGATGTACTCCGTCAACTTCGAAGAGATCGTCGCGCTGCAGAAGGCCGGCCGCTGGAACGATGCCGCCGACCGGCTCGGCGATGCTGCGCAGCGCCTGCAATCGGCCGGTGCCGAATGTGTGCTCATCTGCACCAACACCATGCACCTGATCGCGCCTCAGGTTGCGGAGCGCGTTTCGGCTCCGCTCATACATATCATCGATGAAACCGCCGCGGCCTTGAAGGCCGCCGGCAGGGTCAAGCCGCTGCTGCTTGCCACGCGCTACACAATGGAACATGGTTTCTACGCCGAGCGTATGGCTGAAAACGGCGTCTCCATCATGGTGCCCGGTCCCGAGGATCGCACCGTCACGCACGATATCATCTTCAACGAACTCTGCGCCGGCATCATCAAGGACGAGTCGCGCCGGAAGCTGAACGGCATCATCGAGCGCGCCAAGGCGGAAGGTGCTGATAGCGTCATTCTCGGCTGCACCGAGATCTGCCTCATCCTCGATCCGAAGGCGCTGATCCTGCCAGGCTTCGACACGACGACGATCCATGCCGAGGCGGCCGTCGACTTCGCGCTTGCGAATGAAAAAAGCACCAAAAGCTGCGCTGCTTGACTTCGATCAATTTACTTGACTGAGTCCAATAAATAATGGACATCGTCTCTGTACCTGAGGAGACGATGTCATGCCCGCCGCTGCCGATTTCACGACCATCGATGCCGTTCGTAACTTCAATCGCTTCTACACGAATTTCCTCGGCGTCCTGAACAAGGCCTATCTCGACAGCCCCTATACGCTCACGGACGTGCGCGTGTTGTTCGAAGTCGGCTTCCGCGGCGGTGTTGCCGCCTCGGCGCTGACGCGTGACCTCCATCTCGACCCCGCCTATCTCAGCCGTATCGTCAAGCGCTTCCGCGAGGATGGGTTGGTTGAGACGACGCCCGATCCGACCGATGCGCGCAGCCAGGTCATAAAGGTCACCGATAAGGGACAGGTGCAATTCGAGGAATTCGTCCGCCGCTCACGCGCGCAGATCGCCGGCTATTTCGAAAAGCTCGCTCCCGGCGAACCCGAGCGTGTCGTTGCAGCGATGCAGACGATACAGGAAACACTCGGCTCTGATCGAACCGCAGCGCCGCTCGCCCTCATTCGCAATCACCGACCCGGTGACATCGGCTGGATCGTACAAAGCCAGGCGCGCTTCTACACTGAAGAATTCGGCTGGGACGATCGCTTCGAAGGCTTGGTGGCCGAAGTCGCCGGTAAATTCCTCTCCAATTTCAACCAGCAAAAGGATCGCTGCTGGATCGCCGAACGAGGCGGTCTGAATGTCGGATCTGCCATGATCACCGATGGCGGCGACAGCATCGCGAAGCTTCGGCTGCTCTATGTGGATAAGACGGCGCGCGGCCTCGGCCTCGGCAAGCTGCTTGTGGATGAATGCATCCGTTTCTCGCGCGATGCCGGCTACAGCAAGCTATCGCTTTGGACCAATGACATTCTCGATACGGCCCGGGCGATCTATGTCAAGGCGGGCTTCAGGCTTGTAGCGGAGGAACGACATCGTATGTTCGGCCCGGAACTGAACGGCCAGACATGGGAACTCGATCTCTGTGTGACGCCTGTTCCCTAAAACGCGAGATTTCCGGTAGCGCTAGATCGAAAGCTCGGCATAATTTGAATGGTTGAGAAGATCTCGGCTTTCATCTGCCTCCACGATTTAATGCTGTGATGATTGGCGGCTCTGCCTATTCAATGCCGCAAGGACGACGTTACGCGCGTGGATCAAGACAGATTTGAACTCGTCTGAGGAAACCTCAACAAACCCGAGTCCTTGGAGCAGAAAGATACCTTCAACGGCAAGCAATGCCTGACGGACGTCGGCAAACTTCCCTGATTTCGATCGCAACGGATCGAGCAGTGTGCGATAAAGGCTCCGCACTGGCTCAAGCATGCCCGGAGCATGAACCAGCGCAGTTACAAGGAAGGCCGCCATTCGGGTCGAGGCATCATCCTCGTTAAGGGCCTCCTCAATATGCGCGAGGACCAATTCGATAGGATCAGCGGACCTGTCGCCAACACGGTGACGCACCGCCTGCTGGAAGCGAGTGACTTCCCGTTCTAGCGCCGCGTATATCAATTCATCCTTCGTAGCAAAGCTGTAGACGAGCCCGCCTTTGCTGATGCCGGCCCGCTCTGCGACCGCATCAAGCGTTAGATTTCGGCCATTGGAATCGAGAATGACGGCCTCGGCCGCGTCCAAAATCCTGTCTCGTTCGATTTCTTTTTTCCGGGCCATAACAACCTCTTGATTTTCCGACTGGCCAGTCGCATATAATTTTCGACTGTCCAGTCTGAATTAATTTCCGACTACGCGGTCGGATTAGCACGGCAGTAGCCGTGCTGCAAGATTCCTTCCTAGCTAACCCTTAGGACTCGATGAAAGGACCTAAAATGGAAAATCACTTACCCGCCGCAGCGCTCGGTCACTTTGTTATGAAAGTGGAGAATATCGGGGAGAGCTATCAATTTTATATCGGGCTAGGCCTGCGCCCGTTCGGCACATTTCCCGGACTGGCGGTCGTTGAAATGCGTGGTGGTACGCATTTGCTACTGTTTCAAAAAGACGACGATCAGGTTTCGACCTTGCAAAACAGCCACAATGGCCAGCGGCCAGATTTTAGCGGCGAAAAAATAGATCTGATGATCGCAGGCCACGCCAAAGCGGATCTGGAACACTACAGGGTCAGCCTGATCGATAAGGGATATTCACCATCAACCATCGCGGACAGTGAGCTATACGGTCATCATTACTTCTCGCTACAGGACCCCGACGGCAATGGGATCAGTTTCTACACCAGCCACAGCGGTGACGAGCCCGTTTGATATTTCAGTCAGTTACATTCGCCGACAGGAAACTTCTCACTGCTGACGACATCAATGTCATGAACTAAGGCCGCACGTATCGAAAGTCCGCGTGTGGACCAACATTGGCAAACCTTCCGAGCCGTGTTTCACATGGCTCGGCTTTTCGTACCGTGCGGCGGAACCCTCGAGCTGGCTTTCGAACAGCCTCGAAGTGTCTGTACGAGGGGTCGCCCGAAACCCGCTCGGGTCGAGGAAGTAGGCCATTGGAAAGGTGGGTGGGTAGACAGCCACTTAGTTGAACCATATCCTCGATGCACCCTCTATTTGCATCGAGCTGTTTTCTATGACCACCGAAATCCGGATAGAACCCATATCAACCGAGTACATCGAAGGTTTTCACAAGGCGCTCGATACGGTCGCGCGTGAGCGGGAATATCTGTCGCTGCTCGAAGCCTTTCCGCTGGAAGAAACACGCATTTTCGTGCTTGGCATGATCGAAAAAGGCAATCCGCAGTTCGTTGCCTTGGCCGATGGGAAAGTGGTCGGATGGTGCGACATCAGCCGCCATATGTTTCCCTCTCACGCCCACACCGGCAAACTCGGCATGGGCATCATCCCCGCTTATCGCGGCCAGGGCGTCGGACGTCGATTGATCGAAGCAACGCTGCGAGCCGCGCGTGACGCAGGGATAGAACGCGTCGAACTCAGCGTGCATGCTGACAATGACAGGGCCATCGCGCTCTACGAAAAAGTCGGCTTCGTCCGGGAGGGCCTTGCCCGCAATTCTGTGCGCATAGACGGCCGCTATAAGGACGCGATCCACATGGCGTTTTTCCACGAGTAGCGAGACCAGTCGCAGTCACTATTCTTCCGATTCTTGCTGCGGCGCAAAAATTCGCTTGATTTGGAAACGATCATTTCCTAAAAGAGCAACATGACAATAGACGCACTCGACATCGCACCGAAGCTTCGTGGACGCCCGCGTGAATTCGACATGGATTCCGCGCTGGACGAGGCCCTGCGCGTTTTTTCCGAACGCGGCTATTATGCCGCCTCGATTAGCGAATTGACCGAGGCCATGGGTCTGACCGCAGGTAGCGTCTACAAGGCTTTCGGTGACAAGCGCGGCGTCTTCCTCGCCGCATTCGATCGCTATCGCCGGGTACGGCAGCCACTGATCGACGCTGCCCTCGCTAAGGCCGTGAATGCTTATGAAAAACTGTGCGCATTGGTGACATTCTTCGCTGAGGCATCATGTGGCGAGATCGGTCGCCGCGGCTGTCTCGTGGTTGGCAGCGCGACCGAGCTCGCGCTTTTCGACGGGGAGATCGCCAGCCGCGTCAACATGGCTTTCGATTTCGACGAAAAGCGCATTTTAGATCTCATTCGCCTGGGTCATACGGATGGCTCGATATCGAAGCATGTCGACCCGGAAAGCACCGCCTGCACCCTGCTGGCCCTGACCAAGGGCATGCGCGTGATCGGCAAGACCGGCCGCAAGACCGAACAGATGCTCGCCGTCGCTGAGACGGCCATGAAACTGCTGAACTGATTTTCACTGAAATTTCGGGGAACGTAACCCCCGCCCCTATTGAGGACGAGACATGCCCGCAACTGCCGCTGCCAGACGGGAGAGCACGCCGCTCCCGGAAAAGACCCTTTCACCACTGCTGACATTCATGTTCGCCGCCGCCTGCGGGCTGGTGGCCGCGAATCTCTACTATGGCCAGCCGCTTGCCGGCCCCATCAGCCAGTCGCTCGGCTTCAGCCCGGCGGCGACCGGCCTCATCGTCACGCTGACCCAGATCGGCTACGGCCTCGGCCTCCTGCTGATCGTCCCGCTCGGCGATCTTCTCGAGAACCGGAAACTGGTCCTGACGCTGGTGGCACTCGCCGCGGTCGCGCTTGTCGGCGCTGCCTTCGCGTGGTCGCCGTCGCTATTCCTGCTCGCCTCTCTCTGCATCGGCCTTGCATCCGTTGCCGTGCAGGTTCTTGTCCCCTTTGCCGCCCATATGGCGCCGGACGCCAGCCGCGGTGCTGTGGTCGGCAATGTCATGAGCGGCCTGCTCGTTGGCATCATGCTGGCCCGTCCGGCTGCGAGCTTCCTGTCCGAGCTTCTCTCCTGGCACGCGGTCTACATCATCTCGGCCGGCGTCATGATCGGGCTGATCGTCATCCTGCGCCTCGTTCTGCCGACCCGCGTGCCCCATACGAAACTCCATTATGGGCAGCTGCTGTCCTCCATGGGCCACCTTGCGCTCCGCACACCGGTCCTGCAGCGACGTGCGCTCTATCAGGCCTGCATGTTCGGCGCCTTCAGTCTCTTCTGGACGACGACGCCGCTGCTGCTGGCAAGCCCGGCCTTCGGCCTGACGCAAAACGGCATCGCCCTTTTTGCGCTTGCCGGCGCCGCTGGTGCCGTCGCCTCGCCGATTGCCGGACGCGTCGCCGATCGCGGCTGGACAAAGCTTGCGACCGCCTTCGCCCTGGTGCTCGCCATCATCGCCTTCCTGATCGGCCATTTTTCCGGCAGCGGCTCGTTGCTGGCGCTGATCACGCTGACGCTGTCAGGCATCATGCTCGACTTCGGCGTCCAGACGAATCTCGTGCTCGGTCAACGCGCCATCTTCGCGCTCAGTGCCGAACATCGCAGTCGCCTCAACGGCCTCTATATGGCGACCTTCTTCGCCGGCGGCGCCCTCGGCTCGGCGCTTGGCGGGTGGGCCTATGCCACCGGCGGCTGGAACATGGCCTCCTGGATCGGCGTCGCCTTCCCGGTCATTGCGCTGCTTGCCTATCTGACCGAGCGGGAGAAATGATCACGACGGCTGCGGTACCGCCCGCCGCAGCCAGTCACATTCCCGCAAGCCTGCGCCATGGAACGGGTCGATCAGCGTGCCGGAGACAATGCCGGCGAGGATCTGCGGCGCGGGCGGCACTTTGGCGATGGTGGCGACCAACCGATCCCTGATCCAGGCCAATGCTGCCGAATCCGATTGGTAAAAAGGCGTGAAGGCGGCAGAGAGCAGCTGGAACAGCCGCACATGCATCCGCCGAGCCTTGGCATAGGCTGAAAGAGCGGCTTCGATGGTTTCATGCCCTGCCAGAGCATGCGCGAGCGCGGCTACATCGAGCAACGCCATATTGGCGCCCTGCCCGAGCTGCGGGCTGGTGGAATGGGCCGCATCGCCGACGAAGACAGTCCGCCCGCTATAGGGCGTCATCACAGTGCGATGGGCATAGCGTGCGAGCGTCAACTGATCCCAGTCAATGATCTGCTCCAGCAAGGGCTCGCATTCCGGCCAGTAGCCGCGGATCGTCTGTTTCCACCGATCGAGCCCGAGCCTGCGCACCTCATCCGCATCCGCCACTTTCAGGCTCCAGAACAGAGCCGCCTGCTTCGGCAAATCCGGCCTTCTGCTGCCGATCGGCAAGACGCCGATCATCACGCTTGCCTTGTCATAGCGCTGCGTCAGCGCAGCCTGATCTACGAGCCCGTCCGGACAGTCGAGCGTCGCCCAGAAGGCGCCGTAGACGAGATTTCGTGCACGCGGCGCTACGGGCGATGCCGTCACAAGCTCGGAACGCGCACCACTGGCGTCGATGACGAGATCATAAGGTCCGAGGCGCTCACCACCTTCGACAGAGAGATAGCTTTCATCGCCCTCCTCCGTCACACCGATAACCCGCTGCCCAGTATGGATCGGATGTCGCCGCGCAGAGACCTCATCGTAAAGCGTATCGAACAGGGCCGCACGATGAACGCCAAGCCCATAGCGCCCGCCTGGCAATGCATTGTAGCGCACATCGAGGACAATGCGGCCGCGGGTGGTTTCTGTGCCGAACAGGTGGTCGATGCGGTTGCCGGCGGCGTGGATAGCCGGACCAAGTCCGAGCGATTCCAGCACGGTCAATCCCGTCGGCTGCAGCATCAGCGCGGAGCCGACAGGGGCCGGGCTATCGAACCGTTCGATAATATCTGTCGTATGACCAGCACGAGTGAGAAAGAGAGAGGCGGCAAGACCGGCAGGCCCAGCGCCGATGATAGCAATCTTCAAGGGCTTCACGATAAAGCTCAGTCCGGTGATTGGTCGAAACGGGCTCTTGCGGCCTTTACGGCTTCATGATTGGCCTCGGCCCAATTCAGAAGCAGCGCCAGCGGCTCGTAAAGCGAGTAGCCGAGATCGGTCATGCGGTATTCGACGCTCGGCGGCTTGGTGGGAAAGACCTCACGATCGACATACCCGTCGCGCTGAAGGTCGCGCAGCGTTTGCGTCAGCATGCGCTGGGAAATATCGGGCACCAGGCGGCGCAACTCGCCGAAACGATACGGCCGTTTGGCCAGTGTTTCCAACAACAGCACCGACCATTTTCCGCCGATCTGCGAGATCAGGTCCCGCACCGGACAGTTGCTGAAATCGAGATTGCTGAGATCGACGTCGCGTAACGGTGGATCTATGCTGTCACGCAGATTGACGACGGCGCTGGCTACCATGCCGGTTCCCTTTTGGTAACTTGGAGCCGAAAAACTGCCTCCTTTACAGCGCGAAGTCAATTCCTATTCTAGTGCTAGTCTCTTTTTGAGAGCAACAAGGCCCTGCGAATGTGCGGTGGTCCAACAAGGGAAAACATATGAGCAGCACTCTTCTCGTCACCGGCGCCGCCGGCAAACTTGGCCAACGCGTCATCCATCACCTGCTGGAGACATACAAGGTCGCGCCCGGCCGCATCATCGCCGCCACGCGCAGCCCGGAGAAGCTTGCCGATCTCGCCGCCAAAGGCGTCGTCACCCGCAAGGCCGACTTCGATGACGCCGCCAGCTTGTCCGCTGCCTTCACCGGCGTCGACCGGCTGCTGATCATCAGCACCGACGCGCTCGCCGTGCCCGGCCTGCGCCTGAAGCAGCACACGGCTGCTGTCGAAGCCGCCAAGAAGGCTGGAGTCAAGCATGTTCTCTACACCTCAATGCCAGCCCCCGAAAGTTCGCTCGTCAGCTTCGCGCCCGATCATCTCGGCACGGAAAACGCCATCAAGGCAAGCGGCATCGGCTACACGATCCTGCGCGACGCCTGGTATTTCGACAACTACCTGATGGGCCTGCCGCACAACCTCGAAACCGGTAAATGGTACACGGCAACCGGCGGCGGCCGGGTCAGCAACATCAGTCGCGAAGATTGCGCACTCGCCATCGCCGCAGCACTGGCATCTGATGCAACAGAAAGCGCCACCTACACGCTGACGGGCTCGACTGCGGTCACCATCGAGGACGTCGCAAGCGTCGTGAGCCGGATCACCGGTCGTCCGCTCGAAGTCGTTCAGGTCAATGACGAACAGCTTGCCGCCGGCCTCACCGGCGCCGGTCTGCCGAAGTTCGTGGTGGACATGCTGGTCTCCTCCGAAGCCAATACCCGCGCCGGCAAATTCGACATTCTCACCAACGACTTCAACAAGCTCACAGGCAAGGAGCCGCAGACGCTGCGCAGCTTCTTCGAGGAACACAAGGCCGCGTTGGCTGGCTGAGTTTTGGCGAAGGTCAGGTGAGACTTCGTTTGCCGCACCCTTGCGCCTGGCCCCTCACCCCGGCCCTCTCCTCGCAAGCGGGGCGAGGGAGTTTTGGTGCTTCGTGCGCAAGCTCTAATCGAGTGATGCCGCCGCCATTTTGCGCTGTCGTCCCTTCTCCCCGCAAGCGGGGAGAAGGCTAGGATGAGGGGCCAGGCCAGAAGGCGCGGCAACAACAAACTTGCCCGACCAGCCCAAAGCCATCCCCCATCAAACCACCTGACCGCAAGCCCGACGGAAGCGGCGCACCGTTTCGGCCATGCCATATTCCAGCGCATCGGCGGTCAGCCCATGGCCAATCGAGGTCTCCGCGAGCTTCGGAATGCGCTTCAGCAGCGCCGGCAGGTTGGCAACAGTCAAATCGTGGCCAGCATTGACGTCGAGGCCGTTGGCAAAGGCTGCATCGGCGGTCTTGCCGAGCGCTTCGAGGATGACGGCAGCCTTCTGCGGATCAGCATAGCAGCCGCCATAGGGGCCGGTGTAAAGTTCAATGCGGTCGGCGCCCACTTCCCTGGCGATCTTCACCGCCTCTGCATCGCCGTCGCCATCGGCAAACAGCGACACGCGGCAGCCGAGCGTCTTGTACTTGGCGACGACATTGGCCAGCAGATCTCGGTTCTTACGAAAATCCCAGCCATGGTCCGATGTCGCCTGAGTGGGATCATCGGGCACGAGCGTCACCTGTTCGGGCTCCGCCGAAGCGCAGAGATCGAAGAATTCGTCGCTCGGATAGCCCTCGATATTGAATTCCGCTTCCGGAAACTCGTCGTCGATCAGCGCACGAATATCGGGCAGATCGGAAAAGCGGACATGCCGCTGATCGGGGCGCGGATGAACGGTCAGACCGCTTGCACCTGCCGCCAGCGCGATGCGTCCCAAGCCCGTGACGCTCGGCCAGGGAAGATCACGCCGGTTGCGCAGCATCGCGATGGCGTTGAGGTTCACGGAAAGCTTGGCGGGCATGATCGAAATCCCTGATTTTCAAAGCGGATGGTAGTGTCGTTTTATGCCATTATGGCCAACAAAACCAACGAGATTCCGACATCGTTCCATGCAAAACTTTGATAGCAACACGGCGCACGTGTCACCACATAGTGACGCCCCATCAATGAGCTTGAAGCCACTAGCGGACGATGGTCAGCGTCTCGGCGGCGCGGGTAATGGCCGTATAGAGCCAACGCTCCCGCGTATCGCGGAACGCCCAGCTCTCATCGAATAGCACCACGTTGTTCCACTGCGAACCCTGGGCCTTATGCACCGTCAGAGCGTAGCCGTAGTCGAATTCGTCATAGCGCTTTCGGGTCGACCACGGAATCTCGCCCTCGACATCCTCGAAGGCCTGCTTCAAGAGCTTGATCTTCGCGGCCCCGCGATCCATGTCGTCATCTTCCGGGCGCACCAGAAGATTGATGCCGGGCTTCGTCGTTTCCCTGGAAGAGGTCATGACCTGCCAGAGCGAGCCGTTGAGCAGCCCCTTGGCGGGATCGTTGCGCAGGCAGACCAGCTTGTCGCCGGATTGCGGGTAGTCCGCAGTAAATCCTTTCAGCTCGCGCAGGCGCTGATTGTAGCGCCGCCGCGTCCTGTTGGTGCCGACAAGAACCTGATCGGCCTCCAGCACCAGCGGCTGCGTGACCTCGTTTTTCGAGATCACCTGCGCGGTGCCATAGTCGCCATGCATGATTTCCTTGCCCTCACGCACCTGCATGGCGAGCTGGATGATCGGATTGTCGCGGGCCTGGCGGTGAATATCCGTCAGAAGATAATCCGGCTCTTCGTTCGTAAAGAACCCACCGCCGGAAACGGGCGGCAGCTGCCCGGGATCGCCAAGGACGAGAATGGGCGTGCCAAAACTCATCAAATCCTTGCCGAGCGCTTCGTCCACCATCGAGCATTCGTCGACGATGATCAGGGCGGCCTTGGCGACCGGGCTCTGGCGGTTGATGGTGAACATCGGGGCGATCGATGTCTTACCCGTCTCTTCGTCTTCGACGGCTTCCTCGCCGCGCGGCCGGTAGATCAGTGAATGGATGGTCTTGGCATTCGAGGCGCCGCGCGAGCGCAGCACCTGTGCCGCCTTGCCGGTAAAGGCCGCAAACAGCACCTCGCCATCCACATGCTCGGCAAAATGCCGCGCAAGCGTCGTCTTGCCCGTGCCGGCATAGCCGAACAGACGGAACAACGGCGAACGCCCCTCTTTCAGCCAGTTTGCGACGGCCTTGAGCGCTTCATCTTGTTGCGGCGCGAATTGCATGGATCGACTTGGCAGGATTCGGCTGATGGAAGCAAGCGGTAAAAATACCAGGCGAGCCGGGAATAAAATCGGACGCGCCGGTGTCTCATGTCCGGCAGCGCAACATGCGATGCCTGGACGATCCATCGTCCACCACCCGAGGAGAGACATCATGAAGACCATGAGATTCCTGACCGCGCTCGCGGCATCGGCCTTTGCCACAGCCGCTTTGGCAGCAGCCCCGGTCAAGACAGTCGAAAGCGCCAAGGGCAAGGTCCTTACCGGTGAAAACGGTATGACGCTTTACACGTTCAAGAACGACAAATCAGGCGAATCCAATTGCAACGGCGATTGCGCAAAGGCCTGGCCGCCGCTGATGGCCGATGGCAAAGCCAAGGCAGAGGGTGCATATTCGATCATTACCCGCAAGGACGGGATGAAACAGTGGGCAAAGGACGGCATGCCGCTCTACTTCTTCGTCAAGGATGCAAAATCCGGTGATGTCGCCGGCGACGGCTTCAAGGGTGTCTGGAATGTCGCACGGCCCTGACCGGACCGGAAAGGGCGCGACGGGAGGCTCCTCCGTGCCCGATAGTTTCGAGGCGGAGGTGCTGGCGCTCCTCCCCTCCTTGCGCCGCTATTCGCGCAGCCTCACCCGCTCGGATACCGATGGCGAGGACCTCCTTCAGGATTGCGTCGAAAAGGCCCTGACCCGACGCGGCCAATGGCGCGGGCTGAACCTGCGCGGCTGGATTCTCACCATCATGACCAATCTCTATCGCAACGGACTGCGCCAACAGCGCGGCCGCATTCTTGTCGATATCGACGACAACGACCATCTGCCTGCGGCGGACGCCGACAACGACCCGTTGCAGCGGTCGCGCCTGGAAACGGCTCTGAACAGCCTTAGCGAAGACTATCGCGCAGTGCTGATGCTCGTCGTCGTCGAAGGCTGCAGCTATCAGGATGTCGCAGTCATGCTCGATATCCCGATCGGCACCGTGATGTCACGCCTGTCTCGCGCCCGCCAGAAGATGACCAGCCTGTTGAATGCAGACAATATTGTCACGCTTCGGAGACCAAGATGAACGAACGCAAACCGACGGTGACCGAAGCGGACCTTCACGCCTTTGCCGATGGCCTCCTGCCGCTGGAAAAACAGGCGGAATTGCAGGCATGGCTGACCGAAAATTCCGAGGACGCCGCTGCCGTTACGGCATGGCAGGTCCAGAACGATGAAATTCGAGCCCTGTTCTCCCCCTATGCCATATCGAAGGACGGCGACGCGGACCTCATTTCCGGAAATAGAAGCACGCTCTCCGCGCAAGCGATCCCGCCACAGCGCAGCCGCAGGCTGATGATGCTCGCCGCCTCGCTGGCACTGTTCGTCGCCGGCATAGCAGCCGGTCATTTCGGTCCTGATCTCTTTGCACCGCGCGAATTACAGCTGGCATCTATCGAGGCGTTGCCGCAGCAGGCCCATTCGGCCTTCGTCGTCTATGCCAGCGATGTCCGCCATCCCGTCGAAGTCGGCGCGGATCAGGAGGCGCATCTCGCCACCTGGCTCGGCAAGCGCATGAATGTCGCCGGCCTCAAGGTGCCGAGCCTGCAGACGCTGGGCTTCCAGCTGATCGGCGGCCGGCTGCTGCCGGTCAACGGCACGCCCGGCGCCCTGTTCATGTATGAAAATGCCAGCGGCCAGCGCCTGACCGTGCTGGTTGGGCGCAATAGCGGTAACACCACGACCAGTTTCCGCTTCGCCAGCGACAAGGCCGTCGAAACCTTCTATTGGATCGACGGTGATCTCGGCTATGCGGTGACGGGCGAAATCTCGCGCAACATGCTGCGGCAGGTAGCGGACGAGTGCTACAAGCAGTTCTCGTCCTAACTGCAATTAGATGAAGCGTTTCGTCGCTCCAGGCTGTTGTATTAACTACTGCCTCGAAACGACCTCAACCGGAATCTATCGGCACGAGGCTGATCTTCATATATTCGGCCGTGACGGAGCCCCTCACTCCGTAGCTGGCATCCCATTCTATGCGGAAACTTCCATCCGCCTTCGTAATTTCCAAATCGAAGATGATACCCGGTAGCATATCGAAATCGGTGCAGCTGATGGCGCTCACCCCTTCAAGGACAAGCGTAACGATCGCATGTTTATCCAGGAGGAAGTAACCTTTGGCGTCCACCTGATCAGTCATGTTCCATGCGTGGATACGTATCAGCCCTGCTGCCCTGCCCGGGAAGCTGATCTCAAGCAATTTGGCATCGTGGAAGCGGGGTATCCGCCCGAACCATTCAAGCAGAGATTTGCCGCCGGGAATATCGCTTAGCACAGAAGTAGAGGACATTACGGTTCACGAATGGGATAAGCGGTTAGGAAACGCTTGTTTAGAAGGTCAACAGAAGCTCTTCAGGAAACTGCGATGTGCAATTCAACAACCGGACAGCAACATAGCAAAACAGGGCTGTATTATGCCAGTGACACAAAGAACAAACCATTCATCAGCCGATTTCTGACTGATTCTTAGCGCTGAGGATCGTTTTCAAGCGCGATCGGCTTGCCATGCGGCGTTGCCTCGGCCGCACGTTGCCAGCTTTGCTGTAAAGCCACAATCGCGTCGGCATCGGCAATGCCCTTCGCGACCAGCAGCCCTGACAAAGCAGCCACCCAGCAGTCGAAATAATCGCTGCCGTCAATCGCTCGGCCCGGCTTGTGCAGTTCCGCCGACAACTGCTCCGCCCATTCGCTCCAGGCAAACAGGCCGTTCTCATGCAGATGAACGGTCATGGCGAAAGCCTCTGCCGCCCAGGGTTCGGGAAAAACCGGCTCGCCATCGGCAGATTTCGGCAACTGCGGCGATTGCGCCAGAGGCGAGATGACCTCACACGCGCTCAAGATAGCTCTCCCAGGCATCGATCGAGACCGTCAGAGAGGGATCAGTTCCGTCGCCCCAGATCTCCACACCCTCGAAGACGACCGTATAGACCCATTGGGGATTTTCGCCCCGGCCATGGGCATTGTCGTCGGGGAAGACGAAGGAGCCCTGCACTGCCTCGACGACACCCGTCTTTGCGCGGGCATAGCGCGGCAATCTGGTATGACCGGTCGGATTGAAGTTCCTAGTCCGCACATGATCGCCGACGGCAAAGAGCGGTGCAGTATCGAGCGGCCGGTCGCAAGGGCCGCCCTTGGCCAACACACCGTCGACCATATCGGCCTTCAAAATTCGCTTCGGCGCCCTGCCCTGTTCGAGCGAATGGCCGCTGCGCAACTCCTCCGCCGTGGCAAAACCATGCCGCTCCAGCAGCATATCGACCGCGCGGGTCCAGATCTCGTAGTAGCTGGCACCCAGATAATCGGCGGGCGGAATGTTTTCGCGCGCATGCCGGCTTTCATCGATCGTCCAGGCCCCAAAGGCACCGCAGGAGAGCGTGATGCCAAGCGCACGCTTTTCCCATTCGGCATGGAAAATGGGCTCGTTCTTTTCCGGCGCTACGGGGCCGAAGCCCATCTGGCCGCCGAGATCATGGGGGCCGTTCATAGCGCAGCCTCAGGTGTCTTGGCGACCGCCGTGCCGATCATCGCGTCACGGCTGACGAGATCCGCCAGCGCCGCCTCGTCCATGCCCTCGGAACCAGCGGGCCGCTCAGGGATCACCAGATAGCGAAGTTCCGCCGTTGAATCCCATACGCGGATCTTCTTTTCCTGTGGCAGCGCGAGGCCGAATTCCGCGAGCACGCCGCGCGGGTCGATCACCGCACGGGAGCGATAGGCCGGCGCCTTGTACCAGACCGGCGGCAGCCCCAGCACGGCCCAGGGATAGCACGAGCAGAGCGTGCAGACGATCAGATTATGCGTTTCCGGCGTATTGAACACCGCGCGCATGTGCTCGCCCTGTCTGCCGGTAAAGCCGAGGCTTGCGATCGCCGCCGTAGCATCACGGCGCAGCCAGTCGGCGAAATCAGGATCGCTCCAGGCTTTCGCCACCACCTGCGCCCCGTTACGCGGCCCGACCTTCGTCTCATAGGTCTCGACGATGCGGTCGATCGCCGCCGGATCGATCAAACCCTTTTCCGTCAGCAGTGTCTCCAGCGCCTTTACCCGGGCCTGCATGTCCGAATAGTAGTTGTCGTGATGATGATGATCGTCTTCATCATGCGAGTGGTCGTGGGACATGGCCGTCTCCTGTCTCTTTGCGCCTACTTTAACATCGGCCAGAGACTGAGCACCAGCAGAACGGCCATGGTTATGTTGAACCATTTCAGCCTGATGGGATCGGAGAGCCAATCGCGCAGGACGGAGCCGAAGCCGGCCCAGGTCGATACGCTGGGGACGTTCACAGCGGCAAATGCGAACCCGACGAGAAGGACAGTGAAGAGATATAGCTGCTCATTTGTGTAAGTGGCCATGGCGGTGATGGCCATCACCCACGCCTTGGGGTTGACCCATTGGAACGCAGCAGCGCTGATGAAACTCATCGGCTTTGCATCGCTTTCCGCCTCGCTCAGGCTGCGCGAGGTGCCGATCTTCCAGGCTATCCAGACAAGGTAAGCTCCCCCGGCGAATTTAAGCGCGGTATAGAGCACCGGCACCGTGTGCAGAAGCGCACCCAATCCCAATCCCACTGCAATTAGCAGCACAAAAAAGCCAACCCCGATACCGAGCATGTGCGGAATGGTGCGACGGAAACCGAAATTTACGCCTGAAGCAAACAACATCATGTTGTTCGGCCCGGGCGTGATTGAGGTTGTGAATGCGAAAAGTAGAAGAGCCAGAAATGTATCCAGCGCCATGATGCCTCCCGAGGACACCGTACCGTGACAAGGCGGCATCCAAAATTCTTCTTCATGCGCGCAAAATGTAGCGACGCATGATCGTGCGACATTAGTTCGCCAGCCATACGAAAGCCATAGGGTGATTGTCACGGTGACATGACGGATGTCGATTGAAATCCGGTCGAATGCCCTTATCCTTCGGTTTTCTGCAGCGAGGAAAGACCATGCGCGAGCCCATCCCCACCGTCACCCTTCCTTCCGGCATCATGGTTCCGGCACTCGGCCAGGGAACTTGGAATATGGGCGAGAGCGCCGTGACCACCCGGGACGAGATCACCAGCCTGAAAACCGGTCTCGATCTCGGCATGACGCTGATCGATACGGCTGAGATGTACGCGGATGGCGGCTCGGAAGAGATCGTTGGCAAGGCGATCGAAGGCCGCCGCGACGAGGTCTTTCTGGTCAGCAAGGTCTATCCTGCCAATGCCAGCCGCAAAGGCGCGGTCGAAGCCTGCGAACGCAGCCTGAAGCGCATGAACACCGATCGCATCGATCTCTATCTGCTGCATTGGCGCGGCAACTACCCGCTTGAAGAGACGGTAGAAGCCTTTGAAGGTCTGAAGGCCGCCGGCAAGATCGAGGCCTGGGGCGTTTCGAATTTCGATGTCGATGATATGGATGAGCTGCTTTCTGTGCCGAACGGCGGCAATGTCGCGGCCAATCAGGTGCTTTACAATCTCTCCAGGCGCGGCATCGAATACGATCTGCTGCCCTGGTGCCAGGAGCGTAGCATTCCGATCATGGCCTATTCGCCGATCGAACAGGGCCGGCTGCTCCATCACCCGGAATTGATCCGCGTCGCCAAGACCTATCAGGCGACCCCGGCCCAGATTGCCCTCGCCTTTTTGCTGGAGCGCGACGGCGTGATCTCGATCCCGAAATCCTCCAATGCGCAGCGTGTCGAAGAGAACCGTGACTCGATCGATGTCGACATCACGGACGAAGATTGGGCCGTCCTCGACGCTGCCTTCCCGCCGCCGTCGCGGAAGAAGTCGCTGGACATGCTGTAGGTTCAGGCAGCCGCCTTCTGCTGCGCGACGATCAGGTCGATCGCTTGGAAAACATCCATTTCACGCCAGTCGCTGGGATCACGATAGGTCGGATAAAGTGAAAAAGCGGCAGCGGCGATCTGATCGACCGTCCGCAGCTTCGTTCGACGTCCGGCGAGCGCAGCCTTGGTATGGACGCCGAAATGATCCTCGGTCACGCCCCACCCGGCATAAAACGGCGCGGCATAGCAGCGAACCGGAATGCCGCGCAGCAACGCATCGAAGCCAAATTGGCTGGAGACCGTCCAGACTTCATCGACGACTTCGAGGATCGACGCTACCGACACCTCGTCGCCGACAAGGATTGCATCGCCTTTCGAAGCGTCATCCGTAAGATAGCCCTTACGAAGTCCGGCCATCACATCCGGATGGGTGCGGATCAGGCATTGCGCATCGCTCGCCAATCCGTCGGCAAGCATCTTCTCGAAGGAGGCTCTCGAACCAAGCGCCCTACCGACGGAAACGTCGCCGACGACCTGATCGACAAGCAGAATGCGCCGTTTTGTCGTCGGCTCAATGCTGGGCGGACGATGAGGAAGATGATTGTATTTCGAAAGCCTGTTGAGAACGATCTGCTCGCGAATGGCGCGGCCGAGATCTCCAGCCTCTTCCGCGCCCTCTATCAGCCGCTCAAGCCGTGACGGCCTGTTTGCATCGACGGGCAGGCCAAGATCGTCGATGACGATGGACAGTGGAATGGCGCCGGACTTGCCAAGCCCCACGGACCGGAGAAAACCATCTTCCAGATGCCAGTGCCGAAGGCGGCGGAAGCGGGCAATCCTATGAGCCACTTTGGCCGGCGCACGGCCGCCCCAGGAGACGACGCCGCCTATTCCGGGAGAAAGGATCGAAGCCAGTTTCTGCGAGCCGAAATAATGCTCAAGCCAGGGAAAATCGCCACGGACGAAGAACGCAGCGCCGAGACGCATATCATCAGGCGGATGCCATGGTTTTCTGCCGATCTCAGGCATTGTTGCCGTGTTTCCCCTTCTCCCCTCGGGGAGAAGGTGCCGTCAGGCGGATGAGGGGGTGTCTGCCAGGAGCACGAAAATTCGTGAATTCAAATCGGGAAGTCCCCCCCATCCGGCCCTTCGGGCCACCTTCTCCCCAACGGGAGAAGGAATTTGCAGCCCCGATTTGCCTCATATGCGATGCCCCCTCAACGCCGTAGGCCTTACATCCCCTGCGAACCGCGGTTCATCGCGGCAATGCCAGTGCGGCAGACTTCGATGAGGCCGAGCGGCTTGATGATGGCGATGAACTGGTCGATCTTCGAGGACTTGCCGGTGATCTCGAGAATGAAATGCTCGACGGTCGCATCCACCACCTTGGCGTGGAAGGCGTCGGCCAGCCGCAGCGTTTCGGCGCGCATCTCCCCGCTTCCGGTCACTTTCAGCAGCGCCACTTCGCGCTCGATCGGCCGTTCCTGGCCGAGTTCGCGGGCGCGCACCGTCAGATCGACGACGCGGTGAACGGGAACGATACGCTCAAGCTGCGCCTTGATCTGTTCCAGTACCTGTGGCGTGCCGCGCGTGACGATGGTGATGCGCGACAGATGCGCCTGATGCTCGGTCTCAGAGACCGTGAGGCTTTCGATGTTGTATCCCCGGCCGGAGAAGAGGCCGATGACGCGGGCAAGAACGCCGGGCTCGTTGTCGACGAGCACCGAAAGCGTGTGGCTCTCAGCCGCCGCGGTTTCCGGCGAAATGAAATAGGCGGAGCCCGTGGGTTGAAGGTGTGCGTTCATTATCCTTGTTCCGTTTCCTCGGTTCTTGTTCGATATGCTGGCGAGATCGGCGAGGCGCAGCTTTCGCCGCGCCCCGGCTGTCGATCAGACCAGCTGGCGACCCTTGGCGTCGATGGCGTTGGCAACCGCTTCGTCGGTCGCCTCATCAGGCAGCAGCATTTCATTGTGCGCCTTGCCCGAGGGGATCATCGGGAAGCAGTTGGCGAGATTGGCAACGCGGCAATCGAAGATGACCGGCTTTTTGACGTCGATCATTTCCTGGATGGCGGCATCGAGATCCCCCGGCTTTTCGCAACGCAGGCCGACGGCACCATAGGCTTCGGCAAGTTTGACGAAATCAGGCATCGCTTCCGTGTAGGAATTGGACAGGCGGTTGCCATGCAGCAGCTGCTGCCACTGGCGAACCATGCCCATATACTGGTTGTTCAGGATGAAGATCTTGATCGGCGCATTGTGCTGGATGGCCGCCGACATCTCCTGAATGCACATCTGGATAGAAGCATCGCCGGCAATATCGATGACCAGGCTCTCCGGATGGGCGATTTGAACGCCGAGTGCCGCCGGCAGGCCGTAGCCCATGGTGCCGAGGCCGCCCGAGGTCATCCAGCGGTTAGGCTGTTCGAAACCGTAGAACTGTGCAGCCCACATCTGATGCTGGCCGACTTCGGTGGTGATGTAGGTGTCGCGATGCTTCGTCAGCTCATAAAGACGCTGAATCGCATATTGCGGCATGATGACATCGTCGCTCGGCTTGTAGGCGAAGGAATTGCGCGCACGCCAGCGGGCAACGTCAGCCCACCAGTCTCCCAGACGCTCCGCGGCCGGCTTCTGCGGCAGCGCGCGCCAAAGGCGAACCATGTCTTCCAGAACGTTGCCGACATCGCCGAGGATGCCGACATCGGCGCGGACGTTCTTGTTGATCGAGGACGGATCGATATCGATATGGATCTTCTTCGAATTCGGCGAGAAGGCGTTCAGGCGGCCGGTAATGCGGTCGTCGAAGCGTGCGCCGATACAGACCATGACGTCACAATCGTGCATCGCCATGTTGGCTTCGTAGGAACCATGCATGCCGAGCATGCCGAGCCAGTTCTTGCCGGATGCAGGATAGGCGCCGAGGCCCATCAGCGTCGAGGTGATCGGGAAATCGGTGAGCTCGACCAGCTCGCGCAGCAGCTTGCAAGCTTCCGGGCCGGAATTGACGACACCGCCACCGGAATAGATGACGGGACGACGGGCATTCTTCATCAACTCGATCGCCTGGGTGATCTTGTTGAGATCGCCCTGGATCTTCGGCTGATAGCTCTTCTGGACATGATGCGCTTCCGGCGGCGTATAGGTGCCGGTCGCAAACTGGATGTCCTTCGGGATGTCGACGACGACGGGCCCCGGGCGGCCGGATTGGGCGATGCGGAAGGCTTCGTGGATGACGGCAGCCAGCTCGTTGACGTCCTTGACCAGCCAGTTGTGCTTGGTGCACGGCCGCGTGATGCCGACGGTGTCGCATTCCTGGAAAGCATCGGAGCCGATCAGCGTCGTCGGAACCTGACCGCTGAGGCAGACGAGCGGGATCGAATCCATCAAGGCGTCCTGCAGCGGGGTGACGGCATTCGTCGCACCCGGACCGGAGGTAACCAGCATGACGCCGACCTTGCCGGTGGAGCGGGCATAGCCTTCGGCCGCATGGCCGGCGCCCTGCTCGTGGCGAACGAGAATGTGCTTGATATCGTCCTGCTGGAAGATCTCGTCATAGATCGGAAGCACGGCGCCGCCCGGATAACCGAAGATGTGTTCGACGCCGTTGTCCTTGAGCGCCTGCAACACGATCTCCGCGCCTGTCATTCGATTGCCGCTCGCCTGATTATCTGTGCCGGTCATACGTTTGTTCCGCTTGTCTGCTGGAGGTTTGGAAAGATGAAATCTCGATTTCGGGCATAAAAAAAGGCCCCTTGGGGAGCCTGTCATCTAGCGCATGGGTGGCTATCGCCGGATGGTTACACCATCCTGCCCATGCGCCTTCCCACCACGATAAGAACGATCGAGTTTTTCATGGGGCGAAGTGATAGACAGAAAATTTCGAAGCGTCAACGCGTGAAGCAATAAAAAATCGCGGCGCCGCGGAAACCCCATAAAAAGCGCGGGTGGTCGACAGGATTTTATTAAGCCAGCGTCTCTATGCTCCAGCCACTAATGATTGGGGTAACTGTTTGCTGAATAACGATCTGCAGACATCAGGCAACGCTGGAGATCTTGATCGCCGCGATAGATTGAAACCGGGAAATCGCTTCCTCGGTCGCGTCGTCGCGTGCAATGGCTCGAGAGCGACGATCGCCGCCGTGGCCGAGGCCGGCGGCACGGACCTGACCGAACTCTGGTCGGTCGGCCGGCTGATTTCCATTAGTGTCGGGAAGAACCGCGTCGCTGCCCTCGTCTATGCGATGAACACGCAAAGCGTCGGCTGGGGTGAAGGGCAGGATAATCTCTTCCGCATCGAGGTCGAGCTGCTGGGTGAAGTCCGCGTCGGACCGGATGGCCGCGAGGAGTTTTCGAGTGGCATTTCCGCTTACCCATATCTCGGCGCCATCGCACACCGCATCCGCGCCGCCGACCTCATGCGCATTTTCGATGCCGGCAAGGGCAGCAGCTGCGTCATCGGCAAGCTGACGCAGGACGAAAGCATCGATGCCGCCATCCACATCCCCTCGATGCTGGCGAAGCATTTCGCCGTGGTCGGCTCGACCGGCGTCGGCAAATCCACCGCCGTCTCGCTGTTGCTACATAAGGCGATCACTGCCGATCCGAAACTGCGCGTGCTGATCCTCGATCCGCACAACGAATTCGCAGCCGCCTTTCCGAAGCACGCCGTCGTCATCGACACCGATACGCTCGACCTGCCCTTCTGGCTGATGCGGCTTGAGGAATTCAGCGAAGTCGTCTTCCGCGGCCGGCCGGCGATCCCCGAGGAACTCGACGCGCTGCGTGACCTTATCCCTGAAGCGAGACGCGCCTTCCGAGGCAACGATTCCACCCTGATGCGCCGCCAGACGGAAAAGTCCTCGGTGACGGCGGACACGCCGGTTCCCTACCGCATGGCCGATCTATTGGCGCTGATCGACGAGCGTATCGGCCGCCTTGAAGGCCGCCAGGAAAAGCCGCATCTGCGGTCGCTGAAGATGCGTATCATCTCGGCCATCAACGACCCCCGCTATCACTTCATGTTTTCCAACAATACGATCACCGATACGATCATGGAGACGATCGCCAAAATCTTCCGCATTCCGGGCGACGGTAAGCCGATCTGCACCTTTCAGCTCGCGGGCATCCCCTCGGAAGTCATCAATTCCGTCGCCTCCGTCCTTTGCCGCATGGCCTTCGAACTGGCACTCTGGAGCGAAGGGGCGATCCATATGCTCGTCGTCTGCGAGGAAGCCCACCGCTACATCCCCGCCGACCCGACGCTCGGCTTCTTTCCGACCCGGCAGGCCATCGCCCGCATCGCCAAGGAAGGCCGCAAATATGGCGTTTCGCTCGGTATCATCACCCAGCGCCCGGGCGAGCTCGACCAGACGATCCTTTCGCAGTGCTCGACGCTCTTTGCCATGCGCCTTGCCAATGATCGCGACCAGGAAATCATCCGCTCGGCCATCCCGAACTCCTCGATCTCGACGACCAGCTTTCTCTCATCGATCGGCAACGGCGAAGCCATCGCCTTCGGCGAGGCTATTGCAGTCCCGATGCGCATGCGCTTTTCTCAGGTTGAACGGCATCTGCTGCCGAAAGCCAGCGGCAGCGTGGCGAAGGCCAGCGAGGACTCGCCGGATACGGTCGATCTGCGCACGATCATCAGCCGTATGCGCTCGATTTCCAGTCCCGATCTCAGCCCTCTGCAGAGCTACAATGCTATGCCCGTGACGGATATCAAGGATGATTTCGACGAAGTGCCGGTCGAGCAGCCAATCCGGCCCCAAGCGGAATCGAGCTTGCAACCGATCGAACCCTATCGTCCAGACATGCTGCCTCGTACCGCCGCACCGCAACCCGCGGCGGCTTCGCAAACGTCGATCGACAGCAAGCTTGCAGAATTGCGCCGCGAATTCCGCAGCGACGAAGGAGGCACGCGCTCGGTGTCGCCAAGAGAGGCCGCTCCATCCCTGCGGCGCGAACCCGGCTCGTCCTTGCGGGACAGCATTCTGAGAAAACCGCTCAGCAGCCTTTACGACAAGGACTGATACCAGACTACGGGCTCAAGCGCTCCCAACTCTCGTCCATCTGATTACGGAACCAGGTCATCTGCCGCTTGGCATATTGCCGCGTCGCCGCGGATCCGGTTTCGATGACCTCGGAACGCGTCATCTCCCCTTTCAGCATCGCCGCGATCTGCATGACCCCGATCGCTTTCATGACGGGCATTTCCGAGGGAAGATCCAGTGCCAGCAGAGCCTGCACCTCGTCTTCCGCTCCCATCGCCAGCATTTTCTCGAAACGGCTGTTGATGCGTTCGTGCAGGATCGCGCGCTCGGGCATAACCACGATCTTTCGCGCGCGGTCGGGATTAATGATCATTGGTCCGTTCTTCCCCTGAAAAGCGGCGATGGACCGGCCCGTCGCTTCAATCACTTCCAGGGCGCGAACGATGCGCTGCCCATCCTGCGGGTTCAGCGTTTTCGCGACGGCGGCGTCGCGCTCCACAAGCTCACGATGCAGAGTTTCCGCCCCTTCCGCCAGCAGCCGGCCGCGGAGCCGATCGCGGATATCGGATGGAATCTCGGGCATATCGGAAAGCCCGCCCGTTAGTGCCTTGAAATAAAGACCCGTCCCCCCGACAAAGACAGGCATTCTGCCCTCGCCGCGCAAGCGTTCGACCAAGGTGCCGGCCTCGCGCAGCCAGGCGCCGGTCGAATAGGCCTGGCTCGCCGGGACGTGGCCATAAAGATGGTGCGGAATACCTTCCATATCTGCTTCATCCGGCCGCGCGGTCAGCACGCGCAGGGTGTCATAGACCTGCATGCTGTCGGCATTGATGACGACGCCATCGTGCGAACGCGCCAATTCTACTGCCAGCGCGGACTTGCCGCTGGCGGTCGGCCCGGTTATCAGGATCGCGTCGATATTGCTCATAGGGTTTCTGCTCATGGCCTTCGTTGCCACGCTTATTGCCAATCCGTCAAACCCCGTTCTTGTTCCGGCTATCGCCGAACAGGCGGCTGATGCCGTCAAAGCGTCCGGGCTCTATTGGCTTGCCGACGGCATCGCCTGCGATATCGCACTGCGCGACGGGACCGATATTGCAGCCGCCGAGGCCAATATCCTGGCTGTGATCGGCAGCCAGCCGATCGATCTCGCCATCCAGAAAGCGGAAACCCGCCGCAAGGAATTGCTGATTGCCGATATGGACTCCACCATGATCGGCCAGGAGTGCATCGACGAGCTCGCCGCCGAAGTCGGCCTCAAAGAGAAGGTGGCGGATATCACTGCTCGCGCCATGAACGGCGAGATCGCCTTCGAGCCGGCCCTGCGCGAACGCGTGGCTCTCTTGAAGGGACTGCCGATCTCTGTCGTAGATGATGTCATCGCCAAACGCATCACACTGACGCCGGGCGGCCCCGAACTCATCGCGACGATGAAGGCGAAGGGATATTACACCGCCCTCGTCTCCGGCGGCTTTACCGTCTTCACCAGCCGCATCGGCGCGACTCTTGGCTTCGACGAAAACCGCGCCAATATCCTGCTGGAAGAAAACGGCATCCTGACCGGACTCGTCGAAGAACCGATCCTCGGCAAGCAGGCCAAGGTGGATGCGTTAAACGATATAGCCGAGAGGCTCGGAATTTCCGTTGATGACGCGCTGGCCGTCGGCGACGGCGCAAATGACCTCGGCATGCTGCAGCTTGCCGGCGCCGGCGTCGCGCTGCACGCCAAGCCGACGGTCTCCGCTCAGGCCAGGATGCGCATCGACCATGGCGACCTGAGTGCTTTGCTCTACATCCAGGGCTATCGCAAGACGGACTTCATCAAACCATAGAGTGGCACAGATCGCCAAAACCAAGGGTTGCAGATGATTATCACCGAAACCGATCGCCTCATCATCCGCAACTGGCGCGAGACGGATCGCGACCTGGCCTACGAGATCAACTCCGACGAAGCTGTCATGGAGTTCTTTCCGTTTCGCCGCAATCGTACGGAGGCGGACGCCTTCTTCGATCGGGTCCAGTCGATGATCACGGAAACCGGGCTCGGCCTCTACATGCTGGAGCTGAAGGAAAGCGGCGAGGCAATCGGCTATTGCGGGCTGGTGCGGACGGATCATCTGGAGCCCTTCGTCACGGTTGGAACGATCGAGATCGGCTGGCGGCTGGTGGCAAGGCAATGGGGCAAGGGATTGGTCACCGAAGCAGCACGGGCATTGCTATCCTATGGCTTCGGAAAGCTCGACCTGGATCAAATCGTGTCCTTCGCGGTGCACAACAATGTCAGGTCGACCGCTGTTATGGAGCGGATTGGCATGCACCGCGTCGAGGGCGGCGATTTCAATCATCCCAACGTTCCCGACACCCATCCCCATTTGCAGCGCCATGTCCTCTACCGCCTGACCTCTGCCGAGTGGCGCTCCGGGCGATGACGACAATCGAAACATCTCGGCTGATCCTGCGGCCATGCCTGGCAGAGGATCGCGAGCTGTTTTATGAGCTGAGCTCCGACCCGGCCGTTCTCGAATTCTTTCCCTTCAGCCGC
The DNA here is from genome assembly GCF_057784515.1 of Martinezella sp. CNPSo 3732. Classification (NCBI taxonomy): domain Bacteria; kingdom Pseudomonadati; phylum Pseudomonadota; class Alphaproteobacteria; order Hyphomicrobiales; family Rhizobiaceae; genus Martinezella; species Martinezella sp. CNPSo 3732. The sequence continues at coordinate 146,652 of NZ_JBXSOO010000003.1, forward strand.
AGCCGCGAGGATGCCGACACCATCTTCGCGATGATCCGGAACGTCATCTCCGAACCCGGCTTCGATTTTCTGGTTCTGGTGCTGAAGAATAGCGGCGAGGCAATCGGCTTCTCGGGGCTGTCCAGGGCGCAGCTCGCCCCTTATTTGCCCAGAGATGCCGTGGAGATCGGCTGGCGGATATCGGCGCGCCATTGGGGCAAGGGCTACGCAACCGAGGCCGGCATGGCGCTCATGCGTCACGCGTTCACCATCCTGAATCTCGAAGAGCTCCTATCGATCGCCGTGCATAACAACAGCCGAGCGCTCGCGGTGATGCACAAGATCGGCATGCACCCCCATCCGGCCTGGGATTTCGGCCATCCGCAAATCCCGGAGACGCATCCGCACCTGAAGCGTCACGTTGTTCACCGCCTGAGCGCCGCCAAGTGGCGCGCGCAGCAGACAGAGCAAGCCGGGAGCTGAATTCTACTCCAACGCCACAGCGATGAAGCGCAAGTCACCGTTCGGAGACGCGATCATCATCTGCGCATTGCGGCGTCCCTCACGCTTCAGCGAGGCCACCTTGTCCGAGGCGGCACTCGGGGTCTGGACGAATTCCTGAGCGACCTCGACGACGACGTCGCCAGGCTTCAGCCCCTTCTCCGCGGCCGCCGAGCCTGGCGCTACTTCAGTGATGACGACACCATCGACGCTGTCGGCAATGCCGAAGCTCTTGCGGTTTTCTGCCGTCAGCGTCGAGAGCTTCATTCCAAGGATATTCGAGGTCGCCTGGGCTGGCGGCTGAGCCTGCGGCGATTGCTGCGGATCGCCGCCCTGATCCTGTCCGTCCATGCCATCGTCGTCGCCATCGTCTCCCTGGTCGGGATTGATGACGCCGTCGCTATTGCCCTTGTCGTCGGGTGCGAGCTGCGGCTTCTTGTTCTTGTCGGTGCTTGCGGCTGCCGCCTGGTCGCCGTCCTCCAGTCGTCCGAGCGTCACCTTGATGGTCTGCTGCTTACCATCGCGATAGATGACGACATCGACTTCCTTGCCAACAGGGCTTTCGGCGACAACGCGCGGCAAGTCGCGCATCTCGTCCACATCCTTGCCGTCGAATTTGAGGATGACATCGCCCGCTTTGATGGAGCCATTGTCGACCGGACCGCCCTTGATGACGCCGGCCACGAGCGCGCCCTTGGCCTCTGAAAGGCCGAGGCTGTTGGCGACATCGTCCGTTACCGGCTGAATGCGCACGCCGAGCCAGCCGCGGCGCGTCTCGCCGAAGTCACGAAGCTGATTGACGACGCCTTCCGCCAGTTCGGAGGGCACGGCAAAGCCGATGCCGATCGAACCACCGCTCGGCGAAATGATCGCCGTATTGATGCCAATCACCTCGCCCTTCATGTTGAAGAGCGGACCGCCGGAATTGCCCTTGTTGATCGCCGCATCTGTCTGGATGAAGTTGTCGTAGGGGCCGGCGTTGATATTGCGGCCTCGCGCCGAGACGATACCGACGGTGACGGAGCCGCCGAGGCCGAAGGGGTTGCCGATCGCCATCACCCAGTCACCGATCCGCATCTTGGAGGAATCGCCGAACTTAACGGCCGTCAACGGATGCTTCGGCTCGACCTTGAGGACCGAAAGATCGGTCTTCGTATCGGTGCCGATCAGCTTGGCTTTCAGCTTCGTGCCGTTCGGGAAGATCGCCTCGATATCGTCGGCGCCTTCAATGACGTGATTGTTGGTAACGATATAACCGGAAGGGTCGATGACGAAGCCGGAGCCGAGCGAGCTCACCTTGCGATTGCTGTCGTCGTCTTTCTTATTGTTGAAGAAATCGTTGAATTCATCCTGGTAAGGCGAATTGTCAGGCACCTTCGGGGTCGCCGGCCCATTTCCCTCATCCTTGACCTTCTGCGATGTGGAAATATTGACCACCGCATCGAGCAATCCGGAAGCGAGATCGGCAACCGATGCCGGACCGGCACTTATTGCCGGGTTCGTGGTGATCGAGGGAGATGCTGCCGGAGGTGTCTGATTATTGGTCGCGGCCGGCGGCTGGGCACCTGCGGCCGCACCGCTATTCTGCGCCTGCGCATAAGCCTGTTCGGTAACACCCGCAACGGGGCCGGCAATCAGTGCAATGCTTGCGAGCAAGGCAAACGAACGGCTGAAAGGCAGGCGATTGGTCGAAGCCATCAGGCATCCTCATAAAGAAAGGGAAAACTTGTATAAGCATCAACATAAGGCGGAATGATGAAGCGTGAAATCACCTTTTTGAGAAATCCCCGAACCTCCTCGCCGCCGATGCTTGCAGGCTGAAGGTGGTGCAATCCGTCATAAAGAAAAGGGCCACCCTGAGGCAGCCCTTTCGTTTCGGTGAAGCGACGCCTTAGTTCGCGGGCGCCGTCGGATTGGCGAGTGCCGGCGCGCCCGAATTGGTCGCAGAACCCGCAGGACTGTCAAAATACTTGAAGAAGTCCGACTGGTTCGGCGGCAGGACAAGCGTTTTGCCACCCGAGGCAAGCGCCTTGGTATAGGCGGCCATCGAGCGATAGAACTCATAGAAGTTCGGATCACGCTTGGAGGCATCCGCGAAGATGCCGTTTCGTTCGGCTTCGCCTTCACCGCGCAGAACTTCGGAATCCTTCTGCGCGTCAGCAACGATCTCGACGACCTGACGGTCCGCAACCGCCCGGCGACGCTGCCCCTCTTCGTTACCGCGCGCGCGGATCAGCTCGGCTTCCGCCAAACGCTCGGCCTTCATGCGGTCGTAAGTGTTCTGCGACACTTCCTGAGACAGGTCCGTGCGGCGGATGCGGACGTCCTCAATGTTGAGGCCGAGTGTTTCCGCATCGCGATGCAGATCATTGCGTACTTCCGTCATCATCGCGGCACGCTCGTTGGAAAGCGCCGCCTCGAAGCCGCGCAGACCATAGACACGACGCAGAGCAGCGTCGAGGCGGGTCCTGAGACGTGATTCAGCCGCATCGCGATCACCCGAGACGGTCTCGCGGAACTTGCGGGCATCCATGATCTTGTAGACGACGAAAGCATCGACTTCGTAGAACTTGCCGCCGGACACCTGGACACGGATATTGTCCAGATCGAAGCGGAGTTCCTGCAGCTGCACATACTGGACACGGTCGGCATCCATGAAGGCAAAAGGCAGCTTGAAATAAATGCCCGGCTCCGTCTTCACGTCACGAATCTGGCCGAAGCGCAGGACGATCGCCTGTTCACGGGCATTGACCACGAATACCGACGAATAAATAAGCAGCAGCACTGCCGCGAGCGCGATAAGAATGGCTGGCAAACGGCTGGATGTCATTATTTGGCCTCCGGCTGAGTTGCAGCAGCGGGCTTGCCCGCCTGGGTCGTGGGCTGCTTGCTGACTTCATTCAGCGGCAGATAAGGCACGACGCCCTGCTTGTCGTCGATGATGATACTGTTGGAATTGCCGATGACGGACTCCATCGTTTCAAGGAATAGACGCTTGCGCGTGACCTCTGGCGCCTTGACGTATTCGTCGTAGATCGAGATGAAGCGCTGCGCCTCACCCTGAGCTTCCTTCACGACACGATCCTTGTAGGCAGCCGCTTCCTCGCGGATCTGAGCCGCGCGACCGCGGGCCTGACCGAGCTTCTGGTTGGCGTATTGATTGGCCTCTTCCACCTGCTGGTCTTCATTCTGCTCCGCACGCTGCACTTCTTCGAATGCGTCGGCCACTTCGCGCGGTGGCGAGACATCCTCGATCGGAACAGCATTGATAGAGATACCGGAGCCGTAACGATCCATCGTATCCTGGATGATGCTTCTGACCTCGGTCGCAATTTCCTGACGCTTGTCGCGATAGATGTCCTGAGCCGGGCGGCGACCGACGACCTCGCGCATAGCGCTTTCCGCAACCTGCTGCAAAGTCTCGTCGGGGGTCTCGAGATTGAACAGATAGGATTGCGGGTTGGTCACGGTATAGAGGATCGAGAACTGCACGTTGACGATGTTCTGATCGCCCGTCAGCATCAGACCGGCATTCGAACCGGCCGAGGAGCGGCCACCGATATTGCGCTGCTGCTCGGTAACCTTCACGAATTCGATGCGGTCCATCGGCCAGATATGGAAATGCAGGCCGGGCATCGAGACTTCCTCACGCGGCTTGCCGAAGCGCAGCTCAACGCCACGCTCGTCCGGCTGCACGGTATAGATGCACTGGATCAGCCAGAAAACGGCAATCACTCCGATGATGATGAGCACGACGCCTGCGTTGAAGCCACCAGGCACGAAACCTTTCAATCGGTCCTGACCGCGGCGAATGATATCCTCCAGGTCCGGAGGCCCTCCATTGCCGCTGCCCCGCGGCCGGTTCGGTCCCTGCCCCCAAGGTCCCTGATTATTTCCGCCGCCACCGCCGCCCCATGGGCCACCGCCGCCGCCATTCTGATTGCTCCAAGGCATCAAAACCTCTTTGTTTGTTGACTCCCGATATCGCGCCAAGCCCACGAAATCCGTGGGTGGCGGCGATTGTTTCCCGTTATAGGTATCGAAGCACCTGCTTTCAACGCGACTTCAGGAAGTTCGTCGGATTCATTGGAAAATATTTGCTTTTTGGGGGCAGCTCTTATGCTTTTCGCCTGAAATAGCGAACGAAACGCGTGGGATAAGTGTCCTTTTCTCCAGCCGGAACGGCAAGTTCGCTATCCGCCTGCCAGATGCCGGGATCGATCTTTGGAAAGGATGTGTCGCCTTCCACATCCGCCTCTACATGGGTGATCAATAGCCGGTCGGAGAGATCGATCGCCTGCCGATAGATTTCGCCACCGCCGAGGATGCAGATTTCGTCGACATTGTTCTCCTTGGCTAGACCGGATGCAACCGTGATCGCTTCATCGAGCGAGTGCGCGACCGTTATCCCCTCGGCTGTAAAATCGGTGTCGCGGGTAATGACGACATTCGGCCGGCCCGGCAACGGCTTCCCGATCGACTGGAACGTCTTGCGTCCCATGATCACGGGTTTGCCGAGCGTCATCGCCTTGAAACGCTTGAGATCGGACGACAGCCGCCAGGGCATATCGCCTTCGCGCCCGATGATGCCATTGCGCGATATGGCAACGACGATGGTCTTGATCGGCTGGGTCATGCGTCTCCCTCAGTCTGCGTCGCCGACGCCAATGCGAGTCGGTTCGGCGACTTTACATCATGATGGCCGCAACGGCAGATGGAAGTCGCCCGTCTCAACCGCGCATCAGCCGCCGCTGTTCAATTTATCAAGCTGGCCAGCCAAAAGGCCTCCCTCCTCCCGATCCCTGGCCATCCTCCGATAGAACCCGGCCATGCCCTTAAAGATCAAGGCGGCCGGATCATCCTCGCCGAGGAATTCGGAAATCTCCTCCATCTCCGCGACCCAGCGATAGGCTTTCGGATACATGTCCGGAATGCCGTGGACGAATTTTGCATCGAGATCCGGCAGGCTTTCCTGAAGCTCGCGTTTCAGGGCAGCATCGGCATCCGAACGGATGGCCGCAAGCAACATGGCGGTGCCGAGCCCCGTCACGCCCTTGTTGATGCCGGCATAACACATCTTCAATGCCGAGGCCGCGCCGATCGCCCCATCGATACGGCGAACCTGAAGTCCGTACTCGATAAGCACACCACTGGCGTTGGCAATATCGCCGCTTACGTAGAGTTTCGGCCCCTTCTGGCCCGGCTTCGGCGGACCGCCGATGATGGAGCCGTCGAGGACCATGCCGCAATCGCCGCCGAAAATTGCCGCAACCTCGGTCATGGTCTTCGGCGAGATCGCATTACAGTCCATGAACGTCGTCTTCGCACCGACCCGACGCAGTTCAGCGGCGACCTGCTTTGCAACGCCGACAGCTTCAGCCGGCGGAACGATGGAAAGAATGAGAGGCGACGCGGCTATGGCGTCCAATCCAACCAGCTCCATGCCGGCCGTTTTCGCTCGCTCGATGGTCGAAGCCGAGCGTCCTTCGAGATAGGTGAGCACCCTCGCCCCGTTTTCGACCAAGCGCCGGCCAATAGCACTTCCCATGGCGCCGGCTCCGATGACTGCGATCTCCACGGCCAATCTCCTTCTCCGATCGAGGAAGATGGCAGCATATCGCCTATCATCTGGCCGCACGAGCGGAATGCCTTGCGGTAACGCTAAGTTTAGCGCGGGCCGTCAAGCGTTGCGAAGCACGAGGACGGCATAGATGCAGGGCTCATCGCTTTCATTCTTGAAGACGCAATCCGTCGGCGGACCGAGTTCGAGGCAATCGCCCGGCGACATCGAGTGCCTCGTATCTCCCTCGAGAAAAGTCAGCCGTCCCTCCAGCATCCAGATGAGCTGCCGCATGAAGGCATAAGCCGATGCGGGCATCGGAACCTCCGCACCCGCAGGCAATTCGATACGGACGAGATCGAGCGGCAGGTCCGACTTCGGGGAAACGTGCCGGCGCTCATAGCCCGTCTGCGGATCGACCCAGACGGGCTGCTCTTGCCTCCGAAGAAATCGGCCCTGCTGCATCTCCGCGCGCGCCATCAAAGCCGACATGCTCAAGCTGAAGGCACCAGAAAGCTTGCCTAGCAGCGTCGCCGTCGGGCTGCTTTCGCCGCGCTCTATCTTGTGGATCATGGCGCGGGAGACTGTTGAGCGCTCCGCAAGCTCCGTCAGCGACCAGCCGCGGCTTTCCCGTTCGATGCGAATGCGTGCGCCGATCCGCCTATCAATATCAGCAAGTTGAGACATTCGTTTTATTATAGTGGACTTACGCTGAGCTGGCAATTAGCGCCCTACGCATCCAAAACGTCGTCTCGTCCGGACTTTGACAGCATGAAAGAAGAAACGGAATCCTCCAAACCTGACGGAGGCTTTTTTTTGGATTGCCGGATATCTGTATTAATATAGTGGACGGATATGGAAATCGATGTATGACAGGTAGAGCAACAACAGATCCATCTGATTTAGTGGACAGCCACGGAGCGACCGATGCATATTCGCGATGCGAGAGACGAGGATCTCGCGGGAATAACCGCGATCTACAATGACGCCGTCGCCAATACCGCAGCGATCTGGAACGAAACTCTGGTCGATATCGGCAATCGCAGGCAATGGCTGCAGGATCGGCACAAGCTTGGCTATCCGGTGCTCGTCGCGACCGACGATCGCGGTGACGTGGTCGGTTACGCCTCGTTCGGTGACTGGCGCGCCTTCGACGGCTATCGGCACACGGTCGAGCATTCGGTCTATGTCCGCAACGATCAGTACCGTGGCGGCATTGGCAAGGCGCTGATGATCGAACTGATTGGGCGAGCCCGGGCGATCGGCAAACATGCGATGGTCGCAGGCATCGAGGCCGGCAATGTCGCCTCCATCCGCCTGCACGAAAAGCTCGGTTTCCAGCAGGTCGGCCTTCTTCCGCAGGTCGGCACGAAATTTGGGCGCTGGCTCGATCTTGCCTTCCTGCAACTCCTTCTGGATGAGCGCGTCGATCCCGACAGCAAGCCCACGGCCTAGGGAACGAACACCATGCCGATTACGGTGGCAACGCTCATTCTCGCCCGCATTGCCGGTCGAAACGCTTAAACCGCGACTTCGGCCGCGATTGCCGCGTGCGGCTCATACCCCAGAACCTCGAAATCCTCGATGCGATAGTCATCGATACTGTCGGGTCGGCGTAGTAGGCGCAAGGTCGGGAACGGCTTCGGCTCACGGCTGAGCTGCTCGCGGATCGCATCCAGATGGTTGAGATAGAGGTGGACGTCACCACCCGACCAGACCAGCTCGCCCATATCCATATCGACCTGCTGCGCGACCATGGCGAGCAAAACCGCCTGTTGACAGATGTTGAATGGATTGCCGAGGAACAGATCGCATGAGCGCTGGAAAACCATCAGGCTGAGACGCGGCCGCTTGCCCCCTTCGGCCGAGATGTTCGATACGTGGAACTGATAGACCATGTGGCAGGGATGCAGCGCCATGTCGGCAAGTTCTCCGACATTCCAGGCATGGAAAATCATCCGGCGGCTGCTGGGATTGGTCTTGAGATCCTTGATGACAGCAGCGAGTTGGTCATGCACCCGGCCCTCTGCATCGCGCCATTGCCGCCACTGCTTGCCGTAGACCGGGCCGAGATCGCCCCATTGCAGCGCAAAGGCCTCGTCCTCCAGAATGCGCTTTTCAAAAGCGACCTGATCGATCTCTTCGCATGTCGCCTTGCGATATTTCGCCAGCGGCCAGTCGGTCCAGATCCGCACATTCTCTTTCAGCAGATTGCGGATATTGGTGTCGCCCGTCAGGAACCAGAGCATCTCCTTGACGGCGAGCTTCCAGTAGACGCGCTTCGTCGTGAAGATCGGAATCTGTCCCTTCGAGAGGTCGAAACGCATCATCGCGCCGAGGCCGCTCAAGGTGCCCACACCCGTGCGGTCGATCCGGCGATCGCCGTGCTCGAGCAGATGCGCCATCAGGTCGAGATATTGGTACTCCGGGTGACGAGCCATCTTCTGCTCCGAAATCGCTTGAATTTGCGGATGGCACGGATGCCAACAGCGGCCACTTGCCGCCGCGTACCCGGCCGATTCCTTTTTCGCGATTTTAATGACAAGCCGAGACGAAACCAACCACGGCGAAACATAATTCAAGCGAATCTCGCGCCCGCAGATGCAAAGCGATGTTTCGGCGAAGCATTTATGACAATTGCCCTTCCCTTCGTCTGCGGAAAACACTATATCATCCTTGCCGGTCCTCGGGCCGGCTATGGCGATAAATGAGCGGTGTAATAAACCTATTGGACCCGGGGGCGGTACCCGGCGCCTCCACCAAAAACCGGCCGGCAAGACTGGCGACAGACCGGCTTTTGATGGGGGCGAAACAGGATCGACAAGGGTGTAAAGATCGACTTTTCGCTCGGCATTGTACCGCCGTTATCGGGCTAAAATTGTAGTTGCAAACGACAACTATGCGGAAGCTCGTCTCGCTGCTTAATCGCGGTGTGACACTTCAAATAAAGTCCTAAGGGGTCGCACTCTTAGGCGGGGTTCGAAGGCACCTGGCAACAGAAGCCTTCACCTTCTTCTCCAGTGCTATATTATGGATCGACACGCGGTGACTCGCGCATAGGGCTTTTCCGGCGGCGCTCAGCGTGGCATAAGCCTATAAAAAGCATGGCCAACGAAAGACAGGAAAGCATGGGGCAGGATCATATCCGCTACGACATTTTGGCACAGGACGCCCTGCGTGGAGTGATCCGCAAGGTGCTGACCGAGGTCGGCGCTACAGGCCGCCTGCCCGGTGACCACCATTTCTTCATCACTTTTCTGACCGGCGCTCCCGGCGTGCGCATTTCGCAGCACCTCAAGTCGAAGTATCCGGAGCAGATGACCATCGTCATCCAGCACCAGTTCTGGGATCTGAAGATCAGCGAAAGCCAATTCGAGATCGGCCTCTCCTTCTCCGACGTTCCGGAGAAACTGGTCGTCCCCTTCAACGCCATCCGTGGCTTCTACGACCCATCAGTCAATTTCGAACTGGAGTTCGATGTCCCGTTGGCTGACGACGAAGAAGAGACCTCCACCAGCGAAATCACCGCCTATCCGGTGCCGACCGAAGGCGAGGAAGCGCCCGCGGCTGCAGCCAAGGAGGGCGAGGAAAAGAAGCCGGGATCGGTCGTCTCCCTCGACGCATTCCGCAAGAAGCAATAGGCATTGGAGGGGAAGCATTCGCTTCCCTTTTCATGTCGGTAACGGAAGAGATAGATGAGCGCCGAAATCGTCAATCTGCGCCAGTTTCGCAAAAAGCAGGCCCGTTCGGACAAGGAAAAGCAAGCGGAGCAAAACCGCATCGCCTTCGGGCGAACCAAGGCCGAGAAGAAGCTGACGACGGCGCTTAACGAAAAGGCCGAGAAGACGCACGAGGCCGGGCGAATCGAAACCAAGAAGACCGAAGACTAGTTTAGAGCCCGCGATAAAAAACTCCAGAAATCAGTTGCTTACTTCCGCATTTTGAATCACTTTCAGAGATATCCCGCCATTTCCGATTTTTGATCGATCCGCTGATGATCCGTAAACATTCCGCGACGCTTCATGGCCATCGCACAAGCTTTTCCCTTGAAGATGCCTTCTGGACAGAACTGAAGGCTATCGCCAGCGCGCGCGGCACGTCGCTCGCAGCGTTGATCTCCGAGATCGATGACGGGCGTGAAGCAGGCAGCAACCTCTCCTCGGCACTTCGCCTCTATGTCCTCAGATGGCTGAAGGATCGCAATTGAACGGTTGCGGGAAACTGGCGACAATGTCGTCAGCGCGCATCAATCGCTCGACATAGATCGATTTGCAATTTGTCCGCCCTACTGGGCAACTCCCGGCAATTCATTGAAGTTCAACGGTGCCGTCGTTTGCGGTGCAGGCGGGTGCTGCGCTTCGGCCTTGGCTCGCGCGTCGGCCGCCGCCTTGGCCTTGGCTGCCTCCTCGGCTGCCTGCCTGGCACGAGCCTCTTCCTCCACCTGCTTTTGCGCAGCCGCCTGCCGGGCCAGATCGCGCAGCCGTTCTTCTTCCGCACGGCGCTGCTGCTCGACGGCGGCATCGCGCTGGCGCTGAGCCTCGCGCACGCCTGCAACATACTTGTACAGCGCCACCTCGCGCCGCAGCCGCTGCTTTTCAAGCACATTGGCCTGCAGGCGCTCGACACGCCGGCGCTCGCGCTCGAATGCCCGAACCGACAGGAAGCTGGTCACGTCCGTCACGTCCATTGTCCGGCCGGGTGAGTCCAGCGGTCCGGCGAAATCGAGGCGCAGCGCCGGTTCCGCTCCGCTCTGCGCTTCTGCGCCGGCGTTGAAATCGATGCCCAGAGAGCCGCGCATACGCTCATCCGGCAGGCTGATTTCGGCATTGCCCGAAAGCTTTGCCAGATCGTTGCTGGCAGCAATATTGGTCGCCCGCACCACGCCGGCGGAAATGTTGAAAGGGATGCTGGTCGCCGGAAGGACCGCTTCGCCGTTGTTGAGCAGCGTCTGCACGATCGGCAGCACCTTGGCGGCGGTGATATCGCCCTGAATCTGATCAGTCGCCGAGAGGAGCGGTGGCATGACGGAAAGATTGAGGCCACGCACATGCGTCTCGCCGAGCTTCATTTCACCCGAACCGCTGGCATTGGCCGCGAGGTCGGCAATGCTTTTGCCGCTCGCTTCGGCATTTATCGCGAGGCCGAAGCGGCCGGTGGCAAGCGGCGCACCATCGCGTTGCCAAGCGACAGCAGCAAGATCGCCGTTGGCAAGGCTAAGCTTCGTCTGCAGCAGACCGGTACCGTCAGAATTGGCGAACATCGCGCTTCCGGTCAGCGTGCCGCCATTCCAGCCACCCGTCAGATCGTTCAGCCGCAATTCTTCGCCCTTGTAGGTCGCATTGGCGGTGAAATTCGAAATGGGGCCGAATGTGCCGGGCCATACCTGTTTTGCGGAAAGCTTAACGCCGATATCCATCCCGCTGAAGGCAGGCAGGCCGAGCTTATCCCGGTTGAGAGCACCCGTTTTCGGATCGCTCATCGGCCCGTAGATGGCTTCCGCCAGCCAATCGAGATCCGCCTTGTCGAGCGACAATTCACCCGACGCCTTGAGATTCGGCGCCTTCCGATCGACGGTCAGCGTGCCGGACATATTGTTGTCGGCAAACAGCCCCTTCATGTCCGAAAACACGATCTTGTCCGGGTTTAGGGCGGCATTGGCCTGGAACTTCACCGGCAAACCGGCGCCCATCTGCGGAATGCCGATGCCGTTCATCACGAAATACGGATCGATGTCAGCGCTTTCGAGCGACAGCGCTATGTCACCGTTGAGGAAGGTCGCTGGACGGACATCCACCTTGCCATTTGCGGTAAACGACGTCTTGTCAGTCGCAAAGGTGAGTGCGGCATCCGCCGGATCGGTGCCGCTTGCGGACACTTTCAGCGTCAGACGACCATTGGCATCGGCCTCAACAGGCAATGGATCGAGACCCGCCTGGCCGAACAGGATCGACGTCACCGAATTTTCCAGCGTTCCCTCGAGCGTCGTGGTGCCCTTGCCTGCGAAAGCCGAAAGATCTGACATGCGATAATCGAAATTGACACGGCTGCCGTTGGAAACGCCGGCAAGCGTCACCGTCAGCGCATTGTCCTGATCCCCGCCGAGCGTCACCGCCCCGCGAAGAGCAGTGTTTCCATACCATGCGGCATTGCGCACCAACCGGTCCATGACAGGATGATGCGGCAGATGCTGGCGCATCATTTCGAAGAACGGCCCGGGATCGGCAGCCTTGAAGGTGATCTCGCCCGATCCCTTGTAGTCGGAAGGCGTGCCGTCAGCGCGGCCGGTTGCGGTGATTTCGGCGCCGGCGACATTGCGCACCGAAAGCTTATCGATCGTCAGAGCGCCGTCGGCAACGGAGAAGGACGTATCGACATTATCGGCCGGCACGCCGAATGCCATGAATTTTCCGGCCTGCAGATGCGCCGTAATCCGTTGGTCGAAGAGGGATTCTCCGCTATCCTGGCCGGTGAAGAGCCCGGTCAGCGCCCTCAGCGCGTCTAAGTCGAGAGTATCGCCGGTTAGATCGACGGCAAGCTTTGCCGGGATTTTGTCCGTCCCGCTCTGGCGATCAACGCGGCCTTTCAGCGTGGCCGAACCGATTGCAATCTCAAGATTTTCGAAGCGCTGTTCGTCATGCTTCAGGCTGACATCGGCGGAGAAGCCGGCCTGACGCAGCTGGCGTATCGCCGGATCGACCGACCCTACAAGCCACGACGCCAATCCCGAGGGCTGATTGGATGCGACAATCAGATTGCCGATGAAGTTCGGCTCGCCCCGCAGCATGAGATTGCCGCGCGCTTCGACCTGCGTGCGACCGGGCATCGTGCCGATCGCATGATCGATCTTCCATCCCGTTCCCGCCGGTTCGAGATCGAGCTGTACATCGCGTATGGTCGTGTCGCCCGCCACGATCGCCGGCAGGCGGAAGATCGCCTTGCCGGGGACTTGCGGCACCGGGATTTCAGCCGCGATCGCAATCAGATTGTTCAGGCGCTGACGCGCGGAGATCGCCGGGTTGCGGTTGGTCTTGCCGTTGGTGCCCTTGTTGTTGCCGAGACGATTGACGTCAATCTGCTGGCCATCGGCCGTCAGCAGGAATTCCGGCTTGGAACCCGTATCCAGCGTCGCCTCGCCGGTGACGACATAGGGATCGTCATCGGCGCCGACTTCGAGACGGTATTCGGGAACGCGAATGCGATCATTCGTGAGTTCGAAACGGCCCTTGATGCGGGGCTGCGCCTTCTGGTCGGCGGAATCACGCGCCTGCTTGTCGTTTACCCCAGCTGTGAAGGAGCCCATGTAATCGGGCTTGCTGTTGACGAGTTTCAATTCGCCGTCGAGATCGACATTCAGCGGATGACGATCCGGCATCAGCCGGGTGCGGACTCGCAGGACGCCGTTGTCATCAGGCTGGCTGCTGGAAACCGTGAAATTGCCATGCTCGTTGTCGAGTGCCGCATCACCCTCGATACGCCAAGGACCGGCAAGCGATCTGGCCGACATCTGGGCGTTCAGGCCGGTGACATGCCGGGTCCTCCCCGTCTGCTCGTCTATGAAGAGAATGTCGCCGTCTTCGACGTGAACGCTTTCGAGCACAACGGACTTTGCGGGAATTTCCGGCTGGCTGCCGCGCATCCAATCAAGCGTGCCATCCTTCAGCAGCCGCAGCCGTACCTTGGGCTTGGATACCCGCATGTCGAAGATCAGCGCTTCGCCGGAAAGAAAAGGCGCAAGTTCCGCATCCATGGAGAATTCGGCCACCTGCACCAGCGGCGTGCCATCGGCCTCCTGACCGACACGGACATCGTGCAGCGTCACCGACGGGAACGGCAGGAGCCGCGCATCCACGGTGCCATGAACGGTCACCTTCTTGCCGATGATGCGGCTCGCCTGATCCTCGAAATTCTTGCGAAAATCGGTCCAGTCTATGAAGAGTGGAGCGAGCAGCGCCACGAACAGCACCACCACGAGCAGTCCACCCAGAAAAACCAGGACCCTACCTAACAACGCGTATCGTCTCCAATCTTCATTCCCAACATATGCAGGCGTCGCTTGTCAGAGCGCATACGCGGCATAACTTAGACCATGCACGGTTCTACCCGACCTCCACCTGTCACCGCAGCTCTTTTCAGGAGATACGCCCCATCTAGCGCATATCGGTGGCTTTTCATGGCAAAAACCGGAAAAGTGCGGATGCAGCCTAGCGTCATTCGCGCTTGTAGCAAGCCAAGATCATGAAAATATTCCATCTTTCAGTGCCTGCGGAATATCTTCCCTGGATTGAAAATGGCATCCGGATCGAGCGACTCCTTGATTTGACGCATCAGATCGACCGCATCGCCGAGCTCCTGCTCCAGAAACGCCATCTTCCCCTGCCCTATGCCGTGCTCGCCCGTGCATGTGCCATCCATGGCGAGCGCACGCGCGTTGAGGCGCGCGACGAATTCCTCGACGACAGCGATCCCTTCAGGGGTTTTGTCGTCGAACAGGACGAGCACATGGAAATTGCCATCACCGGCATGGCCGACAATGGGTGCCAGCAGGCCATGCGCCTCGATATCGGCCTGGGTTTCCGCGACGCATTCGGCAAGCCGCGAGATCGGCACGCAGACATCGGTCGATAGCGCAGCCAGCTCCGGCGCCAGCGCCCGGCAGGCCCAATAGGCGTCATGACGGGCTTTCCAGAGCTTGTTGCGCTCTTCCGCATTGCTGGTCCAAAGGAATTCGCCGCCGCCGCATTCCGCCGCGATCTCGGCAAATTGCGCCGACTGCAGCGCTACCGTCTCGTCGGTGCCGTGGAATTCAAGGAAAAGCGTCGGCTTCTCGTCATAGGTCAGGCCGGAATAGCGATTGCAGGCCCGCATCTGCATGGCATCGAGCAACTCGATGCGCGCGACGGGAACGCCCATCTGGATGGTCATGATGACCGCATCGCACGCCGCCTTGATATCCGGAAAAGCGCAGGCACCGCCAGCGATCTTCTGGGGAATGCCCTGAAGGCGCAGGGTGATCGAGGTCAGCACGCCGAGCGTGCCTTCGGCGCCGACGAAAAGCCGTGTCAGATCGTAACCGGCCGACGATTTCTTGGCGCGGCGGGCGGTGCGGATTTCCTCGCCGTTGGCGGTAACAACGGTCACGGACAAGACATTGTCCTTCATCGTGCCGTAGCGCACGGCATTGGTGCCCGATGCGCGCGTCGATGCCATGCCGCCGATCGAGGCATTGGCACCGGGATCGATGGGAAAGAACAGGCCGGTATCGCGCAGGTAGGTATTAAGCTGCTCGCGGGTGACGCCGGGCTCGACCGTGCAATCCAGATCCTCGGCATTGATTTCGAGAATGCGGTTCATGCGGCTGAAATCGATGGAAATGCCGCCCCGGGGTGCATTCACCTGTCCCTCCAGCGAAGATCCGGTGCCAAAAGGAATGACCGGAACCTTATGTTCGGCACATGCCTTCACGACAGTCCGTACGTCCTCGCTCGTTTCAGCAAAGACCACGCCGTCCGGCAGCTGCGATGGGATATAGGTGGTGGTGTGGGCGTGCTGGGCACGAAAACTTTCGCCGGTCTGGAAACGCTCACCGAAGGCCTGCTTCAGAATGCCGAGAACGGCGGATATGCCGGCCTCATTGCGTGTTCCCGCCTTTGCATCAGCCAAAACCATAGTCCGAATCTCCCATCGCGGTCGTCCAGGGCGTTAACCCCTCTCGGTTCTATGGGACATTTGGGGCGGGGCTGTCCAGTGATGAAAGTGAGCGGCTATCGCGCATAAGTTCAAGTTTTGTGCGACTGATCAAAGCCGGGACGATCGGTTGGCCGGAAAAAGCATCACCGCAGAATTTTGCCTATATTTTAATCAATCCACAGCGCCAACGATCACCGAACATTCACCTTCATCCATACCCTGACACCAAGAGGCAGTTTTCCGTCGACTGGCATATGTTTTGCCTTTCGCCTTTCAGCTTTCACACAGCCACGATTGGAAGGACATTCGATGAAGCGCAGACAAATGCTCACGGCACTCGGTATCGCGATGCTGGCGATGGGGTCGATTTCCGCCCCTGGCGCAGCTCGGGCGGATGCCCTGAGCGACATAACCTCGCGCGGCACGCTGCGCGTCGCCGTTCCGCAGGACTTTCCGCCCTTCGGTAGTGTCGGTACGGACATGGCGCCCATGGGCTATGACATCGACATGGCCAATCTGATCGGCGAAAAGCTCGGCGTGAAAACGGAACTTGTCCCGGTCACCAGCGCCAACCGCATTCCCTATCTCCAGACCAACAAGGTTGATCTGGTCATATCAAGCCTCGGCAAGAATCCGGATCGTGAAAAGGTTATCGATTTCTCCGATGCCTACGCGCCTTTCTTCAACGGCGTCTTCGGCCCCGGCGATGTCGCGGCCGCGAAGCCGGAAGACCTTTCCGGCAAGTCGATCGGCGTCACCCGAGGCGCGATCGAGGATCTGGCGCTGACCAAGGTCGCGCCCCAGGATGCGACGATCAAGCGCTACGAGGACAATAACGGTACCATCTCCGCCTTCCTCTCCGGCCAGGTCCAGCTGGTTGCGACCGGCAATGTCGTCGCGGCGGCCATTCTTGCCAGAAATCCGCCGAAGAAGCCCGAGATGAAATTCCTCATCACCAACTCCCCCTGCTTCATCGGCCTCAACAAGAACGAGCAGGCATTGCAGAAGAAGGTCGACGACATCATTGCCGCCGCCAAGGCGGACGGGACACTGAACAAGATGTCACAGAAGTGGCTGGGCGCCGACCTGCCGGCCGGCTTCTGATCAACGCAGGACCGATCTCACCGTCATTCGGCGGCGTGATCGGTCTCAGCGAGGCTTTCTCCCATGCGCTATCACTTCGATTTCGGCTGGCTTGCCGAATACTATCCCACGCTGATCAAGGGCGTTCTCGTCACGGTGGAGCTGACCCTTATCGGCGCTGTGCTTGGCATTATCCTCGGAATTGCATGCGCCTGGGCTCGCGCACTTGGCCCGAGCTGGCTCAAACCCTTCGTGGCTGCCTATGTCGAGCTCATCCGCAATACGCCGTTTCTGATCCAGCTCTTCTTCATTTTCTTTGGCCTGCCCGGCATCGGCGTTCAGATGAACGAAATGACCGCCGCCAATCTCGCCATGATCATCAATCTCGGCGCCTATAGCTGCGAGATCATCCGCGCCGGCATACAGGCAACGCCCCGCGGTCAGTTCGAAGCCGGCGCCAGCCTCGCCATGACCCGGTTCGAAACCTTCCGGCATGTCGTCCTCGTTCCGTCCCTGCAGCGCATCTGGCCGGCATTGTCCTCTCAGGTCGTCATCGTCATGCTCGGCTCCTCCGTCGTCTCGCAGATCGCCGCCGAAGACCTGACCTTCGCGGCAAACTTCATCCAGTCGCGTTCATTCCGCGCCTTCGAGGCTTATTTCGTGTCCACGGCGATCTACCTCGCGCTGGCGATCCTGCTTCGACAGATACTCGCGGTCGTGGGCAAGATGATCTTTCCACGCAGGGTCCGCCAATGATCCAGTTCACCACATGGGATATCCTGCGCGGCCTGCTGCTGGCGGCACGCTGGACGATATTGCTGTCGCTCGTCTCCTTTGCGGGGGGCGCCATCGTTGGCGCGATCCTCCTGTTCCTGCGGATCGGCAAGGCCAGGGCCGGCCGCATCGCGGTCAGATATTTCGTCGAGCTGTTCCAGGGCACGCCGCTGCTGATGCAGCTCTTCCTGGCTTTCTTTGGTCTCGGGCTTTTCGGGATCGACGTGCCGGCCTGGTTGGCTGCCGGCGTCGCACTCACCCTCTGGTCGGCTGCCTTCCTGACCGAAATCTGGCGTGGTTGCGTCGAAGCTGTGGCCAAAGGCCAATGGGAGGCTTCGGCAAGTCTCGGTATGGGCTATCTGCAGCAGATGCGCTACGTCATCCTGCCCCAGGCGCTGCGCATCGCCGTGCCGCCGACCGTCGGCTTCTCCGTACAGGTCGTCAAGGGCACGGCCCTGACCTCCATCATCGGCTTCGTCGAGCTATCTAAGGCCGGCACCGTCATCACCAACGCGACCTTCCAGCCATTCACCGTCTACGGCTTTGTCGCACTCATCTATTTCGCCCTGTGCTGGCCGCTTTCGAAAAGCAGTCAGATCTTGGAGAGGAAGCTCAATGTCGCTCATCGAAATCACTGAAGTCCGCAAGAGCTTCGGCACCAACGAAGTCCTGAAGGGCATCAACCTCGATGTCGAGCCCGGCGAAGTCATCGCCATCATCGGCAAGAGCGGTTCGGGGAAATCGACGCTGCTGCGCTGCATCAACGGGCTGGAGACGATCAATGACGGCTCGATCTCCGTCGCAGGCGCGCAGCTTTTGCCTGACGACCTGCATCTGAAGGCGCTTCGGCTGAAGGTCGGCATGATCTTCCAGCAGTTCAATCTCTTCCCGCATCTGAGCGCGGGACGCAACGTCATGCTCTCGCAGATGGTCGTCAAGAAGACCGCCAAAGCCGAAGCCGAGGCGATGGCGCGGTGCATGCTCGACCGTGTCGGCCTCGGGCACAAGTTCGACGCCTATCCGGATGAACTCTCCGGCGGCCAGCAACAGCGCGTCGCCATCGCAAGAGCACTCGCCATGCAGCCGATCGCGCTTCTCTGCGATGAAATCACCTCCGCGCTGGACCCGGAGCTGGTCGCGGAAGTTCTCGCCGTTGTGCGCGAACTGGCCAGCGAAGGCATGACGCTGCTGATGGTGACCCATGAGATGAAATTCGCCCGGGACGTCTGCTCACGCGTGGTTTTCATGCACCAGGGTCGCGTGCACGAAATCGGACCGCCCGGCGATGTCTTCGCCGACCCGCAAACGCCAGAGCTCAAGCAGTTCCTCGGCCTGCATTGAGAGCCGGCAAGCCCGCCTAGCCAGTTCTTTGAACCATAGTGTTCCAGGCACCCGGAGCAATGCCGAACGCCTTCTTGAAATGCCGGGTGAGATGGCTCTGATCGGCAAACCCGGTTGCGGCGGCCACTTCCGCGATCGGCTCTCCCGCGCCAATCATCGCCTTTGCCTGCTGCAGCCGCCGCATCAGCAGGAACCGATGCGGGCTTGTTGCAAAGGCGGCACGGAAATGCCGCGCCAGTGCAAAGCGATCTAGACCGGTGATGCGCTCCAATTCCTGCGAGCGCACACCCCGCGTGACATGCGCCTCGAGATAGTCCCGCGCAGTCTTCACTTGCCCCCAGGCAATGCTACCCAAGGGCCGTTGCGGCAAACGGGCATGCTGGACAAGTCCGTCGGTGAGCCGCGAGACGAAATCGTCGACGAAGAGCTCATCCAGCTCGCGATCGAGCTCGCCGAGCGCCGCCAGCAACAAGCCGGCGAGACGATTGTCCTCCACCACGGGGTCATCGACGAAAGGCAGGCCGACGCGCGCCACCTCAAGGCATTGAAACAGCACCGATGGTTCCAGATAAAGCATCCGGTACACGAGGCCGTCCTCGGTCGCGGCTCCGCCGTCATGCAGCTCGTCCGGATGAAGAATGATCACCCGCCCCGGCAAGCTGTAGCGCTGTTCGCCACGATAGCGGAACGTCTGCACGCCGCGCATGGTGACGCCAAGCGCATAAGTATCGTGCCGATGCAGCTCGAAAGCATCGCCGCGAAACTGCGCCTGGATGCGCTCGATACCCGGATAGGCCGGCGCGGACAGGATGCGGTTGGCCTCCGGCGTCACGCACAAACGTTCAAGACCCTCGAAGATCTGTCCGGTTACATCCTCGCGCAATGTCCCATTTCCAGACTGCATGAAAGTGACCATCGATGTTCGATACCAAAATCGCGATCGTTCTGCGAAGCGACCTTCAATCCTGGCAAAAGCTGAATGTAACGGCCTTCCTGTCGACAGGCATAGCCGGACAGCATCCAGATATCATCGGAGAAGCCTATCGCGATCGCACTGGCAACGTCTACAACGCTTTGTCAATCCAGCCCATCATCGTGCTCTCGGCCGACAAGGAGAGGATTACCGCCATCCACCGCCGCTCGCTGGAGCGTGGTGTCACGTCTTCCATCTTCATCGAGGAAATGTTTTCAACCGGCCATGATGCGGCCAACCGCGCCGTCTTTTCCGAATTCGCACCGGAAGATGCCAAGGTCGTCGGCATCGCCTTGCGCGCGGACAAGAAAATCGTCGACAAGATCACCAAGGGTGCGAGCATGCACGCGTGATCGGATGCGCAAGGAAAACGGCCGGATCGTGAGACCCGGCCGTCTTTGTTGAAAAGGCTTAGCCGTTCTGCGTGATCGGTGCGATCTGGATCTCGACGCGGCGGTTCTGCGCGCGACCGGCCTCGGTCGCATTCGTTGCAACCGGCTGCGATGGACCGAAGCCGATGGCCGACATGCGGCGCTGATCGATGCCCTGACTGCCGAGGTAGGACGCGACCGATCCGGCGCGGCGCTCGGACAGATCCTGGTTATGCTGCAGGCTGCCAGTCGAATCCGTATGACCGTTGACGTCGATCAGCGTGCGGTTGAACTTGCGCAGAACGATCGCGACAGAATTCAGTGTCGAGAAGAATTCCGGCTTGATCGCGTCCTGGTCGATGTCGAAAGTGATTGCCGACGGCATATTCAGGATGATGCGGTCGCCGACGCGGGTGACCGAAACGCCGGTGCCTTGCAGCTGTGCACGCAGCTCTGATTCTTGCTGGTCCATATAATTGCCGATGCCCGCACCTGCGAGCGCACCGACGCCTGCGCCGATCAGCGCGGCATTCCGGCGCGAGGCCGGCGAATGGCCGATCAGAAGGCCGGCAACGGCGCCGACACCGGCGCCGATCGCCGCACCGCCTGCGGTATTCGATACCTTCTGCTCACCCGTATAGGGGTCGGTGGTGGTGCATGCGTTCAAAAAGGCTGCCGCTAGGGCAAAAATAGCAATTTTCTTGATCATAGAATCGTCGCTCTCCGGTTCGATGGCCGCAGCAGATATGAAGCATTGCGGCAATATCATGAAGAGAAATCTTATCCAGACCCTTGTCCCCTGTGCATAGAGCGTCGGCAAAGCTTTTTGGCGAAGCCGGCTCATCCGGAAGCGTGGAGCCTGCCATTTCCGACCCCACCAACTTCGACGCCGCACACCTGCAATCAGTGATTCTGGAAGAGCTGCAGAACCGTATTGTAGCTCGCATTGGCAATCGCCAGAGATTGCAGCCCGAGTTGTTGCTGGGCCTGCAGCGCCAGAACCTTGCTCGACTGCTGCTCCATATCGGCATCCACGAGTTTGCCGACGCCGCTGGTCAGCGAATCGTTGAGATTCTTGGCAAACTCGGTCTGAAGATTGATACGCGCTTCGAGGGAGCCGAAGGCGGATCCGATCGTCTTGAGCTGGTTCAGCATTCCCGTCACGGTGTTGACCATGTCGACAATGGCGCCCCCGGTCGTATTGGCATCGAGCGAAATCTCCACCTGGCCGCTCGTATTGCCGTTCTTGCTGCTGATCAGCACATAATTCTTGGCCGCTCCGGCTTCGGTGGCGAAAGACGTCGACGTCAGCACGCCATATCCGCCGGTACCGCTCGACTGATCATCGATCAGATAGCGCGCATCGGCTGAGGTGATCGGCCCGGTCGTCGAGCTGACGCCCGCATAGCTTAGCATGCCGATCGTCACGGTGCCGTTGGTGCCCCGGATAAGGGAGCCTGGAATTTCATGGGGATCAGTCGGGTCCGCACCGTCTTGCAGCACGGTCCAGTTGACCCCGTTGAACGTGGCCGACTCCCCGACGCTGCGCAGCTGCTGCTTGAGCTCGGTGATCTCGTCGTTGAGCTTCGTTTTATCGACGCTGGTCTCATAGGCGCCGACGAGCTTCGTCCTGATTTCGGTCACGACGTCGATCGCGCTGCTGACACCCGTGGAAGCGGTGCTGACGGTCGAGGCGGCTAGACCAAGCGCATCCTGAACCGACGAAATCGCGCCGATATCGGTATGCGTCAAAGTCGAGATTTTCCAGTATGTGGCATTGTCTCTGGCCGACTGAACCCGTAGGCCCGACGACATCTGTCGTTCGGCGTTACCCAGTTTGGTCTGGGTGTCCCTCAGCACTTCCAGTGCTGTATTCACGGAGGGACTGACCCTGATGAAGGTCGAAAAAATACTCACGGCACATGAACTCCGGACGCAACAATACGCAACAAATACAAGGAGACATCGGAACCTTGCCGCGGGCGCTCATGCGCGCGGGCCGAGTGTGTCGGCGAACGGGGAACGAGGCAAAACAACGCCTGCGCTCCAGCGGTTACATACCGACATGATTAGCAAACATGCTTAAAAAAGCGCTAAACGATACCCCTGATTTACCATAAATAAGCGCAACGCCCGCAACGGGCGCAACCTGCCGACCTACTCCGCCGCACGAAGATTGGTGAGCTTCGCGCGCAGCGCCGCGTCCGACATCTCGTCATGCAGCCGCTGCTCTTCATGCGTCTGCGGTTTTGCAAAGCGGGCAATCAGCAGATAGGCGACCGGCGTGATGTAAAGCGTGACTAGGGTCGCAAACCCCAGGCCGCCAACGATCACCCATCCGAGCGCGACGCGCGCTTCCGCACCCGCGCCCTCCGCAAAGACGAGCGGCACGCCGCCGAGAATGGTCGCAATCATCGTCATCATGACCGGCCGCAAACGCAGCGCGCAGGCCTTTTCGATCGCCTCACGCACACCCTCCCCCTTATCGCGCAGCTGATTGGCAAACTCGACGATCAGGATGCCGTTCTTGGCCATGACACCGACGAGCAGCACCAGGCCGATCTGGCTGTAGATGTTGAGGCTCGATCCGGTGATGACGAGCGCAAAGACGGCACAGGCAAGGCCGAGCGGCACCGTGGACATGATGATGATCGACGACAGCACGCTTTCGAACTGCGCGGCGAGCACCAGGAAGATGATGACGATGGCAAAACCGAAGGTCAGGGCCATGCCGCTGGAATTCTCCTCCAGTGTCGCCGCTTCGGCGAGCGGCATCAACCGCGAACCAGGCGGCAGGAGCGGCGCTGCGATCCGCGTGACTTCCTCGACCGCCTGCCCGAGCGACATGCCGTTCTTGAGCCCGGCCGTGATCGCAACCGAGGCCAGCTGCTGCTCGCGGGTCAGCTGCGGCGCAACCGCATTCTCCTTCAACGACGCAATGACCGACATCGGCACGATCTTGCCGTCGCCGGTCTTGAGGAAGACATTTTCGAGGTCCGTAGGATCGTCGATCGGTCGCATCGTCGACGTCAAAAGCACCGGATAGGATTCGCCGGCGACAAATACGTCGACGACGGAGCGGCCCTCAAGCAACGACTGCAAGGCCACTGAAAGACCTGAAATGTCGACCCCGAGATCGGAAGCGCGCTCACGATCGATGGTGACGGAGACCTGAGCCTGTGTCGGCTCGTTGTTCAGCCGCGGCGTATCGAATTGGCCGGTCTTGTCGAGTTCTTGCACGAGTTTCAGGGCTGCTTCGGTCAGCGCTTCGTGATTGTTGCCGATGAGCGCCATCTGCACGCCGCTGCCTGCGCCACGGATGCGCAGGCTGTTGGCCTGGATGATATTGCCACGAAGAGCCGGCACGCCTGCCATGGCTTTGTTGATATCGGTGACGATATCCTGCTGCGTACGATGACGCTCACTCCAAGGCGCCAGCGTCAGCACCATGAAGCCGCTGTTCTTCTGGCTGTTCATGCCTGAAATCGCGTAGATATTTCGTATATCGCCGCTGTCCATCAGCGGCTGCAGCCGCTCTTCGACGCGCTGCAATTGATCCTTGGTATAATCGAGGCCTGCGCCTTGCGGCGTGGTGAGACGCAACATGACCATCGCCCGATCCTCGCTCGGCGTCAGCTCGCTCTTGACGTTTACGAACGCCAGGACGGCTGCAGCCGAAAGCACGGCACAGAAGACGATGACGACGAAAGGCGCATTGAGACAGGCCTTGAGGGTACGACGATAGACACTGGAGAAAAGCTCGCCGAAACGCCCGAGCGCGCCATGCTCCTCGCGCATCTCTTTGGTCAGCATGCGCGAGGCAAGCATGGGGCACAGCGTCAGCGCTACGATCGATGAGAGGCCTACAGAGAAGGCAAGCACGAAGCCGAATTCGCGGAACAGGCCGCCCACCTGCCCCGGCAGGAAGGACAGCGGAATGAACACAGCGGCGAGCGTTGCCGTCGTTGCGATGACCGCGAAAAAGACTTCTCGCGTACCGAGAACAGCGGCGGCGCGCGGCCCGATCTTCTCCGCCCGGCGACGAACGATATTCTCCAGTACGACGATGGCGTCGTCGACCACGAGGCCGGTCGCAAGCACGATCGCCAGCAGCGTCAGGATATTGACGGAGAATCCCACCATATAGAGCGCGGCAAGCGTGCCGATCAGCGCTACCGGCATGGTGACGACTGGGATCAACGTCGCCCGCCAGTCGCGCAGGAAGAGATAGATGACTGCGGTGACGATCAGCGCCGACAGGACGAGCGCCAGCACGACCTCGTGGATCGCCCCCTGAATGAACAGCGCGTCATCGCTGGTGATGACGATGCGCGTACCCTCGGGCAACGATTTCGACAGCTGCGCAACGACGGCCTTCACGCCTTCGGAAATATTCAAGGTATTCGACTGCGCCTGGCGAATGATGCCGAGGCCGACGCCCTGTACGCCGTTCGAGCGCAGCGCGGTCGTGCCGTCCCTCGGTCCGAGCGTCACGGTCGCGACATCGGAGAGCCGCACGCGGTTCTTGATAATCAGCCGGGAGAAATCCTCCGGCGTCTGCAATGCGGCCGTTGCGCGCACGACGATATCCTGGCGCGCGCTCTTCAACGATCCGGCCGGCACGTCGAGCGCCGCGGTCGCAAGCGCTGTCGTCAGATCGCCGATCGTCAGGCCGCGCCCGGCAAGAGCCGCCTGATCGACATCGATGCGGAAGACCTTCTCCTGATCGCCATAGAGCTCGACATCGGCAACGCCTTCGACGGAGGCCAGCCGGTCAGTGATCTCCTTGTCGACGAGCTGCGTCAGGTCGTCCATCGTCATCGTACTCGAGGTGACGGCAAGCCGCATGATCGGCTGTGAATCCGAATCCGCCTTGACGATCTGCGGCGCATCCGCCTGATCCGGCAATTGTTCGGTGATGCGGCCGATAGCGTCGCGGACATCGTTCGCGGCAACCGAAAGATCGGTCGCGTCGGAAAATTCCAGCGTCACCCGGCTCTGGCCGAAGGACGAGCTGGAGGAGACCGATTTCAGGCCGCTGACGCGGGCGACCGCCCCTTCGATGATCTTCGTCAGCTCCTGATCCACCGTCTGGGGAGAAGCGCCGTCAAACACGGTCCTGACGGTCACGACCGGACGGTCGACATCGGGCAGTTCTCTCACTTCGACGCCGAAATAGGCGGCGAGACCGGCGACGACCATCAGCGTGTTGAAGACCAGCGCCAGGATCGGCCGGCGCACGAAAAGCGCGGTAAAGGATTGCTTGGCCGCCGCCGAGCCGGCATCCGTCATGTCATCGCCATCGGTCATCGTTGGGTGATGACCTCCTTGGCCTGGGCGACATCGCGGGCAAAGCGAACCTCGCCGCCTTCGGTCACGCGCTGCAATCCCTCGATGACGATGAGATCGCCATTGTGAAGATCGCCGCGGACCAGCACCGCATCCGGATTGCGCTGCACGATGCTGACGCGCACCTTCGAGGATTTGCCGTCGACGACGCGCCAGACATGCGCACCCGCTCCATCCCATTGGACGGCGAGCGGATCGACGGAGGGATAGGATTCTCCGGCAAAGCGCATGCCGACATTGAAGGACATGCCGGCGCGCAGAACATCGGAGGCATTGTCGATCCGGGCGCGCACACGCAACGTCCGGCTCGCGCCGTCAACACGATTGTCGACTGCCTCGACAACGCCCGAAAATGCCCGCCCCGGCAATGCCACGGACGTCGCTTCCACCGGCTGGTCGACCTTGACGGTGTTGGCGAAGCGTTCCGGCACCCAATAATCCACCAGGATTTCCGAGCGGTCGTCCAGCATCACGATATTGGTCGTCGTCGTCACGTTGTCGCCGACGACCACAGGCACGATGCCAACGATCCCGTCGATCGGCGCAACCACATCACGGCGCTTCAGCGCCAGCTCGGCCGATTGCAGCGCCAGCTTGGCGCCCTGCTCCACGATCTCCGCATCGAACACATCCATGCGCGAGACGGTGGATTTGATGTTGCGGTAGAGTTGGGATTTTTCGACGGCACTCTTCAGCGCCACCTCCGCCTGACCGCGAGCGATGATCTGCTCGTCGTCGTCGAGACGCGCCAGCACCTGCCCCTGCTTCACCCTGTCACCTGACTTTATGAGAATTTCCCGGATCGTGCCCGCCGCCTGCGGCATGACGACGACCGAGCGGATGGCGTCGCCGGTACCGATGGCGCTCAGGCGATCATTGACGACGCCGCTGACCACAGGCTCAGTGACGACAAGCGGTATGTTCTGGCCGCGCCGTCCGCCGGAGCTTGCCTTCGTCTCCGCCTTTCCGTCCGCCGCGTCATGGTGCGGAGCAATCCAGGCCACGACGGTCTCGGGAACGCCGACCTTCTGCAGCAAGCCCGCCGCACTTGGCATGAAGGCCACGACAGCGGCTATGCCGGCTGCCAGCAAGAGAAAAGACAAGGAAAGCTGCTTCCAGGCGGTCATGCACGTCTCCGGCTCGTTGTGTCAGAGGCGATGAAATCGCGTCGTTGGTTTTTAGTACGGCCCCTCTCACCCAGCGCACTTACAGGGCCAATCTCGGTTCGGGCGGCTCCATAACGCAAGATTGTGCCCGATTTGCTGCAATATCGTGTTTTTGTACATATGCAGCAAGTTCTGCGACAGATTATGACAAAGTTGTAATCTTGGTGCGGACAACGAAACGTTTTACTCGGGGGCCAGACCGATCCGTTCCGATGCGAAAAACAGGCTTCGGTCAAGCATTATGCCCTGTGAATGTGCACTTTTTGTTCTAGTTTCGGCCCGTTTCTTTTGCCTTTCGGGGTAGAATCATTACATTGGGCCGCATGACCATTGGACATGACGACATTCCCTTCTTTGACGAGGAGCCGGAGCATATGGCGCCGCGCCGTTCTGCGCCGGCTGCCGGCAGCAACAGCGGCGGCATTGCTGCTCGCGCCATGGCGGCACGCGACAGCGGCCGCCGGCCGGATTATCTCTCGGGCCTTAATCCGGAACAGACGGAAGCCGTGGAAACGCTCGACGGCCCCGTGCTGGTGCTTGCCGGCGCCGGCACCGGCAAGACGCGCGTACTGACCACCCGCATCGCCCATATCCTTTCCACCAACCGCGCCTTCCCCAGCCAGATCCTCGCCGTGACTTTTACCAACAAGGCGGCGCGCGAGATGAAGGAACGCATCGCGCTGCTGGTCGGCGGCGCGGTCGAAGGCATGCCCTGGCTCGGCACCTTCCACTCGATCGGTGTCAAGCTGCTGCGCCGTCATGCCGAACTGGTCGGCCTCACCTCCAGCTTCACTATCCTAGATACCGACGATGTCATCCGCCTGATCAAGCAACTGATCCAGGCTGAAGGGCTCGACGACAAGCGCTGGCCGGCCAAGCAATTTGCCGGCATGATCGACACCTGGAAGAACAAGGGCCTGAGCCCCGCCGATATTCCGGAGGGTGACGCCCGCGCCTTTGCCAACGGCAAGGGCCGCGAGCTCTATGCCGCCTACCAGAACCGCCTGAAGACGCTGAACGCCTGCGACTTCGGCGATCTCCTGCTGCATCCGATCAATATATTCAGGCAGAATCCTGATATCCTCAAGGATTATCACCAGCGCTTCCGCTACATCCTCGTCGACGAGTATCAGGATACCAACACGGCGCAATATATGTGGCTGCGCCTGCTAGCGCAGCGGCAGAAGGGCGAGCCTCAGAATGTCTGCTGCGTCGGCGACGACGACCAGTCGATCTATGGCTGGCGCGGTGCGGAGGTGGACAATATCCTGCGCTTCGAGAAGGATTTTCCGGGCGCCAAGGTCATCAAGCTCGAGCGCAACTATCGCTCCACCGAACATATTCTCGGTGCAGCCGCCCATCTGATCGCTCATAATGAAGGCCGGCTCGGCAAGACGCTGTTCACCGACCGCTCCGACCCCGACGACATCAAGGTGCAGGTGCACGCCTCCTGGGATTCCGAGGAGGAAGCGCGCGCGATCGGCGAAGAGATCGAGCAGCTGCAGCGCAACAAGCACAATCTCAACGACATCGCCATCCTCGTGCGCGCCTCCTTCCAGATGCGCGAGTTCGAAGATCGTTTCGTCACGCTCGGCCTGAATTATCGTGTCGTCGGCGGCCCGCGTTTCTACGAACGCCTCGAAATCCGCGATGCCATGGCCTATTTCCGTCTCGTCTGCCAGCCGGCTGACGATCTCGCCTTCGAGCGCATCATCAACACGCCGAAGCGCGGCCTTGGCGACACCACGGTTCGCGCACTGCACGATTACGCCCGCGTGCGCGATATCCCGATGCTGGCGGCAGCGGCCGATATCATCGAGACGGACGAGATGAAGCCGAAGGCGCGCAAGGCGCTGTTCGACGTCGTGCAGTCCTTCCGCCGTTGGCAGGGCCTGCTCGAAAACATGCCTCATACCGAGCTTGCCGAGCAGATCCTCGAAGAGTCCGGCTATACGGACATGTGGAAGAACGACAAATCGGCGGAAGCGCCGGGGCGCCTGGAAAACCTGAAAGAACTGATCCGCTCCATGGACAGTTTCGAATCCATGCGTGGATTCCTCGAACACGTCGCCCTCGTCATGGATGCCGAGCAGAACGAGAATCTCGACGCCGTCTCCATCATGACGCTGCACTCCGCCAAGGGTCTGGAATTCGACACCGTGTTTCTGCCCGGCTGGGAGGAAGGCCTGTTTCCGCACCAGCGCTCGCTCGACGAAAGCGGCCGCGCCGGCCTCGAAGAAGAGCGCCGCCTGGCCTATGTCGGCATTACGCGCGCCAAGCGCCGCTGCCACATCTGGTTCGTCTCCAACCGCCGCATCCACGGCCTCTGGCAGTCCACGATCCCCTCCCGCTTCCTCGACGAACTGCCGGAAACGCATGTTCAGGTCGCCGAAGTCGAGCAATCCTATGGTGGGTACGGCCGCGGCGGCTACGGCCAGTCCCGCTTCGACAAGGCCGATCCCTTCGCGAATACCTATTCCACGCCCGGCTGGAAACGCGCCCAGGCCAACCGCAACGATGCGACACGCGACAACTGGGGCAGCCGCTCTGGCCATGCGGTCGAGCGCATCGGCTATGGCGAAAGCGGCCCGAAGGTGCGCACCATCGACGGCGAACTGGTGGCCAAGTCCACCTCCTCCGAACCCTCCAAATTCGCCATCGGCGATCGCGTCTTCCACATCAAGTTCGGCAACGGCAATGTCTCGGAGATCGAGGGCAACAAGCTGACGATCGAATTCGACCGCGCCGGGCAGAAAAGGGTGTTGGATGGGTTTGTGGAGAGGGTTTGAGACGACGAGGCCTCTGGATAGAGACCAGAGGCGCGCTGACAGGCGCCGTGGTCCATCCTAGTTCAAAGTGCACGCGTCGAATCCACTGTGGGGCTCCTCATCTCCCATCCCCTCCGTCATCCTCGGGCTTGACCCGAGGATCCAAGCACAAGCGCTTCCACCAAGTGCGCTACCAGTTTGAATCACGACAAGAGTGCAATGCGACGGTCGTGACCAAACCGTTGGCACGCCGATTTCATCCCCAAGCAACGAGGCCTGCGTTTGGATCCCCGGGTCAAGCCCGAGGATGACGGAGTGTGGGGCAAGGGTGGTAAACGCAACACTGCCTGCTCATTCTAGCTCTTGACGGCTATCGTCTCAACCAACACCATACACGCATGAGTGGATACACTTACATCATCACCAACCACAAACGAGGCACGTTATACATCGGCGTCACCGCTGATCTCGAACGCCGCATCTACGAACATCGCGAAGGTCTGACGCCCGGCTTCGCGTGGAAATATGGCTGCACGCGACTCGTCTGGTATGAAGACCACGCCGACATCGTTTCAGCCATACAGCGGGAAAAATCGTTGAAACGCTGGTATCGCCAATGGAAAGTCGAGCTGATCGAAAAAACAAATCCCGATTGGCGGGATTTATACTACGAGCTCTGGTGAAGCCTCACGCTTCCCCCCTCGCCTGTGCATCCCAGTCCTTCAACCACAATCCGAATCTCGCATTTCTGACGGTAGCTGGTGACGCCGCACAAAGGCTCCTGCATCCCACTACGCCACTTCAGTTGCGCCCGCCATTTGCCCTGATGATCTGGCCGTTGACCCAGCCGCTCTGCGGCCCGGCCAGAAACGATACGATCTGGGCGATATCCTCCGGCAGCCCCAGGCGTCCGAGCGGAATGTCGTTGACCAGCCGCTGGATCAGCGCCTCGGATCTTCCCTTGAACAGCAATTCGGTCGCGATCGGCCCCGGCGCGACCGCATTGACCGTGACGCCGCGCGGACCGAGTTCCTTGGCAAGGATATGGGTCATCGCCTCCACCGCCGCTTTGGTCGCGGCGTAAACGCCGTTGCCGGGGGAGTAGTGACCGATAATGCTGGTGGAGAGATTGATGATGCGGCCGCCATCGCGCACCCGCTTCGCCCCTTCTCGCATTCCATTGAAGGTTCCCGTCAAGTTGACCGCGACCTGCTGCCGAAAATCCTCATCCGAAACCTCGGCCAGTGGCGAGAATTTGCTGATCCCGGCATTGTTAACGAGCACGCCGACCTTTCCGAACTCCGCTTCCGCGCGATCGAACAATGCCGTCATTGCCGCGGCATCGGCGACATCGGCACGGACTGCAATCGCGCGACCACCCGCCGCAGCGATACCGGCGACAACATCGGCCGCCTCTTCGGAACTCGATGCGTAGTTGACGACGATCTGAAAGCCGTCGGCGGCAAGCTGCTTCGCAATAGCGGCGCCGATGCCCTTGGATGCGCCGGTTACGATCGCTGATCTAATTTCGTTGGACATGCGTCAATCTCCTTGTCCTTCGCACAAGCGCTCTCCGCCATGCCCGGGAACTTAATCTCGGCATGTCGTTGAAACGCTTCTTTCGTTGGGTCGCGAATTGCAATATGAGCGATAATTCGCTTTTTGCTACTCGCATTCCAGAAACATGTCCGAAAGCCCGCTCCACAGCCGCGCCACGCCGAGAAAAGCGCCAAAGCAAGCCCGCTCGCTCGCAACAGTCGAAGCGATCGTGGAGGCTGCGGCTCGCATTTTGGAAGAGCGCGGCCATGAGGCCTTCTCCACCAATGCCGTCGCTGAGAAGGCCGGTGTCAGCGTCGGCTCGCTCTATCAATATTTTCCACGCAAGGATGCGCTGATCGGCGCCTTGATCCTGCGCGAGACTTCCCGCCTCGTCGCAGAAGCGGAAATTGCCGCCAACAAGCCCACCGGCAGCGAGGCCTTGTCGGCGCTCATCCTCCCTTGCGTCGAGCAGCAGCTTCGCCGGCCGGCACTTGCCCGTCTGCTCGATTTCGAGGAAGCGCGGCTGCCGCTCGATGCCGCCACCGAAGCGGTCAAGCGGCGATTCTTGGAGCTCACCCGCACAACTTTGCTGCGACCGGATTTGCCGCCGCAGGTCGATATCGATGTGGCAAGCCGCGACGTGGTCGCGATCATCAAGGGAATGGTCGATGCCGCAGGGGACCATGGCGACACGGATAAAAACCAGCTGGCTCTGCGCGTGAAACGCGCCGTTCTTGGCTATTTGCACAGCCTCGACTGACATCGGCAGCTTGCCCCGATCGAAGGCGAACCCAAAAGCTAAAAAGCATGGCTAGACATTCCACTCTTGCAAGCTATTGCATTGCAGCATTGCAGAATCCGCATGCCTAGCAAGCTACCAATGATAATCCAATCGATTATATCGATTGAAGCGGCTTCGGGATTCTGCGTTTCCCGCGGGTGTCTCGGCAAGCCGCCGCCAGTTCTTCTTTCGGCCCGTTCGGGCTTTTCGTCCGGCTCGAATCTCGAAGCCTGGTAACAACAAAAACCGAGGATAAAAAAGTGGCTGGCTCAGCAACAAGCTCTGCGCCCACCAGCGCGCGTGCATCCGCACACCAAGGCCAGGGCAATTACCAATTCGCACTTATCGCACTCACCTCACTCTTTTTCATGTGGGGCTTCATCACCTGCCTGAACGATATTCTGGTCCCGCATCTGAAAAGCGTCTTTCAGCTGAATTATACCCAGGCAATGCTCATCCAGCTTTGCTTTTTCGGTGCATACTCCATCATATCGCTGCCTGCCGGCACGCTCGTGAAGCGTATCACCTATAAATGGGGCATCGTTGTCGGCCTCGCGATCGCGGCTGTCGGCTGCGCCCTGTTCATTCCGGCCGCCACCTACCGAGTCTACGCCCTTTTCTTGGGCGCGCTTTTCGTGCTCGCCACCGGCATTACGATCCTGCAGGTCGCCGCCAATCCCTATGTCACCGTATTGGGACCACCGGATACCGCCGCCAGCCGCCTGAACCTGACGCAGGCCTTCAATTCGCTCGGCACGACGATTGCACCATACTTCGGCGCAATGCTGATCCTGTCCGCTGCGACCGTTGCGGCCACCAACGCGACCCCGGAACAGCTCGACGCTATGCGCCTTGCCGAAGCCGGTGCGGTCAAGTTTCCCTATCTGCTTCTTGCAGCCGCTTTCCTGGTGCTCGCGGCCGTCTTTGCGGCGCTGAAACTTCCGGAAGTCGAGGATGAGGAGACCATCGAGCCGATGCGCGGCGGCGGCTCCGCCTGGCAGTACCGCCATCTCGTGCTCGGCGCTGTCGGTATCTTTGTTTATGTCGGTGCGGAAGTCAGCGTCGGCAGCTTCCTGGTGAACTTCCTGAGCCAGCCCGATATCGCCCATCTCTCCGAGTCCGATGCCGCTCACTACGTCTCCTATTTCTGGGGCGGCGCCATGGTCGGGCGCTTCGTCGGCTCGGCAATTATGCGCCATATCGATGATGGCAAGGCGCTTGCGTTCAACGCCGCTGTCGCAATCATCCTTCTGCTGGTGACGGTGCTGACGACAGGCCATATCGCCATGTGGTCCGTGCTGGCGATCGGCCTGTTCAACTCGATCATGTTCCCAACGATCTTCAGCCTGGCGCTGCATGGTCTCGGCAAATATACGAGCCAAGGCTCGGGCATTCTTTGCCTTGCCATCGTCGGCGGCGCGATCCTGCCTGTTATCCAGGGCGGCCTTGCCGATACGATCGGCATCCACCTCGCCTTCCTGATGCCGATCATCTGCTACGTCTACATCGCCTTCTACGGCCTCAAAGGCCACAAGCCGGCATAAGCCTTTACAAACCATCGCGCCTCGCCGCCTTCACCGGCGGGGCGCAAAGGGCTTGATCCGAAGCGCGCCGCTTGGCATCGTGCGGCACAACAAAATAGAAGGACGAGCCTCATGAAAGCGCTGCTGCTCATCGACATCCAGAACGGCTTCTGCCCAGGCGGTAACCTTCCCGTGCCGGACGGAGATCAGGTGGTGCCTGTCGCCAATAAGCTCATCGACAGCGGCCAATACGATCTCATCGTCGCTTCGCAGGACTGGCATCCGGCCGGTCACGGCAGCTTCGCTTCCGCTCATCCAGGCAAGAAACCTTTTGAAATCGGCACACTGTCAGGCAAGCCGCAGATGATGTGGCCCGATCATTGTGTCCAGAATAGCAAAGATGCCGAGTTTCACCCGGATCTCCATATGGACGCCGTCGATTTCATCCAGCAAAAGGGCCAGAATCCCGCCGTCGACAGCTATTCCGCCTTCCGTGACAACGATCAGGCTGCCCTCACCGGGCTGGCCGCCTATCTGCGCAACAAAGGCGTCACCGAACTCGACCTTTGCGGGCTGGCAACCGATTATTGCGTCAAGTTCTCGGCGCTCGATGCCGTTGAAATGCTGCCCGGCGTCACAATCCGCTTCATCGAAGATGCAAGCCGAGGCATCGATCCCGCCGGCGTCAAATCGGCAATCGACGAGATACGAGCCCGTGGTGTTGCCGTGATCAGCAGCAAGGATGCGTTTGCGTAAAATCGCGCAAATCCAGCTAAACCTTCTCTAAATAAAATGGTGCAAGCTATTCCCTGTCAGTAAGATATCGGGATTTCTTGCGTGCAG
Organism: Martinezella sp. CNPSo 3732; assembly: GCF_057784515.1. Classification (NCBI taxonomy): domain Bacteria; kingdom Pseudomonadati; phylum Pseudomonadota; class Alphaproteobacteria; order Hyphomicrobiales; family Rhizobiaceae; genus Martinezella; species Martinezella sp. CNPSo 3732. Next base: position 180,890 of record NZ_JBXSOO010000003.1, read on the forward strand.
TCGATTGTCATCAACGGGCGTTTTCTCGGCCAGCCTCTGTCCGGTGTGCAGCGCTTTGCGCGCGAATTAACCCTGGCGCTCGACCGCAAGATCTCCTCGGGCGCGCTGCCCGCCTCCCTGAAAGGAGTGCGCTGGCGTCTGGCCGTGCCGCGCAATACGCCTGTCGATATCAAACTTTCCGCCATAGACGTTGACAGTTTCGGTTCCGGCCCCGGCCATCTTTGGGAGCAAACAGCGCTGCTTTCCCGCTCGCGCGGCAGCCGGCTCATCGGCCTCGGCGGCAGCGGGCCGCTCCTGCATCGCCGTCAAGCCGTCGTCATCCATGACGTGACGATCTTCCGCCATCCGCAGTCCTTCAAGCGCAGCTACCGCCTGCTACATGGCGCCCTTGGAATCGTGCTGACGCGCACCGCCAAGATCGGTACCGTCTCCGAATTCTCGCGGCAGGAGCTCGCCTCTGTATTCCGGGTGCCATGGACTGGTATCGACGTCGTCTACAATGCCGTCGATCATTACGCCGTCATCGAGCCGGATGAGGCCGTCATGCAGCGGCTTGGCTTGAGAACGAACGGCTTCTTCCTGCTTGTGGGAACGATGAAGCCGAACAAGAACCTCGATTTCGCGATCCGCGCCTTCGAGGCGCTCAAGGATGAGAACCAGAAGCTCGTGGTCGTCGGCGGCTCCGCACCGACCGTCTTCAAATCGGATAACCAGCAATCGAACGACAGCCTGCTCTTTCCCGGCCGGCTCGCCGATACAGAAATCGCCGCCTTGGAGCGCCATGCCACAGCTTTCGTTTTCCCGAGCCTCTACGAAGGTTTCGGCATCCCGCCGCTGGAGGCGATGACCCAGGGCTGCCCGGTACTTGCGGCCGATATTCCTGCCGTACGTGAGGCATCGGGCGATGCCGCGCTCTACTTCGATCCCTTCCGACAGGACGAACTTGTCTCCGCCATGCGACGGATCGCGGCGGATGAGGCGTTACGCCAGGATCTGCGACGACGCGGCCATGAGAACGTTACGCGCTTCTCCTGGGATGGCAGCGCAGATCGCGTCCTGTCCATTCTGGAAGATCTCTAAGAGATTTCACGACCCTGATTGCGGCCGGAACATCGTGACGAAGTAGCTGTAGAGGCCGAGCAGGCAGAAGAGCGCGCCCCCGATAACGCCGACAACTACAGATATCCAGAGCGAATAGCCAAAACCGGCCGTTGCCAGCACTGGCAGGGCCAGCCCGATGGCCGACAGAACGACGGGCGGCCAGACGAAATCGAAGGCAAGAGACATCATAACCTTGACGCCGATCGCCGTGGCGCATAGCGCGCCAATCATGCCGCCGGCCATGAGGGCTGCATCGCTGAAGGAACCGAGATAGCCGCCGATGAGCGTGCCCGCATTCAGCAGCAGGCAATCCAGCGCCGCGAGCAGGAAGATCATCAACAGCCGATGCTGCAGGTGCGCAGGAGTGGGCATCATGTTGGCCGTCAGCGCGCGGCATGTCGCAAGGCCGATGACAAAGGGGGCGACGGTAAGAAACTCCTTGCGCAAACCGGCGGCGATGACCAATTGCCCGACCGGCTGCAATAGCGCGAAAATGCCGGCGGCGGTCATCAGCGTCAGACCGGTCAGCAGCGAATAATATTCTCCGAGCTGCTTGGCAAAGGCAGGCGTCCGCCCATCGCGATCATAGGTCGTGACGACATCGGGATATTGAATGGCCTGCAGCGCAGAGACGATCAGGACGAAGGGCCTCTGCAGCAGATCAAGCGCCAGAAGTGCGCCGGCGGCGCCACCCGCTCCCAGCGTAGCCGTAAGGATCGATTTCAATCCCAACGGCGTCAGCATGCCGATAACGGAGGCGCTCGCGGCAACGCTGCCATAGACGAAATGCTTGCGTACCAGCGCCTTCTCGAACGAAGCCGCCTCGTGAAGACTGTTGCGGGTCAAAAGTACGGCAAGGAGCCCATAGGCAAGATAGCCGGCCATCAGACCGACGACGGTCCATGTGAAGGTCGGGGCAACAGCCGCACCCGCAAGCGTACCGATGGCCAGAATCGTCGCACGCGAACCCTGTAGCCGCGAAAAGACCCGAAATTCCTGACGGAAGCGCAGCATGGTGAGATGCAGATCGCTGCCGCCCTGGAAGATTGCGACCAGGCCGCCAAGCACGGCAATCTCTGCCGAGACAGAAAAGAAGATCGAGACGGAAGCGGCGATCAAACAGATTGCCGAGCAAGCCGCAAATTCCACCGTCAGCGCCTTGCGCTCCAGCGCCTCGCTCCCAGGCCCCTGCCCCGGATAGAAGCGGCTGCAGGCAAAGCGAACCCATTCGAAACACAGGATCGCGGCAAACTGGCTGATCGAGATGAATAGCGAATAGGAGGCATAATCCGCTGGCGTCAGCAGATGCGCCACCGCAATCAGCAGCCCGAAAGCCACCGCAGCCTGATAGAAATATGCAGCCAACGCCACGATCTTCGCCATGGTGGCAGCTAACAGCAAAAGATTGAGGAAAGCGCTAATCTCAGCGGGCGAAGTGGAGTCGACATTGAAACCTCGGCCCAAAATGCAGGCATCGTCCTGACATCATGCCGATCATTTCCGTCTCACCTCCTCGCCGGTAGTTTTTCTACTGATAGACAAGAATTTAGCTGCTTGGCCCTCGTGCGAAGAAGATGATATTTCATCAGCAGATTCAGGCAATCGATCTCCCGGGAACCAGACGAGGAAGGACGCACATATGTCGATACAAAAAGTGGCTGTTATCACTGCGGGCGGCAGCGGCATGGGTGCCGAAAGCGCCAGGCGCCTTGCCGCCGATGGCTTCCATGTCGCCATCCTCTCCTCCTCCGGAAAGGGCGAGGCTATCGCTCAGGAACTTGGCGGAATCGGCGTTACCGGCTCCAATCAGTCGAATGACGATCTCAAGCGCCTGGTCGATGCGACGATGGAAAAGTGGGGTCGGATCGATGTGCTCGTCAACAGCGCCGGCCATGGTCCGCGCGCCCCGATCCTTGAGATCACCGACGAGCAATGGCGCACCGGTCTTGATGTCTATCTGATGAACGTCATCCGTTCGGTCCGCCTCATCGCTCCCATCATGCAGAAGCAGAAATCCGGCGCGATCATCAACATCTCCACCGCCTGGACGTTCGAACCATCGGCAATGTTCCCGACTTCGGCCGTATTCCGCGCGGGCCTTGCCTCCTATACGAAGATTTTTGCCGACACCTATGCCGCCGACAACGTGCGGATGAACAATGTCCTGCCTGGCTGGATCGACAGCCTGCCGGCGACCGAAGAACGCCGTGACAGCGTGCCGATGCAGCGTTATGGCACCAGCGCCGAGATCGCCGCTACCGTCGCCTTCCTGGCCTCCGACGGTGCTGGCTACATCACCGGCCAAAACCTCAAAGTCGATGGCGGCCTGATGCGCTCGGTCTAGTCTCTGCAAGACAGCATCGTCTCGTTTTCGCTCTCTCAGGCACCCCTTGGGAGCGCGATTCGGTTTGGAGCACAGCAGCGGAGATTAAATCGCCTTGGATTGGCCTGCGAACCTCATAGCCTGAAAGCGAAACCGCGGCTGGTGGCGCGGGCGAATTGCCTTTTCGCACTGCACACGTTAGAAGTCCCCGCAATTTTGAGGGATGGAAACCGGCAATACGGAAACGGCATTGCCTGGGGAGGAGTGCCACGATGGAGATCGTCCACACGATAGCCAACCTGCGCGAACGGCTTGGCGAACACCGTAAAGCCGGCAGGAAAATCGGCCTGGTGCCGACCATGGGCTACCTGCATGCCGGCCATATGGAACTCGTCTCACGCGCCAAGGCCGAGAACGATGTCGTCGTCACCTCGATCTTCGTCAATCCACTGCAATTTGGCGCCAATGAAGACCTGGCGAAGTATCCGCGCGATCTCGAGCGGGACAGTTCCATGTTGCGCGATGCCGGCGTCGACTTTCTCTTCGCACCCGGCGTCATGGACATGTATCCGCGACCGATGGAAGCGGTGGTCGACGTGCCGAAGCTCGGCGCGGAGTTGGAGGGCGCCGTTCGTCCGGGACACTTCGCCGGTGTTGCCACCGTCGTCACCAAGCTCTTCAATATCGTCCAGCCCGACAGCGCCTATTTCGGCGAGAAGGACTACCAGCAGGTAACGATCATCCGCCGCATGGTCCAGGATCTGGCCCAGCCTGTCCGGGTCGTACCAGTGCCAACCGTTCGCGATGCGGATGGTCTGGCCCTCTCCTCACGCAATGTCTATCTGTCAAAAGAAGAGCGTGCCGCCGCTGTTATTGTCCCCAGAGCATTGAAGGAAGCTGCAAGGCTTTACGATCTCGGCGCCGATGATCCAGCAGCACTCGAAGAGGCGCTTCGCGCCTTCATCGGCAAGGAGCCCCTCGCGACCGTGGAAGTCGCCGCCGTTCGTCATCCTGAAACGCTGGAGCCGCTGACCAAACTGCAGGGGCAGCCGATCCTCATCGCCTTGTTCGTCCGCATCGGCACCACCCGCCTGCTCGACAACCGGGTTATCGGCAGCAAATCCGCCAACGAAGGGGCCGCCTGAGATGAGCACCGTCGGACACACCAAGCGCACGACGCCGGCAGCCATCGAAGCGATGAAGGGCACGCGCCCGATCGTCAGCCTGACGGCCTATACAACGCCGATCGCCCGCCTGCTCGATCCGCATTGCGACCTGCTTCTGGTGGGTGATTCCCTTGGCATGGTGCTCTACGGCATGGAAACGACCGTCGGCGTCACGCTGGATATGATGATCGCCCACGGCCAAGCGGTCATGCGTGGCGCAAAACATGCCTGCATCATTGTCGACATGCCCTTCGGCTCCTATCAGGAGTCGAAGGAGCAAGCCTTCCGCAATGCGGCGCGCATCCTGAAGGAAACCGGCTGCGATGGCGTGAAGCTCGAAGGTGGCGAGGAAATGGCAGAAACCGTGGCCTTCCTCACCAGTCGCGGCATTCCGGTCTTCGGCCATGTCGGACTGATGCCGCAGCAGGTGAATACGACCGGCGGCTATCGTTCGCTCGGGCGCTCGGACAAGGAAGCCGATAAGATCCGGCGTGATGCCAAGGCGATCTCGGAGGCCGGCGCCTTCGCAATAGTGATCGAAGGCACGATAGAGCCGCTCGCCCGCGAGATCACCGCCGCCGTCGCCATTCCCACCATCGGCATCGGCGCATCTGCCGCCTGCGATGGGCAGATCCTCGTTTCCGACGACATGCTCGGCCTGTTCAACGATTTCAAACCGCGCTTCGTCAAGCACTTCGCGGAGCTGGCGCACATGATCTCGAAAGCCGCGGAAGCCTATGCCGAGGAGGTGACAACTCGCACGTTTCCGGCACTGGAGCATACGTTCCAGCCGAAGAAGTAAGACGCCATCAGCTCTTGGCCGGCTCTTTCTCCAAGAGATAGATCGCCTCGCCGAAATCCTCCATCTTGCTCATCAATGCTGCATGGGCATCCCGCAGGCCTTGATTGTAGTAGTAAGGGCCGATCTCGGATGTGAAGAAATCGAGCAGGAATTCAGCGGGCAAGGTGCCGAGCGTCTGGTCCAGCTCATCGGCGAAATAGCGCTGAACGCGGGCGACCATGGCCGCCTTCTCCTCCTTCGAAAAGGTGATCTTCTTCATCTTTCCATCTCCCATTTTGCGAGCGGGCCGAAGCGCTGGATCAAGGAAATCAATTGATCCATCAAGGAAATTCAATTGCTGGCTCCAAAGGTACGGCATACACCTCCCGCCATTGAACAGCGTGGCACAAAATGCGCAAGGGTATAACCATCGTTGGTTCCATGCGGAATGTGCGCCCTCGACACGACATCCAGGCAAAAGCGCCGGATTTTCCACAAAGGACAAAGCGGACCATGAGTCGCGCGGAATTTCTTGAAGGCTTGAAGGGCGGCATTCCCGTCGGCCTCGCTGCAGCGCCTTTCGGCGCCCTCTTCGGTGCGCTGGCGCGCGATCAGGGCATGTCCCTTGGCGAACTGACCCTGATGAGCGGCACCGTCTATGCCGGTGCCAGCCAGATGGTCGGGATCGATCTCTTCGGCCACAATGTTCAGGCCTGGCTCATCGTGCTGTCGATCCTCGCCGTGAACTTCCGCCATGTGCTCTATTCGGCAGCGATCGCTCGCTATATCAGACACTTTTCCGCTGTGGAGAAGTTCTTCACTTTTTTCCTGCTGGTCGATCCGCAATTCGCCGAGACGATCAAGCGCCATGAAAGCGGCAAGCCGTTGACTTTCGCCTGGTATATCGGCTTTGCGGTGGTGATCTATGTTCCCTGGGTGGTGGTGAGCCTGATCGGCGGTCTTCTCGGCAGTTTCATCGGTGATCCCAAAGCCATCGGCCTCGATATTCTGCTGCCGGTCTATTTCCTCGGCATCGTCATGGGCTTTCGCACGCGCGACAACTTCCTGCCTGTCGTGGCGGTCAGTGCCATGGCATCGGCCATCGCCCATCGCTATGTCGGCTCGCCCTGGCATGTCAGCATTGGCGCCTTAGCGGGCGTCGCGCTTGCCGCAATGCTGCCGCCGGTCAAAGCGAATCGCAAGCCTGATATCGCGCACGGAAGCCACGAGGTCTGACCATGTTCGATTTCAATTCGCATATGGTCCTGCTGATTGCGGCTGCGGCCGTGGTGACCTTCCTGACGCGCATCGGCGGCTATATCCTGATCGTTAAGATGACCCGCATTCCGCCACGCGTCGAGGCGGCGCTGAATGCCGTACCCGCCGCCGTACTCACGACCCTTGTCGCCCCCGCCTTCTTCGTCGGTGGCTGGGATACGAAGGTGGCGATGCTTGCCGCCCTTGTCGTCGGACTGCGCTATCCTTCGACCTATATGCTGGTCGCAGGATGGGTGGTCGTCATGGCGTGGCGCCATTCCATAGGCGCTTGAGACGGACCCCATCCCGATTTCGAGATGGGATGAGGCCCTTATTTCTCAATGGCTAAGCTCGAGCGTGGCATTTTCCAGCCACGCCCGTACGTCATGATCATGGATCAGCGGCATCAGCGCTTCGCGCGTCCGGGCGTGATACTGGTTCAACCAGTTTAGCTCTTCATGTGTCAGCAGCTCGACAAGTACCAGGCTGCGATCGATCGGGCAGAAGGTCAAAGTCTCGAAGCCCAGCATAGGCATGTCACCCCCCTCGATCTCCTCCGGATCGCGGATATAGATCAGGTTTTCAATGCGGATGCCGAAATGACCCGGACGATAGTAGCCGGGTTCGTTGGACAAGATCATGCCGGGAAGCAGCTCCTGCACCGCGAGCCGCGCAATGCGCTGCGGCCCCTCATGCACGGACAAATAGGAACCGACGCCGTGGCCCGTGCCATGGGCGAAATCGACGCCTGCCTTCCAGAGCGCGATGCGCGCCAGCGGATCGAGATCGCAGCCGCGCGTTCCCTTCGGAAAACGAGCCGTGCTGATGGCGATCATTCCCTTCAGCACCAGCGTGAAGAGGCGCTTCTGCTCTTCGGAGACAGCACCGATGCCAACTGTACGGGTGATGTCGGTGGTACCGTTGATATATTGCGCACCCGAATCGATCAGGAACAGTTCGCCCGCCTGGATCAGCCGGTCGCTCTCCGTGGTCACGCGATAGTGCATGATCGCCGCATGCTCGCCGGCACCGGAGATCGTATCGAAGGAAATGTCCTTCAGCGGGTTTTGCATGCTCTCGCCGACGCGGGCGCGGTAGGCTTCCAGTCGCTTGGCCGCCGCAATCTCCGTCACCGTTCCAGGCTTGCTTGTCTCCAGCCAGTAAAGGAACTCGACCATGGCGGCGCCATCCTGCAGATGGGCAGCCGCAGAGCCGTTGATTTCGGCAGCATTCTTGCAGGCGCGCGGCAGCTTGGCGGGATCATTGCCCTCCACGACCTCTCCACCCTCTCGACGGATGATATCGGTCAAGGCATAGGAAGCGAGATCCGGATCAACCAGGATGCGCCCGCCATCCGCAGCAGTAGCGGCCAGGCGCTTGGTAAGTTCCGACGGCGGCAGTTGCTTGCAGATCTGCGTGAGATAGGCTTCGGCCTCGACCTTGGTCTTGCGCTTGTCGAGGAAGAGCGCCGCTTCTCCTTCCGCATAAATGATGGCGCGGGCCAGAGGATGCGGTGTGTGCGGCACGTCGCTGCCGCGGATATTGAAGATCCAGGCGACAGAGGACGGATCGGTAATCAGCGCCGCCTTGAGATTCTTTTCCTTGAGGCCGTTTGCAATCGTCGCAAGCTTGTCCTTGGCGAGGATACCGGCCTGGGCGATATCCTGAATGATAACGTTGCCCAGCGGCTCGGGCGGCCGGTCGGTCCAGAGCTTGTCGAGCGGATTGTGGGGCAGGAAGACGAGCTTGCCGTCGATCTCGGCCAAGGCCTTTTCCAGTCGGCGTACTTCGGCACCCGTATGCAGCCACGGATCGATGCCGAGCCGGAAACCTTTCTTCGCGTGACGCGGCAACCAGACATGCGGCGGCTCGTTCACCAGATCGCCTCCGCTGAAGACGCTCCGATCCACCTGCTCTGCAAGCTGAGTCACATAACGGCCATCCACGAAAACCACGGCCTGAGAGTGCGTGATAAGCGCAACACCTGCCGATCCAGTGAACCCCGTGAGCCATGCGAGACGCTCCGAGCATTTGGGCACGTACTCGCCTTGATACTCGTCAGCCCGCGGCACGAGGAAGCCGTCAATGCCGAGATCGTCGAAGGCAGCGCGCAAGCCGGCGACGCGCTCGCGGCCGAATTGCGGGGTGGAAGTGACGTCGAAAGACTGAAACATGGGCTGATCCGGTAGTGATGGAGAGTTCGTGAAACTGAATATTGCCAGTATGTTAGAGCATCACGATCGGAAGTGCGACGTGATTTTCGATCTCTAAGACGCTATGTACGATTACCGCAATATCACACCAGATGAGAGTAGTTTATCTCATGCGGGCCGTTAACGAATCCGCCCATTTCGTGAGCATGCCAGTCCGATTATGACAACTTCACGGCACGAAACATGCATATTACGCATAGCTCCCATGAAGCTGCCCCCCTGCCACGCCGACGGGCGAGTCGCTATATCCGCGGCATCAAACGGGGTTCACGAAGAACCAGCTCAAAACCAAGGACTTAAGACAATGCCTATCTCTCGCTCCGCATATGTTAGCCCGGCGCTGGCTGGCGAGCGTCGCACCGTACGCCATTCCGTCGGCTCGCTTCGTCAGCTCGAAGTCGAAACCGCAAAGGCAATCGGCGCCAGCCGCGGCGGTCGCCGCTAACAAGTTTACGATCTACGCGTTCCAAGACGATCGTAATCCGGTTCTCCTCCTCCCTCGGATTATGATCAGAACGCTTAGAGCCCGCTTGAGCACTCCTCCTCCACACGCTCGCGGGCAAGATCGGTGAAAACCGATCTGAAGGCGGTGCTTCGGCACCGCCTTTTTTTATTTTCGCGATTGTTGATGCGGGACGTGACCGGCTCAGGGCCGGTCAAGATGGATGGTGACCCAGCCGTTGCGCCAGATCGTGCGCACATGCCGCAGGTGCGCGCCGTTATAGGCAGCGAGAACCTTCCAGCGCTGCTCCGCAAGAATACCCGAAAGAATGACCGAGCCGCCCGGTGCCAGATGCGCCACAAGCTGCGGCGCCATCTTGATGAGCGGACGCGCCAGAATATTGGCGATGATCAGGTCGAACGGTCCATGACGGGAAAAGGCCGTGGAATGGAATCCCGGTGCCGTCTCCAGCGTGACGCCCGAGGCAATGCCGTTGCTGCGGACATTTTCCTTCGCGACGCGAACGGCAATCGGATCGATATCGGTCGCCAGAACCGGAATGTTGCGCAGCTTGCGCACGGCGATCGCCAGCACGCCGCTGCCCGTCCCGAGATCGAGCGCGTTGCGCACGCGGCGGCTCGCAACAACCTTCTCGATCGTCTCAAGGCAGCCAGCGGTCGTCCCATGGTGACCGGTGCCGAAGGCCTGTCCGGCTTCGATCTCGATGGCGATGTCGCTGGGGCCGACTTTGTCGCGGTCATGCGAACCGTGCACGAGGAAGCGTCCGGCGCGCACGGGCTTCAACCCTTCCAGCGACTTGGCGATCCAGTCGATATCGGGAAGCACTTCCTTTTGAATGGCGAGATCGGGGAAAGTCGGCTTCAGGAGCGCTTCGAAACGACCACGGACCTCATCCTCGTCCGCAGCATAGAGATAGATCGACGCTTCCCAGACATCGTTCTTTTCGTCGATTTCCGTCGTTGCAATCGGCAATTCTTCGTCTTCGAACACCGGCGTCATCAGGTCCAGAACCTGCCCGGCCTTCTTCTCGGTCGTCGTCACATAAAGGCGGATTTCACTCAACTCGTCGTTCTTTCTCGTTCTTATTCGGCCCAGTCGATCCAAGGCGGTTTCGGCGTGTCATAGCCAGCCACACTCCGAAGCAATGTCCGGCGGATCGGGCCGAAGCGCAACAATAGCGGCGCAAAGAAATTACGCGCCACAACTGCCAGCGGGCGTTGCATCGTCACCAATCGTGTCAGGCCATAGGTCTGTTTCAAAACCTGCTTGACGGCGGGAATTCTCAAGGCCGAATACTCCTGTTCGCGGCCTTCCGCAATGAGCCACGCAAGCCAGCAGGCATCTTCGATACCGAGATTCATGCCCCGCGCGCCGGCCGGCGAATGAATATGGGCTGCATCACCAACAAAAAAGACATTGCCCTTGGCCATGGGTTCGACATGCCGGAAGTGGATGCGGAACTGCGAGACCCAGGTCTTTTCGGCAATAGCGGCTGGATGAACGATGCGGCTTTCGAAATTCTCCAGCGTCGAGATGTAGCGGATGATATTGGCCGTGACAGGCAGGCGCCCGACCATGCCGGGATCGAAGAGCGATATCTCTGCAAAATGCGCATCTGCCGGCTCCGCATAGCGAAAATCGGCAAGATAGAAATAAGCCTCCAGCGCCTCGCCCGGGAAGCCGGCACCAAGTGCCTTGCGCACCGCAGAATGGGCGCCATCTGCACCGATCAATATGTCCAGCTGCACCGTTTCCAACGCACCATCAGCTCGACGCAGCGTGACCTCCGGCTTTTGAGGGTCCGATATGGCCTCTGCAATCACTGTCGTCTGCCATTCGGGCGAGATGCCATAGGTTGAAAGCACTTCCATCAGCAGGCGTTCGGTACTGCCCTGCGGCAGAGCGCAAATAGCACTGAAGCGGCCTTTCACCTCGCGAGTATCCAGCTCGATCAAAATTTTCTTATTCGCGCGGACGCGAAAGCGCTCGATCGGTTGCGCGTCGGTGACGATGCGCTCGGCAACGCCGGAAGGAGACAGCAGCGTCAGCGTTCGGGCATTAACGCCGAGAGCCCGGCTTTCCTGTAGCGGCGTCGGACCAGTGCCGTCATCGACGATACGCGGCGAGAAGCCGCGACGGGCGAGCTCGAGAGCGGCGGCAAGACCGACCGGCCCAGCCCCCGCGATCAGGATGGATCTGGATTTTCCCGTCCGCCAATCCCCTCGCCCATGCGGGTCCTATCCCTTCTTGACTAGGTTCTCCAGCTTCTTCACCGCCACGTCCGGATCTTCCTCATAAGCGATGGTCCCGGCAAAGCGGCCCTGCGAATCCAGCAGGAAGACGGAAGCCGTGTGATCCATCGTATAGTCGCCATTCGGCTGCTTGTCGTCGACCGGGACTTTCTTGGCATAGACACGGAAGCCCTTGACCATATCCATCACCTTGGCGGGATCGCCGGAAATGCCGGTGATGCGCTTCGAGACGTTGGAGACATACTGGTCCATGATCGCGGGCGTATCGCGTTCGGGATCAACCGTCACAAAATAGGCGTTGAGCTTGCTCCCGTCAGGGTCGACCTTCTGCAGCCAGGCGTTCAGCTCGAACAGCGTCGTCGGGCAGACATCAGGGCAATGAGTATAGCCGAAGAAAACGGCCGACGGCTTGCCACGAAACGCCTGGTCGCTGATCGGCTGGCCGCTCTGCGAAACGAGCGTGAAGGGCACGCCATAAGGCCCGGATGCCGCCACCTCGGGCGACTTGCCGCCGCCAAAGCTAAACCAGCCCAATAGTCCGGCCACGATCAACACGGCCACCCAAACTGCAATCCGCACGCTTCTCATGAATGCCATTCCTCACCAATACGGACGATCACGCTGAAAGTGCAGTGCAATCGACCCCTAGCCGATGTAATGGCTCGAAGTGAAGGACGCAATTCAAGAAGATGTTCAGAGGAGGCCGAAATCGTCGCAGCATGCGGTTCGGTGGTCTTCCAAGCCTTGATCACTCCATTTTGCCGCTCTTCTGGGCCGGAGAGACAAAATCTGCATTCATGTTAAATCAATCCTAACCAGTCCGCGCCAACATCTGCAGCAAAGGTCGAATTCCACTTCGCCCACCGCCCGAAAGCGCGGCAAACCTCTTTATTCCAGAAGGGCATGACGCCCGCCGGAACGCCAGGCGTATCTTTCGCCGAAGCACCGGACGCTGCCGCTGCCCAAGCCGCTCCAGCCGATCTCTTTTTTCAATCGCGAGCGTCGCTTGCGGCGATGCCAAACGGGAAATTCTCGAATATGACGAACGCCATCAAGCAATCGGGCACCTATCTGGAAATCGTCTCCTTTCACCTGGGCGATCAGGAATTCTGCATCGACATCATGGCCATCCGCGAAATCCGCGGCTGGGCCCCGGTGACGCCGATGCCGCATACGCCGCCCTATGTGCTCGGCCTCATCAACCTGCGCGGTGCGGTGATCCCGGTCATCGATATGGCCTGCCGTCTCGGCATGAAGATGACGGAACCATCGGAGCGCTCCGCAATCATCGTCACGGATATCGCCGGCAAGCTGGTCGGTCTGCTCGTCGAACAGGTCTCTGATATGATGTCGATCAAAAGCGAAGACCTGCAGCCGGCTCCGGAAATCATCCCCGAAGGGCAGCGCGCCTTCTGCCGCGGCATCGTGGCGCTGGAAAAGACCATGGTCTGCTTCCTCAACCTCGATACGGTAATTGCGGATCAGTTGGCACAGGCAGCCTGATTTCAATAAGTTAGCTCAACAAAAGAAGATCGCCCTGCAGCCGAGCTCCAGGGCGATCGCTTTTTATACAACCGGTTTTGGCAGGGGTGTAGCCAATCACACGGTCTTGCAGGCCGTGAACAGGGGCGAGAGTCGCCTCCCTGTTCGCCTTCGAAATTGCATCAAAAAGGTGCAAACCGAAAGCAACCAGAAGCAATTCGACAACCCAAGAGTATGACTTTTTTTGGTATTATCTTTCTACGGGTTATTTTTGAGGTATAGAAATACCGTCATTTCGGTTTGCCGTTCTTCCAGGTCACCTGCTGGCCGAACAAGGGGATCGTCGAAATGGCCATCTTGGCAGAACCATCCGTCAGCTGCCGGGAATGGATGAGATAGACCAGCGTATCGTTCTTCTTGTCGTAAATACGGGTGACGACCAGCTTCTTCCAGATGAGCGATAGCCCAGCGCGAAATACCTCCTCACCGCTCTGAGACAGGTTGATATCACCGATCTCGATCGGACCGGTCTGACGGCAGGCGATGGAATTGTTGGAAGGATCTTCGAACCAGTTGCCCTTGCGCAGCCGGTCGATCACGCTGCGATCGAAATAGGTTACATGGCACGTGATGCCTGAGACTTCGGGGTCCGGCACGGCATCGACCAGTATATCATTGCCCGTCCAGTCCACACCGACCTTGCCGATGACCTCGGCTGACGCAGAAACGGGCGCCGCGACCAGAAAAGACGCGGCAATGGCGGCGAAGAATTTGGGTGAACGCATCGAACATCCTCCAACAACAGCCGCCGGGAGCAAGAGCGGCTTGGCTAAGGTAAGATGGTCCATGAGCGATGCAAGATGGGCCGCCTATTTCCGCGTGCAACGCTTCACGGTCGATGCGGCAGCGATCCACATAATGGACGCCGCAGCCAAAGCAACGGCGTCCGAACACACGCAGGCAGCGCGTCATCTCACTTCTGGCTGATTGCGACCGTTCCGGTTTCCAGCAGCGACTTGAGGTTGGACAGGATTTTCGGCCAGCCACCGGAAACCGCCTCGATAAGCTTGGAGTTTTCAACCTCGATCGTGTGGGCAACGGTTAGCTTCACGACACCGTCCGCCGGCTCCAGTTCCATCACGCAACGCGACCAGCCTTCGGCCTTCAGATCCGGGCGCCACTCATTGCGCCAGTTAATGGCGAGCCGCCGTGGCGGATCGAACTCAGCAATCTCTCCTGCATCGGCAATCCGACCATCCGGAAAGAGCATTTTCCACGGCGATCCAACCTTCCACTCGGTCTCGTGGACCATATCGAACCAGTATTGCTTGATGAATTCCGGCGTGGTCAGCGCCGACCAGAGCTTTTCCGGCGTGGTGCGGATGAAGGTGACGTAGACGAATTTGCTTCCAGTCATGCCATTTCTCCTTGTTTGAATTTTATTGCTTGTTGAGCTCACGAACCGCCGCCGTCCTCCAGCACTTTCTTCAAGGCCGAAAGCGCATTCAGATGCCGCTGTTCGAACTTGTTGATCCAGCGTTCGGCGATGCCGTTGATCGGGATCGCGTTGATGAAATGCAGCTTCTCGCGTCCATGCTTCTCTGAGGAGACGAGATTGGCCTCCTCCAGAATGGCAAGATGCTTGGCGACCGCCTGGCGGCTCATGTCCAGATCTTCGCAGAGCGCATTCAATGTCTGCCCGTTCTGCTCATAGAGCCTGTCGAGCAATTGTCGCCGGCTGGCATCCGCCAGCGCCTTGAAGATCGCATCATCATCATCCACGGACACGAAACCATTTAGTTGCCTTTTCTTGTTTATAGGCAACCAAATGGTTGCCTGTCAAGTAATATGTGAAGCGACGCAAACCCATCGCGCCGTGAGGAGGCGGCGGTTCCATCTCGGGATTTATGCAAGGAACGATTGACAACTTCCGCATCGCGTCGGATCATCCGCCCATGATCGCAAACCGCACCATGGTGACACACCTTCACACCATCTCTCCCTTTGCAGGGCGAGTGGAAGCTGTGTTGCGCTGAGCTGACCGCGATCCATCTCAACCCTGCCGAGGCGAGCAGGGTTGAAGCCTCCTTGCTCTCCTCCCCATTGTCAAAGGAGAGCCCATGAATTCCGAGCAGCAAGAACCGGACGAGCGACGATCAAAAAAATTTGGCTCAGTCGAGATTCGCGCAGCACGCCCATCCGATGCCGAAGGGATCGCCGCGATCGCCAATCTTCCCGGCTTTCGCGCCGGCACGCTGCGGCTGCCTTTCCAAAGCACCGAAGAGACGCAACGGTGGCTGGACAAGCATGATGCCAACGCCGTCAGGCTCGTCGCCGTGCTTGATGGGCAGATCGTCGGCAATGCCGGCATGCAACGCCTTGCCGGCCGGCGGATTCACAGCGGCAATATCGGCATGGGCGTGCATGACGACTTTACCAGCTGCGGCATCGGCTCCGCGCTATTGGGCGCGCTTATCGATACCGCGGACAATTGGCTGGCGATCAAGCGGCTGGAACTGACCGTCTATGTCGACAACGCGCGGGCGATCGGCCTCTACGAGAAATTCGGATTCGAAACCGAGGGTCGCCTACGCGCCTTCGGTTTCCGCAACGGCGAATATGTGGATGCGCTCACCATGGCGCGGCTGAGATTGTGAGCAATCGCGCGGCGGCGGATGCGATTCCGCCGCCCCCCATCATCAGCCGATCAAATCCAGCCACTCATCCTCGGTCATGACCTGGACATTGAACTCGCGCGCCTTATCCAGCTTCGAGCCGGCGCCCGGCCCTGCCACGACGATATCGGTCTTCTTCGACACCGAGCCGGAAACCTTGGCGCCGAGGCTCTCCGCCTTCGCCTTGGCCTCGTCGCGGGTGAATTTTTCCAGAGAGCCGGTAAAGACGACCGTCTTGCCAGCCACCGGACTGCCCGAAGTCACCGGCTGCTCCGCCTCCTGCGGCTGCACTTCTTCCAGGAGCTTCGCGATAACTTCGGTATTGCGCGGCTCCTTGTAGAATTCGACGATGGCCCGCGCCACCACTTCGCCGATACCTTCTATATTGTTGAGGTCGTTCCACGCATCACCGCTCAGGGGTGCCGCTTCCTTCATTCCTGCCTCGAAGGCCGCATAAGTGCCGTAGGACCGCGCAAGCAACTTGGCCGTCGTCTCGCCGACATGGCGGATGCCAAGCGCAAAGATGAAGCGATGCAGGGCGATCTGGCGCCGCTCATTGATCGCGGCATAAAGCTTGCCAACACTCACCTTGCCGAAGCCGTCGATATTTTCCAGCTTCGCAAGCGATGCCTGCTGGCGCTTTTCCAAAGTGAAGATATCAGGCGCGATCCTGATCTGCAGCGCCGGATCGTCGCTTTCGAAAAAGAAATCGATCTGCTTCGAGCCAAGCCCCTCGATGTCATAGGCATTGCGCGAAACGAAATGCTTGAGATGCTCGGTCGCCTGCGCCCGACAGATGAAGCCGCCGGTGCAACGCGTGACAGCGTCGACCTTACCGGTCTTCTCGTTGATATCGCGCACAGCATGGCTGCCGCAGACGGGGCAGACCTTGGGAAATTCATAGGGCGCGCTCGACGTTTCGCGCTTCTCCAGCACAACATCGACGATCTGCGGAATGACGTCGCCCGCCCGCTGCACGATCACCATATCGCCGACCCGGATATCGCGACCGTCGCGGATCGGCTCGCCCTTGTTACCGATGCCCTTGATGTAGTCGGCATTGTGCAGCGTCGCATTGGTGACGACAACACCGCCGACCGTGATCGGCTCCAGCCGCGCAACCGGCGTCAGCGCGCCAGTGCGGCCGACCTGGATATCGATGCCGACCAGACGCGTGAAGGCCTGCTCCGCCGGGAATTTATGCGCGGTCGCCCAGCGCGGCGAGCGCGAGCGGAAACCAAGGCGAGCCTGCAGTTCCAGGCTATCGACCTTGTAGACGACACCGTCGATATCATAATCGAGATCCGGCCGCTGCAGCCCTATCTGATCGTAATGCGCGAGAATATCGGCAACCGAATTCAAGCGCTCCATCAACGGGTTGACCGGAAAGCCCCAGGATTTGAAGGTCTGCACCATGCCGTATTGCGTATCGGCCGGCATGTCCGACATCTCGCCCCAGGCATAGGCGAAGAATTTCAGCTTGCGGCTCGCCGTCACCTTCGCATCGAGCTGACGCAGCGATCCGGCTGCGGTGTTGCGCGGATTGACATAGGTCTGCTTGCCTTCAGCTTCCATTTGCGCGTTGAGCGTCAGAAAGTCGCTCTTGGCCATATAGACCTCGCCGCGCACTTCGACGACGGAGGGAGCGCCTGCCGGCAAAGTCTGCGGGATTTCCTTGATGGTCCTGATATTGGCGGTGACGTTCTCACCTGTCGTGCCGTCGCCGCGCGTCGCGGCGCTGACCATGCGGCCATTCTCGTAACGGATCGACATGGAAAGGCCGTCGATCTTCGGCTCGGCTGTAAAGGCAATCGAATTATCCGGCAGGCGACCGAGGAAACGATAGACGCTGGCGACGAAATCCTCGACATCCTCCTGCGAGAACGTGTTGTCGAGCGAGAGCATCGGCCTTGCATGGACCACGGGAGCAAACGTCTCAGATGGCGCGGCGCCAACCCGGCGCGAGGGACTGTCGGCGCGAATCAAGGCCGGGAACCGGGCCTCGATGGCATCATTGCGTCGCTTCAGCGCATCATACTCGGCATCCGAAATCTCCGGCGCATCCTTGCCGTGGTAAAGCGCATCGTTGCGCGCGATCTCCGCAGCCAGATAGGCAAGCGCCGCGGCCGCTTCCTCCTCGGTCAAATCCTCGACGGGCTTCTGTTCGGTGCTCATGAATCTACACTCCCCGATTTCGAAGATGTTTTAGAGCACTTCCGCGAAAAGTGCGAAGCGGTTTTCAGCTCGGAACACGTAAAAACAAAGGGAAAATCCGCAATTCAATCGCCGCGCCGATAAAGGTGGCCGCGCTGCTCACGACAACTTTACGCCGTGATCGGTCGTTCTTGATGTTACAGGTGCGGGAAATATCGGCGCCCAGACAACCCTGGTGGAATTCTCTATCCAATTCCTGGGGCAGCGGCTCTTCCGCGTCTATCGCAGGGGATTTAAGGTAGGCTATATTATGAGAACCAAATCTCGGGAAATGATTGGATCATCAGCAGAAATTCGAAGTCACGCATGAAGCATCGTCTTATCGTTCTCTCTATTTCTCTCGTTATTGCAGTCATGCTCATGAGCTCATTCGTCAGCCGCTCTGCTTTGGGGCTGGTCGTTAGAGCTTGCGAAGTCAACTCTACCCTGACAGGCTCACCATATCCGTGCCTCAAGATAGTCCGGTCGCAGGACCCATTGTCTTCATACGTTGTTCTTCGCGAACCGGCTGACAAAGAGCGCACCATTCTTGCACCGCTCGCCGATGTCCCCGGCATCGAGGACCCACGCCTTCTGGCCACGGGAGCGCCGAACTATTTTGACGAAGCGTGGAGAGAGCTGTCAGCGACCGATCCGCGTGCAATGAAGGCTTCGCGACAGAATTTTGCCCTGGCGATAAACGCAGCCAGTTGGCGCACACAAGACCGGCTTCATATCCACATGGGGTGCGAGACGCCCCGCTTTAGGGCGCTCTTGAAGGCCCATGTGACGGAAATTGAAAGCGGCCGGTTTACGGACCTGAAGACGCGAGCTGGTTGGTGGGCAACCTTCCTTGCAGCCGATGACCTCTCGAATTTGAACCCACTGAAGCTCGTCGCAGACGGCGTTGATGGCGCCCGTTCAAATATGGAAAACGTCGTGGTCGGCGTCTTTGGCTCGATATTGCCGGACGGACAGCGTGGCTTCTATATTCTCGCGAGAATAAACGAAGCGCACAAATCCCGCGGGTCGGCGGAGGATATGATCGATCCTAAATGCCAGCTCTAATGCATGTTGCTCAGACGCGGATCAAGACCAGCGCTCGCAAAAGGCTTCTATGTCGCTTGACTGAAAATCGACAAGCCGCTCCATGATGGTTTCGAACGGCCAATCCCACCAGGCAATGGACGTAAGTCTCTCTGCGATACTTCGCGAAAACCGCTCTCGAATGAATTTGGCGGGAATACCGCCGACGACAGTATATGGTTGGACATCTTTCGTGATGACCGCACCCGCTGCAAGCACGGCGCCGTCTCCAACCTTTACGCCCGGCAAAACGATCACGCCATGACCAATCCAGACATCGTTGCCGATGACGGCGCGGTCTTCCTTTCGCCGATCGAAAAAGGCGTGGTCCCGCACGGCGCCCGCCGCGTAATATTCCGGACAATAGGTGAAGCGATGCATGGACGGCCGGTCCATCGGGTGATTGGGAGCGCCAATTCTGACCTCCGCCGCAATGGCACAAAACTTTCCAATCGTTGCGTCACCGACAATGCAGCGCGGCCCCAAGTAGGAGAAATCTCCGAGTTCGGCGGTGTGCAGAGATGTGTCCGCCAAAATCTCACAGCATCTGCCGATGCTCGAATCCTTTATGTTCGCCGTCGGGTGAATGACGGTTTCCGCGATTTTGGGGCGATTGGGCTGTGGGGTCGAGTGCATGGATGGTCTCCGGATTCTGGCCTGCCTAACCGGGGACGATAAAGGCTATATGACGCAAGACCGTCGAAAGACCGAGGCAAATGTCGGTGGCAGATGACGAGTTCCGACGCGCGTCAGCGCTATAGTCGCTGACCTTGCTGCTATGTCTGCTTCGGGCAAGTCGTCGCCGGCCTCTGCTCCAAGTATCACCATGGGAGAGATCAGCCGTTGCCAGCCAACAAACGCTTGGCGGCCGCCCTCGCCTCTTCGGTTACCGAAGCACCCGCGAGCATGCGGGCGATTTCCTCGGTGCGATCCTTCGGTTCCATGGTGGCAACGCGTGTGGAAATCTTTTCCGAGCCGTCCGCGACCGGTCCCTTGGAGATCAGGAGATGCGTTGCAGCGCGAGCCGCGACCTGCGGGGCGTGGGTGACCGACAGCACCTGTACGCGATCGGAAAGGCGCTTCAGCCGCTGGCCGATGGCATCGGCCACCGCGCCGCCGACGCCGGTGTCGATTTCGTCGAAGACGAGGGTCGGCGCCGAGCCGCGATCGGCGAGCGCCACCTTCAGCGCCAGCAGGAAGCGTGACAGTTCGCCGCCTGAGGCAACCTTGGTGATCGGTCCCGGCCGCGTGCCAGGGTTCGTCTGTACGTGAAATTCGACGACGTCGATGCCCTCGGCCGTCCCGGCCTCTGGATCGCTTGATATCTCCACCATGAAACGCGCGCGCTCAAGCTTCAGGGCCGGCAATTCGGCCATGACGGCTGAGGCAAGAGCCTCGCCGGCATGGCGACGTTTCTCCGACAAACTGCGCGCGGCAACATCATAATCCGCCTTGGCGGCCGAAAGCTCGGCGGCAAGACGCGCCAGCCGCTCTTCGCCGGCATCGAGATCAGCGAGATCCGAAATCATGCGTGCGGCCAAGGCCGGCAGTTCCGTCACCGGCACGGAATATTTACGCGAGGCGCCCCGCAACGCGAAGAGACGCTCTTCGACCCGCTCCAGTTCGCGCGGATCATATTCTGTTTTGCGGAGTGCTGCTTCCACTTCCATCTGTGCGTTGGACAGCTGATCGAGAGCGGCATCGAGCAGCGCCACGGTATCTTCGAGCAAGCCAGGCGCCTCGTGGCTCTTGCGCTCCAATCGGCGCACCAGCGATGCGATATGCGGCACGGGCGATGCGTTCCCATTGAGGAATTCGGAAGCCTCGGCGATATCGCCGGCAATGCGCTCGGCCTTCATCATCCGCGAGCGCTTCTCAGCCAGTTCATCCTCCTCGCCATCCTGCGGCGAGAGCTTCTCCAGCTCCTCGACGGAGGCGCGGAGATAGTCCGCTTCACGCGCAGCCTTCTCGACCTGCTCGCGATGCTTCTTCAAGGTGCGATCGGTATCGCGCCAGATTTTGTGCAGCTTGGCGACCTCCTGTGCCTCTTCGGCAAGGCCGGCAAAGGCGTCCAGCAAGGTGCGGTGCGCGTCGGTATCGACAAGGGCGCGGTCATCATGCTGACCGTGAATTTCGACGAGGAGCTGGCCGATCTGACGCATGAGCTGCACACTGAGCGCCTGGTCGTTGACAAAGGCCTTGGTGCGGCCATCGGCGGATTGGACACGACGGAAAATCAGATCGCCATCATCGTCGATGCCATTTTCGCGCAGGAGCTTGCGCGCCGGATGCTGTGTACCGACATCGAAAACCGCAGTCACCTGGCCGCGATCCTCGCCATGGCGCACGAGCCCGCCATCGCCGCGCCCGCCAAGGGCCAGCGACAGACTGTCAAGCAGGATGGATTTGCCCGCACCCGTCTCGCCGGTCAACACCGAAAGTCCGGACTCGAAGGCAAGATCCAGCCGCTCGATCAAAACGATATCGCGGATCGAAAGCTGGATCAGCATATGCGCTCAATCTCACGTCCCAAGAAGAAGTTTCTTGCCCGCTCTGGAAATCCAGGAGCCCGAATTTTCGCTCGGCTCCACGCCGCCCTTCTGCAGCAGCTGATAGGAATCCTTATACCAGCGGCTGTCCGGATAGTTGTGGCCGAGAACGGCAGCTGCCGTTTGCGCTTCGGGTACGATACCCATTGCATAATAAGCTTCGACGAGTCGCGCCAGGGCTTCTTCGATCTGGTTCGTCGTCGGATACTGCTCCACCACCACGCGGAAGCGGGAGATGGCAGCCAGATAATCCTTGCGCTCCAGATAATAGCGGCCGACCTGCATTTCCTTGCCTGCAAGCTGATCCTTGGCAAAGCGGATCTTTTCCTGAGCGTCGCTGACATATTGCGACTTCGGATAGGTGTTGACGAGCTTGGTCATCGCCTCGATCGTCTGCTGCGCCGCACGCTGGTCCTGCGTCACGTCGACGATCTGCTTGGCATAGGACGAACCGACCAGATACTGCACATAGTCGGCATCTTCCGAGCCCGGATATTGCTTGAGATAGGTATTGCCGGTCTGTACCGCCTCATCATAGCGACCTGTGCGGTATTTCACGAAGGTGCTCATCACCAATGCCTTGCGCGCCCATTCGGAGAAAGGTTGCTGCTGGTTGATGGCATCGAACTTCTTGCCGGCCTCGGTCATGTTGCCGGCCTTGATGTTGGCAAGGCCCTGATTGTAGAGCATCTCCGGCGGATCGGTCTCGACACCGAGCTTGGTGATGTCGATATCCTTTTTCGTATTACATCCCGTCACCACCGCACCGGTACCGGCCAGAAGGAGCGATACGAGCAAAGCCCGTGCTGTGATATTCATGCGTTCAGACCTTGCAAAACCCATCGGATGACTGTCCCATAGCCGTCGTTGCGGAGACGGCGTTCTCTCTCGCTGGCGTTTCTAGCCGCAAAAACACCATCAGGGCAACGCATTGATGGTGCATTAACGCATTTTTGTGGCAAAGACCGCATATCCGCAGCCTTTAATCACTGTTTTGACAGCGATTTCTCATACCGTCCCTTCCGCATACCGCCGCTTCGCGAGCGAAGACAGACCCGATGAGTCGCCGCCAAAAAAAGAGCCGCCCTTCATCAGAGCGGCAGCTTTGTCTCATTTCGATCCCGAAAAAATCACGCCGACCAGGGAGCGAATTCAGGAGCGTTGACTGCGATGAACTCGCGACCATGACCGCGCTGACGCGGTGCAGAGGTTTCGACGACCTCGTAAGCCGAAGCGTCGCTGAGCAATGCCTTCAGAGCATTCGCATTCATGCGATGGCCGCCGCGATAGGAGCGATAGCAACCAATGAACTGAGCGCCGGCCAGAGCCAGATCGCCAACGGCATCGAGCGTCTTGTGGCGGACGAACTCGTCCTTGGGATAACGCAGGCCTTCGACATTGATGACGGTGTTATCGTCCGAAATGACGACCGAATTTTCCAGCGACGAACCCAGCGCATGGCCCGAAGCCCAGAGAGGTTCGACATCGCGCATGAAGCCGAAGGTACGGGCACGCGACAGTTCCGTCTTGAAGGTCTCAGCGGTCAGATCGCCTTCCCACTTCTGGCGGCCGATCAGCGGGCATTCGAAGTCGATCTCGACTTCGAAGCGCGTGCCGTCATAGGGGCGGAACTCACACCAGGAACCGCCGGCCTCGATCCGCACCGGCTTGATCACGCGGATGTAGCGACGCTTGACACCGAGCGAGACGACACCCGCCTGTTCGATCGCCTCGATGAAGGGATAGGAGCTGCCGTCCATGATCGGCATTTCCGCACCGGACACCTCGACGACGACGTTATCGAGGCCGATCGCATAGATCGCAGCCATGACGTGCTCGACCGTCGCAACGGAGCGCGCCGGAGAAAAACCGAGAACCGTGCAGAGATCCGTATTGCCGACCTGCGAGGAAACGGCGCGCAGTTCGGTCACATCGCCATTGTCATGCAGGCGCTGGAAAACGACACCGCTGCCGGCTTCGGCGGGGTAGAAGGTGATCGACACGTTGGCACCGGAATGAACGCCAATACCGGAAAGTGTCACAGGGTTTGCAATGGTGGTCTGAAAACCAAGCAATCCAATTGCCATGTAATTCTGCCTTCGTCTGTCTGATCCAGGCCGGGCGGTCATCTTCGGACGCTTACCCTTTATTGCCGGTTCAGTCTGTTAACTATGCCACGCACCTCACATACATTCGTCACCGAATGTGATTCAGCGGGCTTGCTTGATATCTACATACGCGCCAGGGCATCGCATTCCAAATCACTGTTTCTTTCGTTTTGTTACGAAAGCAGCCAATTGAATTCGTTGGATAATTTTAAATAAGACAATCGTTATAAAATAAGAAAATCCGGAGCCTTTCGGCCCCGGATTTCTCCAATATGGTTAGCAACCTATTAAAGGGCTGCCTGTTGCGGGTCAGTTCGACTGGCGGCGCAGGAAGGCCGGAATCTCGAGCTGATCGTCCTCATGGCTTGCCATGCGCGCCTGCGGAACCGGTCGGCCCTGATCGTCGAGATTGCCACGGCGTGGAGCATAGAGGCTCGCTTCCTGCGACGGCGTACGACGCTGCTGCGGAGCGGCATTGTTCGTCGAAGCCATCATGTCGTCGAAGGCCGGATCTTCTTCGCGGCGGCCGAGCGAATTGGTGATTCGCTTCAGCAGCCCCATCGGGCCGCGCTCTTCGGTCGCCTGGGCAGCGGCCGGCTGGGCGCGATGTTCCATTTCAGCCTTAACGACCGGCGGGAAATCCTCGACCTTCGGCATGCGGACCTGCTCGGGAGCCTGACGGATGACCGGCTGCTGATGCATGACCGGTGCCTGCGGCTGTGGCTGAACCGGGGCCTGACGAACCGGCTGAGGTTCCGGAGCGGCTGCGAAGATGCGGCTCTGCGGACGGAAGTTATCTTCCGGCGCTGCGGCCTGTTGCATGACCGGTTGTTGCGGCGCCTGAGCCTGCCGGCTCATCTGGAATTCCAGCTCACGCTCGAGATCGGCTTCTGCCGCACGAATGGTCTGAGCGACCGGATCTACGGTACGAGGAGCCGGAGCGGCAGCCTGTGCGGTTTGGGCCTGCGAGACGTGGGCAGGCTGAACTGCGGCCGCTGCCGGAGCGGCGGCCGCGGAAGGACGCATAGCAGGCTTTGCGGCCGGGCGGAATTCCATGCCCCGGTCGGAAGCCTCGTTCATCGCGCGATCGATGCCCGTTGCGACGACAGAAACGCGGATGATGCCCTCAAGCGATTCGTCGAAGGTGGCGCCCAGGATGATGTTGGCGTCAGGATCGACTTCTTCGCGGATGCGGGTTGCAGCTTCGTCGACTTCGAACAGGGTCAGGTCACGGCCGCCGGTGATCGAGATCAGCAGGCCTTGTGCGCCCTTCATCGAGGTTTCGTCGAGCAGCGGGTTGGCAATGGCGGCTTCAGCGGCCTGCATTGCACGACCCTGGCCGGAAGCCTCGCCGGTACCCATCATGGCGCGGCCCATTTCGCGCATGACCGAACGGACGTCGGCAAAGTCGAGGTTGATGAGACCTTCCTTCACCATCAGGTCGGTGATGCAGGCAACGCCCGAATAGAGAACCTGGTCGGCCATCGAGAACGCGTCGGCGAAAGTCGTCTTGTCGTTGGCGATGCGGAACAGATTCTGGTTCGGAATGACGATCAGCGTGTCGACCGACTTCTGCAGTTCCTGGATACCCTGCTCGGCAAGACGCATGCGGCGACCACCTTCGAAGTGGAACGGCTTGGTCACAACGCCGACAGTCAGGATGCCCTTGTTGCGAGCCGCCTGTGCGACGACAGGAGCGGCACCCGTACCCGTACCGCCGCCCATGCCGGCGGTGACGAAGCACATGTGCGTACCGTTCAGGTGATCGATGATTTCATCGATGCACTCTTCGGCAGCTGCACGGCCGACTTCCGGCTGCGAGCCGGCGCCGAGACCTTCCGTGACGTTGACACCGAGCTGGATGATCCGCTCTGCCTTCGTCATGGTCAGCGCCTGAGCATCCGTGTTGGCGACGACGAAATCGACGCCCTGCAAGCCTGCCGTGATCATGTTGTTGACGGCATTGCCGCCACCGCCACCGACACCGAAGACGGTGATTCGCGGCTTAAGCTCGGTGATATCTGGCTTATGCAGCTTGATAGTCATTGTACCCGTTCCTTCTCTTTATGGCCGCATCGCCACGCCGGCCAATTCACTCGATTTCACTTGCCTGACGCTTGCCCCGGAATGAACTCCGGGATCAGGCACTCAAAAACTCTCTTTCAGCCATTGGCCGACGCGGCCGATCCGGCTGTTGTTACCTCCAAACGACGAGAGCAGACCGCTGCTCGGCGCATGTGTTTCCATGTCTGCGACCTGCGGATAGATCATCAGACCGACCGCGGTCGAAAAAGCCGGACCCTTGGCTGCCGTCGGCAAACCAGACACGCCCATCGGACGACCGATGCGGACATTGCGGGCAAGAACACGGCGTGCCACATCGGGCAAACCGGTCAGCTGGCTCGCGCCACCCGTCAGGACGACGCGCTTGCCGACGATCGGGCTGAAGCCCGAACGCTGGATGCGATCGCGAATGAGCTCGAGGGTTTCCTCGATGCGAGCCTTGACGATGCGCGACACCAGCGCCTTCGGCACTTGTGTCGGCTGATCACGCTCGTCTTCGCCGATCGGCGGGATGGAAATCAGTTCACGCTCTTCCGAAGAATTCGCGAGCGCCGAAGCATGAACGACCTTCAGGCGCTCCGCATCCTCGATGCGGGTGGAAAGGCCACGGGCAAGATCGGTGGTGACATGGTGGCCGCCAAGGCTGACGGCATCGGTGTGCACCAGCTTGCCCTCGGCAAAGACCGAAATCGTCGTCGTGCCACCACCCATGTCGATCGCAGCGCAGCCAAGCTCGACCTCATCGTCGACCAGAGCCGCAAGACCGCTGGCATAAGGTGTTGCCACCATGCCTTCGACCGAGAGATGCGCACGGTTGATGCAGAGCTCCAGATTGCGAAGCGCCGCACGCTCGGCCGTTACCACATGCATATCGACACCAAGCGCGTCGCCGAACATCGCCAGCGGATCGCGGATGCCGCGCTCGCCGTCCAGGGAGTAACCGGTCGCCAGCGAATGCAGGACGGCACGCTCCTGGCGGACCGACTGCTGGCAGGCCGCGGCCAGAACCTTCTTGAGATCGTTGGCTTCGACTTCCTGACCGCCGAGATCGATGGTCGCGGTGTAGATATCGCTGCCGAGACGGCCAGCCGAAACATTGACGATCAGGCTGTCGACCGTGAGGCCCGCCATGCGCTCGGCGGCATCGACCGCAAGCCGGACGACACCTTCCAAGGCGTCGAGATCGGCGATCACACCGGTCTTGATGCCGCGTGAACGCTGATGGCCGATACCGATGATCTCGATATTGTGCGTGCGGTTCGGGAGAACCTGGCTCTCCTCGCGCGGCGTCAGCCGGCCGATCATGCAAACGACCTTCGTCGAGCCGATGTCGAGGACCGACACGATATGCGACCGCTTCGAAGAGAGCGGCTTCAACCGAGGCAGGCCGAAATGGGACGAACCAAATAAGCTCATGTATCCTGACCTGCTTTCTTCAAAGCCTTGTTTCTTGCATCGACTGCGGCCTGGCGACGAACTGCGGCATCCGGGGTTAACTCAATGGCGGTACGATCATCGATACGAAGATCGACGGCAGCGATATCGCGCTGCAAAAGATTTTGGTCCTTGTCGAGCTTGGTCAGCCGCGCGAGTGCGTCATCAATATTGTCTTCCGGCAATTTGATGATCACGCCGTTGTCCAGATAGAGATCCCAGCGGCGACCAGCGACACGCACGAAAGCCTTCACGTGACCGCGAATTTCGGGCCACTTCGCAAATTGGTCGTCAATGGAGGCAGCCGCGGTTTCTGCATCACGGCCGACGAAGAGCGGCAGCTTTGCAAACTTGTTGTCACGCAGCGGCGCAATCACGCTGCCATCCTTCTCGATTAGCGAAAGCTCCGAACCGTGCTGCCAAATGGCATAGGCCTTGCGCTCCTTGAGCTTCACTTCGACGGCCTTTGGATAGACCTTTCGAACCTCGACATCCTGAACCCAGGGCAGGTTGGCGATCTTCTGGCGGGCCGCATCGGCATTTAGGGCAACGAGCGAAGTCGTGCCATCAAGACCGAGCAGCTGCAGGATTTCAATTTCGGAGGTCTCGTCATTGCCGGAGACTTTTACATCCTCGATCGCAAAACCGGCAGCAGAGGTGGTTGCCTCCGCGACCGCCTGGGTGTGGCCGCCAACGGACATGCCATAAAGGCCAGTCGCCGCAAGGAGAACGAGGGTCGAGACCGTACCCGTGTGAGCCGGAATATTGATGCGACCCGAACCGAGACTGACCAGGAAGCGAACGGCACGGCGCAGCGGACGCGGCAGGACGAATGCGTCCTCGACGTCGTCGATGGCGAGCGGGACGCGATGACGGGACCGCCTCATATTTTTGACCGTCAGCGCAAACAAGACGCGTCCTCCACCATCCACCGGAGAAATTCACCAAAAGAGTAGCCGGCATGAGCGGCCATTTCAGGCACCAGGGAGGTAGGAGTCATGCCGGGCTGGGTGTTGATCTCCAACCAGACAAGTTCGCCCTCTTCGAAAAAGCGATCGTCAAAACGGAAGTCAGATCGACTAACACCGCGGCAGCCGATAGCTTCATGCGCCCTTAACGATAATGTTTGTATCTTTTGGTAAAGATTCGGTGAAATTTCCGCCGGCAAGACATGTTTTGAGCCACCCTTGGCGTACTTGGCGTCATAATCATAGAAGCTGTGACCGAGCGGCACGATCTCCGTAACACCCAGAACCTTGCCATCCATCACACCGCAGGTCAGCTCACGTCCGTAGATATAACGCTCGACCAGAACCTCGTCGCCATAGCGCCATTCGGCCGAAGTAACGATCTGCGGCGGATGCGCCTGATCTTCCTTGACGATCACGACACCGAAGCTAGACCCCTCGCGCACCGGCTTGACGACATAGGGCGGCTTCATCGGGTGCTCGCCGACAATGGCGAAACGATCCATGACGATTGAACTCGCAACCGGAATGCCCGCAGCAGCAGCAACCGTCTTCGCACGGGATTTATCCATCGCAAGAGCCGAGGCAAGCACGCCGGAATGCGTATAGGGAATCTGCAGATATTCCAGAATGCCCTGAATGGTACCGTCTTCACCGAAAGGGCCATGCAATGCATTGAAGACCACGTCGGGCTTCAACTCGGCCAAGCGACTGACGACGTCATGATCGACATCCACACGGGTAACCTGGAAGCCTTCCGCCTCAAGGGCATCGGCACATGCCTTTCCCGAGGACAGGCTGACAGGCCTCTCCGAGGAAAATCCGCCCAAAAGGACAGCCACATGCTTGCCACCCATCAATACCCCCGACTCCACGGTCTCTACTTTGCGTTTGCAGGGCCTCGCCTAACCGCGATTCTCGCCCCGTTTTCAATAGGTCGATTAGAACGACATTAAGGTTAATGAAGCGTTTACTTTCGTTAACTTTCCGCCGCTCTAGCGATGGCCGAATGGTTCGAATCAAACCGACTTAAAGAATTCTGCCATTGGAATCATGGAGTTGCTACTTTTGAAATCGCTACATTTAGATTTTTTTAAACAATAAGCCCCGCATCGACGGACCGATGCGAGGCTCCAGGCTTTGAAATAAGGCCGAAATCACTCGCTGTCGTCGACCAGTTTCCAGACCAATCCGCCCAACGCTCCGCCGATGATGGGCGCCACCCAGAACAGCCAAAGCTGCTGAAGAGCCCAACCGCCGACGAATAAGGCCTGCCCCGTCGAGCGGGCCGGATTGACCGACGTGTTGGTGATCGGAATCGAGATCAGATGGATCAGCGTCAGCGCTAGGCCGATGGCGATGGGCGCAAAGCCGGCCGGCACCTTGCTGCTCGTTGACCCGAGAATCACGACGAGGAAAAACAAAGTCAGCACGATCTCGGCCACCAATGCCGAAACCAGTGAATAGCCACCCGGCGAATGTTCGCCATAACCATTCGCCGCAAAGCCGCCGAGCTGGAAATCAGCCTTGCCGCTTGCGATCAGATAGAGCACGGCCGCGGCGACGACGGCGCCGATGACCTGCGCGACAATATAGGGGATGAGCTGCGTACCGGGAAAGCGGCCAGCCACCGTCAGGCCGACCGAAACGGCCGGATTGAAGTGCCCTCCTGATATACCGCCGACGGCAAAAGCCATGGTCAGCACAGTCAGACCGAATGCAAGAGCAACGCCTAGAAAACCAATACCGAGGCTCGGAAAGGCTGCTGCGAAAATCGCACTGCCGCAGCCGCCGAAAACGAGCCAAAACGTCCCAAGAAACTCAGCGATGAGTTTTTTCTGCATGAAACCCTTCTCCTCAGCCCGCAATCCAAGCGAGAATCGGCCATTGGCGAAAAGATTCCGGTAAGGACTCGCCGGAGCACGCCTCTCCAACAACAAACGCCGCCTGATTGCCCACGAATCAACATTACGGCAAAATAGTAGCACGCAACCGCTGATTTCTTGCGCAGTTAGCGTTTGCGTTGAACAAAAATTACGCTAAGGACAATTTTTATCCGCTAAGCGTACCTTAGCATCCTCTGAATTGGTGGGAACATGACTGACGCGATATCTCCTTTATCGCCGACCCCCTCGTCATCGAACAATGCTGTTGCGAATTCCCCGGCACGTGTTCTGATCGCGAGCCTTATCGGCACAACGATCGAATTTTTCGATTTCTATGTTTATGCAACGGCAGCGGTTATCGTCTTCCCGAAGCTGTTCTTCCCGGCAAGCGATCCGACTTCGGCAACGCTGCAATCCTTCGCGACCTTCTCCATCGCCTTCTTCGCGCGCCCGATCGGCGCCATGATCTTCGGCCACTTCGGCGACCGAATCGGCCGCAAGGCGACGCTTGTCGCGGCTCTGATGACCATGGGTCTCTCGACCGTCGTGATCGGTATGCTGCCGACCTATGAGTCGATCGGCGTTCTTGCACCGATTCTGCTGGCGCTCTGCCGCCTCGGCCAGGGTCTTGGACTCGGCGGCGAATGGGGCGGCGCTGTATTGCTTGCGACGGAAAACGCGCCGGAAGGCAAACGCAGCTGGTATGCCATGTTCCCGCAACTCGGCGCACCCATCGGCTTCATCTTTTCGGCAGGTCTCTTCCTCATCCTGCGCGAAACCATGGCAGATACGGATTTCCTCAACTATGGCTGGCGCGTTCCCTTCCTGATCAGCATCGTGCTGGTCGCTGTCGGTCTTTATGTCCGCCTGAAGATCACCGAAACCCCGGAATTCCAGCGCGCCATCGAGAAGGAAGAGCGCGTTTCTGTTCCGATCGCAGTCATCTTCCGCTCGCACTTCCGCAGCCTGATCCTCGGCACCATCATCGCGGTGGCGACCTTCGTGCTGTTCTATCTGATGACGGCATTCACCCTGAGTTGGGGCACTCGCCCACCGGGCAACGGTCCGCTTCCGGCCGGCCTCGGCTACTCACAGGGCCAGTTCCTGGTCGTTCAGCTCGTCGGCGTCGTCTTCTTCGGCCTGATGATCCCGGTCTCCGGTCTCCTGTCCGACCGCTATTCCCGCCGCCTCGTCCTCATCCTGACGACGATCGGTATCCTCATCTTCGGCCTGTTCTATTCATCGCTGCTGACGGCTGGCCTTGCCGGCGCCTTCGCCTGCTCGATCATCGGTCTTGCCCTGATGGGCTTTACCTATGGCCCGATCGGCGCCGCTCTGGCGGCGCCCTTCCCGACCACCGTGCGCTATACCGGTGCGTCCATGACGTTCAATCTAGGCGGCATCGTCGGCGCATCCTTGGCACCCTACATTGCCACATCGCTCGCGACCAATTACGGCCTTGTCTATGTCGGCTACTACCTCGCCGGTGCCGCAGTGCTCTCGCTGATCGGCATCCTGCTCTCGGGCAATGACGAAGTCTGAGAAAACAGGCATAACCAATTGAAAAGGCCGGGTGAAAACCCGGCCTTTTTTCTTGAATCATTTTATGAAGACGGCACCGACTGCAATCGGGATCTACTCGGTCGTCACACCCTGGAACGGGCGGACTTCCCGGCCCGGCATGAAGTGGCCGAGGCGCTTAATTTCCCACTCCAGCTTGATGCCGGATTTTTCGAAAACCTCGCGACGCACCTGCTCGCCGAGATATTCCAGATCGTAGCCCGTCGCCTGCTCCATGTTGATCATGAAGTTGCAATGCAGCGACGACATCTGGGCGCCACCGATAACCAGACCACGGCAACCCGCCTCGTCGATCAGCTTCCAGGCAGAGAAACCATCCGGATTCTTGAAGGTTGAGCCACCGGTCTTCTCGCGTACCGGCTGCACCGTTTCGCGGTGAGCGCGCACGGCATCCATCTCGGTACGGATCTTGGCACGATCCTCCGGGTATCCCTCGAAGAGGACATGGGTAAAGATCAGATCTTCAGACGCATCGGAATGTCGATAGCTGTACCCCATCTCGGCATTGGTCAGCACGTGCTTGTCGCCCTTGCGGTCGACCGCATGCACTTCGATGACGCGCTCACGGGTTTCGGCGCCATTGGCGCCCGCATTCATCCGCGCAGCACCACCGATACTCCCCGGAATGCCGTAATAGAAATGGAAACCGCCGATGCTGTTGTCCATCGCCATGGCCGCGACATGCTTGTCCGGGCAGATCGCACCGGCCAAGATGCGGTTCTCGCCGGCAAGCTCGACCGAGCCGAAACCCTTGGCAGAAAGCCTGAGGACAACGCCCGGAATGCCGCCATCACGCACCAATATGTTCGAACCCACGCCGACGACCGTGAGCGGCACATCTTCCGGCAGGATCTTCAGGAAGGCGATGAGATCGTCCGTGTCATGCGGCTGGAACATCAGTTCCGCCAGCCCGCCAGCACGGAACCACGTCACACGATCCATCGGAGCGTCCGGCGTCAGCCGGCCCCTGATGTCCTTTACACCGTCGCCAAGCGACGCCAGAAGCTTTTCCCCATCTACCTGTTTCATGCGGACTTACCCGAGAGGCCTTCCAATTCCTTTGGCAATGATGCTGCCCAATACGTGATGCTACCAGCCCCCAACAGAACCACAAAATCCCCTGGTTGCGCAATCTCTGCAACCATGGCGGCAAGATCTTCCTGTGATGGCAGATAGCGTGCGTCGCGATGACCGCTGGCTTTGATACGCGAAACCAGCGTTTGCGAATCCACGCCCTCGATCGGCTCTTCGCCGGCGGCATAGACCGGCGCCAGGAAGATGCTGTCGGCATCATTGAAGCAGGCCGCAAACTCCTCGAAGAGGCTCGACAGGCGCGTATAGCGGTGCGGCTGGTGGACGGCGATGATGCGGCCCTTGCAGGCTTCGCGCGCGGCCTTCAGCACAGCTTTGATTTCGACGGGGTGGTGACCGTAATCGTCGAAGACCTTGACCCCGTTCCATTCGCCGGTCAGCGTGAAGCGGCGCTTGACACCGCCGAAGGATGCAAGCCCCTTGGCGATCGCCTCACTGGAAATCCCCAGCCGGTTGGCAACAGCAACTGCAGCCGTTGCATTGGAAATATTGTGGCGGCCGGGCATAGGCATGACGAGATCCTTGATCTGGATCACCTTGCCGGTACGGCGCCTGCGAATTTCGATATCGAACAGCGAACGTGTGCCGTCGATCCGCACATTCGAAAAACGCACGTCTGCCTGCGGGTTCTCGCCATAGGTGATGACCTTGCGGTCCTCGATGCGTCCGACAAGCGACTGCACTTCCGGATGGTCGATGCACATGACGCCGAAACCGTAGAACGGCACGTTCTCGACGAATTGCCGGAAAGCAGCGCGGACGGCATCGAAATTGCCGTAATGGTCGAGATGTTCGGGATCGATATTGGTGACGACGGCGACATCGGCCGGCAGCTTCAGGAAGGTGCCATCCGATTCATCGGCCTCGACCACCATCCACTCGCCCTCACCCATGCGCGCATTGGTGCCATAGGCGTTGATGATGCCGCCATTGATGACTGTGGGATCAAGTCCGCCGGCTTCGAGCAGCGTTGCGACGAGCGATGTCGTCGTCGTCTTGCCATGCGTGCCACCGATGGCGATGGCGTTGCGGAAACGCATCAACTCGGCCAGCATTTCGGCACGGCGCACGACCGGCAGCAGCTTTTCACGCGCGGCGACGAGCTCGGGATTGCTCTTCTTGATGGCTGTGGAGACAACGACGACCTCTGCATCGCCGAGGTTCTCAGCCTTGTGACCGATATGGACCGGAATGCCCTTGTCGCGCAGCCGCTGCACGTTGGCGCTTTCCGACTGATCGGAACCTTGCACGCGATGGCCAAGGTTATGCAGAACCTCGGCAATGCCGCTCATTCCGATGCCACCAATACCGATAAAATGCACAAGGCCGATTGCCTTCGGCAGCTTCATGCGCCTGCCCCCTTGAATTGCTGAATTGAACGTCCCGCGGCAATAGCCTCAACCATGTCGGCAAGCAAGTTTGCCGCATCCGGCTTGCCCGCCTGCTTGGCTGATGCAGCCATCTTTGCGAGCTTTTCCGGCATGGTCATGGCGCCGCGCAGGATGGTGGAAAGTTTCTCCGGCGTCAGTTCGGACTGCACGATGACCTTGACGCCACCGGTTGCCGCGAGTGCAGCCGCATTGGCTGCCTGGTCGTGATCGAGCGCATGCGGATAAGGAACCAGGATCGCCGGGCGCCCGATGACGGCAAGCTCCGAAACCGTGGAGGCACCGGAGCGGCAGAGAACCAGATGCGCAGCACCGATGCGCTCCGCCATGTCGTTGAAGAACGGCGCGACATCGGCGCCCATCTCAAGCTTTCTCGTGCAGCTATTGACCGTCTCCATATCCTCAGGGCGCACCTGCTGCGTGATCCGCAGGCGCTTGCGCAGCGGCTCCTCAAGCAGGCTGATCGCCGTCGGAACGGCCTTCGAAAAATATTGCGCGCCCTGGCTGCCGCCGAACACGACGAGGTTAAACGGATCTTCCGGACCAGATGGCACATACGGACGCTTGGC
Source organism: Martinezella sp. CNPSo 3732 (assembly GCF_057784515.1). Taxonomy (NCBI): domain Bacteria; kingdom Pseudomonadati; phylum Pseudomonadota; class Alphaproteobacteria; order Hyphomicrobiales; family Rhizobiaceae; genus Martinezella; species Martinezella sp. CNPSo 3732. The sequence continues at coordinate 215,521 of NZ_JBXSOO010000003.1, forward strand.
CGCCTCGATGACGGCCGGACGCACGGGATTGCCCGTGGTCACCGTCTTCTCGGCAAATGCGCCGTTTTCCGTGAGGAAGCCGCCGGCAATCGCACGCACGCGCGTCGCCAGCATCTTGTTGGCGCGGCCCATGACAGCATTCTGCTCATGCAACATGGACGGGACGCCCATACGCGTCGCCGCGAGAAGCGGCGGAACCGTCGGATAGCCACCGAAGCCGACGACACAGACGGGCTTGATGCGCTGGATCAGCTTGCGCGCTGCGCGCATGCCGGTCCACAGCGTCCAGAGGGCTTGCGCGACATTCACCGGGTTCTTCGAACCGATCGTTGCCGAGGGTACGACATGGATTTCGTCGGCCGGGAATTTGCCGGCATAGCGTTCGGCACGGCTGTCGGTGACGAGGTGCACGGAATAGCCGCGCTCCTTCAGCTTATAAGCCAGTGCTTCGGCCGGAAATACGTGACCGCCGGTACCACCGGCGGCAAGAAGGACAATGCCTTTACTCATGATTTTCGCTCCCGCGAATACCCACTACTCGGGGCATCTCCCTAATATAGGAAGCCGCCCCGACCGCGTCATCGGCGCGGGCCAAGCCCCCCTCATAGACCGGCGCTTCGGGAAAAGCGACCGGAGAATGAGGAGCAGGCAGGAGATATGAGGAGCAGATGGCCGATAGTCCCAAGACGCTCACTCCGCCGGCAAACCGTGCGTCACTCGGAACATGGTGCGATCCTGCGCGCGCTTTTCCGGCCTGTGACGCGTGAGTGCCAGAATGAAGCCAGCCGTCACACAGATCGCGGTCATCGACGAACCGCCGTAGGAAATCAGCGGCAGCGTCATGCCCTTGGCCGGAAGCAGCTGCAGGTTCACGCCGATGTTGATGATCGACTGGATGCCGATCTGCAGCACCAGGCCGGCGACGGCAAAACGATTGAAGTCGTTCTTCTCCTTGTAGGCATGCGAGAGGCCGCGCAGCACGAGGAAGCCGAAGATCAGCACGAGCACCATGCAGAAGATGGCGCCGAACTCTTCGGCCGCCACCGAGAAGATGAAGTCGGTATGGGCGTCCGGGATGATGCGCTTGACGATGCCCTCGCCAGGACCGACGCCGAACCAGTTGCCGTGGACGATCGCTTCCTTGGCGGTGTCGACCTGGAACGTGTCACCCTCGCCCGTCAGGAACTTGTTGACGCGTTGCGCCACGTGATCGAAGACATAATAAGCGGTGACGAAACCGCCGGCGCCAAGACCGCCAAGCACGATGATCCACAGCCAGGGCATGCCGGCCATGAAGAACATGCCACCCCAGACGGCAGTCGTCAGGATCGTCTGCCCAAGGTCAGGCTGGGCGACGAGCAAAGCGACGACGATGCCGAAAAGAATGATGGCGAAGAGATTGCCGGGAATCTCCGGCTGGCGCGCATGTTCGGAAAACAGCCAGGCGCAGACGACGACGAAAGCCGGCTTCATGAATTCCGAAGGCTGAATCGACAAGGCGGCGATATTGACCCAGCGCCGCGAGCCCTTGACCTCGATGCCGAAGAAAAGCGCAAAAAGCATCATCGCCAGTGACACTATCAGCAGAATGACTGCCGTTCGTCGCACCTGTCTGGGCGTCATGAAGGAAATGCCGATCATCGCCGCGACCGCCGGGACGAGGAACAGGGCGTGGCGCTTGACGAAGTGGAACGGCTCAAGCCCGATGCGCTCCGCTACCGCCGGCGAAGCCGCGAAGGACAGCATGAAGCCGATGCCGATCAAGAGGATGAAAAGGGCGAGAAACACGCGGTCGATGGTCCAGAACCACTCGGCCAAGGCCCCACGTTCAACGCGGCTTACCATATCATTTGCCTCCAGTTGCTGAACCGATCAGCATGGTGACGCCATCGATCGCAGCGACATGGCTGACGAAGGCGTCGCCCCTGACCTCGAAATTCTTATACTGATCGAAGCTTGCGCAGGCCGGTGACAGCATTACTGCCGCGGACTCGTGCTCATCCCTGTCCGCGTCTGCAGCAGCATGTGCCACGGCGCGTTCCAGCGTGCCGGAAATTTCATAGGGAACCAGGTCGCCGAGCGTCGCCGCAAAGGCAGGTGCCGCTTCACCGATCAGATAGGCCTTGGCGATACGCGGGAAGAGCGGCGCCAGGCTGGTGATGCCACCCTCCTTCGGCAGGCCGCCGGCGATCCAGTAGATATTCTCGTAGCTCGAAAGCGCAGGCGCGGCCGCATCCGCATTGGTCGCCTTGGAATCGTTGACGAAGACGACCCGGCCGCGCCTTCCGACAGGCTGCATGCGATGCTTGAGTCCTGGGAAGGATTTCAGGCCAGCGCGAATTTCCTCCGCGGAAACGCCAACAGAGAGGCAAGCGGCAATTGCAGCCGCCGCATTCTGTGCGTTATGGCCGCCGCGCAGCGTTTGAATACCGTCGAGATCGGCGATCTCGCTTGCCGCACCGTTCGATGCCTGCAGGATGCGGCTACCCTCGGCATAGAGACCATCCGCCAATGCGTGCCGACGTGAAATTCGTGTGACCTTGCCGCCAGCTCGCTCGATGCGGTCGGCGATCAACGAGGAATGGCTGTCATCGATGCCGACGACGGCGACATCGCTGCCCGCGACAAGCCGCTCCTTGATGTCGGCATAGTGCTGCATCGTGCCGTGGCGGTCGAGATGATCGGGCGTCAGGTTCAAGAGAATGCCGGCCGAAGGATTGAGCGTCGGCGCCAGGTCGATCTGGTAGGAGGAGCATTCGACGACGTAGAAACGCCCCGCCTTCGGTGGGTCGAGCGTCAGCACCGCCGTACCGATATTGCCGCCGAGCTGCGTGTCACGCCCGCTCGATTGCAGGATATGAGCGATCAGCGCAGTCGTCGTCGATTTGCCGTTTGTTCCGGTGATGGCGATGAACGGGCAATCCGGTGCATGTGCCCGCCGCTCTCTGACGAAAAGCTCGACATCGCCGATAATCTCAACGCCGGCAGCGTGGGCAAGATCGACGGTCCAGTGCGGCTTTGGATGCGTCAGCGGCACGCCGGGCGACAAAACGAAGACCGACAGACCATTCCAGTCGATCGTTCTCAAATCGGCGACCGCTATCCCTTCGGCAGCCGCCTTCGCCACGCTGTCCGGATTATCGTCCCAGGCTGTGACGTCGGCGCCGCCGGCAACGAGAGCGCGCGCCGTGGCAAAGCCTGAGCCGCCAAGGCCGAAAAGAGCGACCTTTTTTCCGTTCAGCGTGGAGACTGATATCATCGACGCCTCACCGCAGCTTCAGGGTGGAGAGGCCGATCATCGCCAGGATGACGGCGACGATCCAGAACCGCACGACGACCTGGCTTTCCGTCCAGCCCTTCTTTTCGAAGTGATGGTGGATGGGCGCCATCAGGAACACGCGGCGCTTCGTCATCTTGAAGAAACCGACCTGGATGATGACGGAAAGCGCCTCGAGCACGAAGAGACCGCCGATGATCGCCATGACGATCTCGTGCTTGGTGGCGACGGCAACGGAGCCGATCATGCCGCCGAGAGCCAGCGAACCGGTATCGCCCATGAAGATGGCCGCCGGCGGCGCATTGAACCAGAGGAAACCGAGGCCGGCGCCGATGACCGCGCCAAGCACCACGGCAAGCTCGCCCGTACCGGGCACGAAATTGATCGCGAGATAGTCGGCGAAGACGAAGTTGCCGGCGAGGTAGGCGATGACGCCGAAGGACGCGGCAGCGATCATGACGGGCACGATGGCAAGCCCGTCGAGACCGTCGGTCAGATTGACAGCATTGCCGGCGGCAACAATGACGAAAGCACCAAAAAATACGAAGAACATGCCGAGATTAAGCAGCAGGCTTTTGAAGAAGGGGAAGGCGACCGACGAGCCGAAGGTCGAACCGGCCGGACCGGAAGACAGCGCCGTCGTCATCATGAAATAGACGGCAATCGCGGCAATCACGAATTCGATGCCCAAACGCGCACGGCCGGAAAAGCCCTTGTCGCTCTGCTTGGTGACCTTGAGATAGTCGTCATAGAAGCCGATGGCGCCGAAGCCGAGCGTTACCAGCAGGGTGGCGACGACATAGACATTGGCAAGATCAGCCCAAAGCAGCGACGAGACGACGATGCCGGCGAGGATCATCAGGCCGCCCATGGTCGGCGTGCCGGCCTTCTTGAAATGTGTCTGCGGACCATCGGCGCGGATCGGTTGCCCTTTGCCCTGACGCACACGCAGGGAGGAGATGATTCGCGGCCCGAAGAGAAAAACGATCAACGCTGACGTGAACAGGGCACCGCCGGTACGGAACGTGATGTATCTGAACAGATTGAGGAATCTGAAGTGTGTACTGAAAAAATGAATATGGTCCGACAGTTCGGCAAGCCAGATCAGCATAAGAGCCCTTTCTAAAGCCCCTGATGGGTATGGGGGCTCGTGTCGGAAAATGCGGGGAACTTGTCAAGCAAGCCCGCGATGATCTTTCCGAACCCCATTCCCAGCGACGATTTCACCATCAACACATCGCCGGGGGCGACAGAATTGAGCGCGAATTCCGAGAGCTCCTCAGTCGTCTCGTGATATTCGACATGAACACTTTCCGGCAGCTCATCCCTCAAAGCCGCCATCTCCGGACCCGCCAGCCAGACATGCTCGATGCCGGCGGCCAGCAACGGCCCGGCAAGGTTGGCATGAACGCGCTGGGCATAATCCCCCATTTCCAACATATCGCCGAGCATGGCGATCCGCCTGCCCGACCGTCCGCCTGGCCCTGCATGCGGCGATGTCGTCGCCAGCAGCGCGATGGCCGCGCGCATGGATGCGGGATTGGCGTTGTAGCTTTCGTCGATCAGCGTGAAATAGCCGTTGCCGATCGCGCGCTTGTGACGTTGACCCCTGCCCTTTTCCGGCTGCAGGTCTGCAAGGGCATCGACCGCCTGGTCGAGATCGGCCTCCACGAGCATGACGGCTCCGAGCACGGCAAGCGCATTTTCCGCGATATGGCGGCCGGGTGCGCCGAGCGCCACCTCCATGGTCTCGCCGCCAATCGTCAGCCAAAGTGTCGAATTCTCTTCCGAGGCGTTGAACTCAGCGAGGCGGACATCCGCCTTCGCATGCTGGCCGAAGCTATGGATATGCTCGATACCGGCTGCCATGGCAGCCTTCTCCAGCATTTCGAACTGATCATTGTCGTGATTGAGGATGGCATGACCACCCGGCACGACGCCGTCGAAAATCTCCGCCTTTGCGGCAGCAATCTCGGTGATGCTGTTGAAATTGCCGAGATGGGCCGGCGCTATCGTGGTGATGATCGCCACATGCGGCTGCACCATCTTGACGAGCGGCCTGATCTCTTCGGGATGGTTCATACCGATCTCGAAAACGCCGAAATCGGTATCTTCCGGCATGCGGGCCAATGTCAGCGGAACGCCCCAATGATTGTTGAAGGAAGCAACGGAGGCGTGCACCTTGCCCGAAGGCGTCAGCGCACGGCGCAGCATCTCCTTGGTCGTCGTCTTGCCGACCGAGCCGGTGACGGCGATGATCTTCGCCTGCGTGCGCTTACGGGCGGCGACACCGAGCCGCGCAAGCGCCGCCAATACGTCGTCCACAACGACTTTCGGCACGGTCAGGCTGCCCATCGCCGGCAGCCGTGCCTCACTGATCACGATGAAGGCGGCGCCGTTCGCCATAGCGATATTGGCATAGTCATGGCCGTCGACGCGATCGCCCTTGATGGCGAAAAAGGCTTCGCCTGGCTGGATGGAACGACTGTCTATGGAAATGCCCGTGATACCAGCGGGCAGCGATCCAACGAAGCGGCCCGAGATTGCAGCGATCAGATCCTCAGTTGTCCATAGCCAGCTCAAGACTTCAAATCCTCCAATGCTTTGCGCAATTCGGCATGATCGGAGAACGGTAGCGTGACGCCGCCGATCGTCTGACCTTCCTCATGCCCCTTACCGGCGACGATCAGCGTGTCGCCGGATTTCAGCAGACCGACAGCCTTGCGGATCGCTTCGGCGCGATCGCCGATCTCCGTCGCGCAAGCCGCAGCCGCCATGATTTCCGCGCGGATCGTCGCCGGATCCTCGGAGCGCGGATTGTCGTCGGTGACAACGACGACATCGGCAAGACGGCAGGCGATCTCGCCCATGATCGGACGCTTGCCGCGATCGCGATCGCCGCCGCAACCGAAGACGACGATGACGCGTCCCGTCGTGAACGGCCGCACCGAATTCAGGACGTTTTCCAGCGCATCCGGCTTGTGGGCATAGTCGACATAGGCGAGCGCACCGTCATGTGTATGACCGACAAGCTCCAGGCGGCCAGACGCACCGACGAGCCTTTCCAGCGCTGCCATGGCAACCGGTGCGGCAACACCTGTCGAAATGGCGAGGCCAGCTGCGACCAGCGCATTGGCAATCTGGAAATCGCCTGCGAGCGGGATATGAACTTCAAAGATGTCGTCGCCGACATGAACCTCGGCGATCTGCTTGTGGCGAAAGTGTTCGACGCGCTTCAACGTCAGGAAATCACCCTTGCGCCCGACAGTGCGGACATCATGCCCAGCCTCCTGTGCAGCGGCAATCGCCTGCGCGGACCAGGCATCATCGGCAAAGATAACGGCTGGTAAACCCTTCGGCAGCAGGTCGCGGAACAGCCGCATCTTGGCGGCCATGTAGTCCTCGATCGTCGGATGATAATCCATGTGATCACGGCCGAGATTGGTGAAGGCGGCAGCGGCAAGCTTCACGCCATCAAGCCGGAATTGGTCTAGGCCATGACTGGATGCTTCCATGGCCGCATGCGTGACGCCCTCGTCCGCCAATTCGCCAAGAAGCTTGTGCAGCGATACCGGATCGGGTGTGGTCAACGCGCCATATTCGTTGCGGCTGGGCGAAACGACGCCCGTCGTGCCGATCATGGCGGCCGGATGGCCGGCATGAGCCCAGATCTGACGTGTGAAGGAAGCAACCGAAGTCTTACCCGCAGTTCCCGTCACCGCCACCATCGTTTCCGGCTGCCGTCCGTAGAAACGTGCAGCGGCGACAGCAAGGAACCGGCGTGGCTCGGAGACCTGCAAGACGGGCACATTACCGGCATTGGCCTCATGACCCGCAATGATAACGGAGGCACCGCGCGAAACGGCATCGGCGATAAAGCTTGCGCCGTCGGCCTTTGTGCCGACAACGGCTGCGAACGCCATGCCTGGCGCCACCTTACGGCTGTCGGCGGAGATCCCGCTTATCTCAAGATCGCCAAGCGCTCCGCCAATGTGTGTGTTGAGTTCCGGAAACACGTTTCCGGCAATATCCCGCAAGTTCATCGAATGTACTTTTCGCCTTCTCGATCAGTCCGCCCCTCGCGAATCGACGTGTGTATTCTTTCACGCTTAATAAGACGCCAGCAAGGCCGAGTCATCTTTTCCAAAACTGGGCTGTACCCCGAGAATCGGCGCCGAGCGGGCGACGATATCACGGGCGATCGGCAAGGCCGTGAAGGCCGAAATCGTTCCGCCGCCGCGCTCGCCGCTCTTCGGCTCGTCGATGAAGGTCATGACTATGTATTGCGGATTGTCGATCGGAAACACGGCCATGAAGGTATTGAAATTCAGCGTATTGGAATACCGGCCGTTGACGACTTTATCGGCCGTGCCGGTCTTGCTGCCGACATTGTAACCGGGAACGCGTGCATTGCGACCCGAGCCTCTCGTGCCGTTGAACTCGAGCAGGAAGCGCACGTCATCGCTGGTGCTCTTCTTCACGACCATCTTGGCGATGGCGTCGGCCTGGTCGCGCGTGCGCGGCAGGAAGGTCGGCTCGATCAGCTTGCCGCCATTGACGAGCGCAGCACCGGCGACAGCTGTCTGCAGCGGCGTCGTCGAGACACCGTGACCGAAGGAGATCGTGATGGAGTTGATCTTCTTCCAGACGCGTGGCTGCGACGGCATTTTCACCTCGGGCAATTCGGTCTGCATCTTCGTGAGCAGGCCGATACGGGTGAGGAATTCCTTATGGCCATCGATACCGACGAGATCGGCGATCTTGGCCGTGCCGATATTCGAGGAATACTGAAAAATTTCAGGAACGGTCAGAACGCGACGCTGGCCGTGGAAATCCTTGATGGTAAAGCCACCGATGCGGATGGGGTTGGTGGCATCGAAGGCGTTACGCAACGTCACCTTGCCATCATCCAGCGCCATCGCCATGGTGAAGGTCTTGAAGGTCGATCCCATTTCGAACGTGCCGTTCGTCATGCGGTTGAGCCAGCCTTCCGTGGCGCCCTCATTCGGATAATTCGGATCGAAGTCGGGAGCCGAGGCCATGCCCAGCACCTCGCCCGTATGCACGTCGAGCACCGCGGCGCCTGCGCCCTTGGCCTGAAAATTCTTCACGGCGTTAACGACCGCGTCGCGGACAATACCCTGCACTCGCAGATCGATCGAAAGCTTGACTGGCTGCAGCGGCTGATCGCTGGTCATACCCGCAGCAGCGAGGTCGGCGAGCCCCTGGTCGTCGATATATTTCTCCATGCCCGCAACGCCGCGATTGTCGATATTGACGTAGCCGAGAATGTGGGGAGCAGTCGTACCGCCCGGATAGAAGCGGCGCTTCTCCGGACGGAAGCCGATGCCGGGAATGCCGAGTGCCAAAATCTGGTTCTGCTGCTTCGGCGTCAGCTGCCGACGCAGCCAGGCAAAATGCGAGGACTTCGCCGAAAGCTTCTTGTAGGTGGATTTGGTATCGAGATCCGGCAGGACCTTGCGCAATTCCTCGACAGCTTCGTCCGCGTCGATGATCTTATTCGGCTCGGCAAACAGCGAGACCGTGCGGATGTCGGTTGCCAGCAGAGCGCCGTTACGGTCGACGATATCAGGACGCGAGGCCATCAGACGATCCGGCGGCAGAATGCTCGACGTCATCTCAGGCAATGTCATGGCGAACTGGACAAGCCGGCCGCCGATCACGCAATAGACGGCGACGAAGCTTGCGACCAACAGGACGACGCGGCTTTTTGCCTGATTGGACTTGCGCTTGCGCACGCCCTCGAAGCTCGAGCGAGAAAAGCCGTCGCCTGGGCGGTTGTTGCCGTCGGTGGAGAAGTGAGCCCTGCTCTTCAGGACCATGATGCGAGAAAGAAAAGACATTATTCCCTCACCGATCCCGTTGCCATGTTGTCGACATCCGGCTTCTTACGCTTGGCAAGAGCCGGCGGTTTCGGTCGCGGCGCCGGCGCAGCAGCCACGTCGGCGATGGCCTTCCTGATCTGCGCATCCGTCGTATCGCCATTGCTCGAGGCGACTGCCGCGCCGCTTTTAACTCCACCCGCCTTGCCGCTCTTCGGATCATTGGAGGCTGTTACCGTTGGCGGCGGAAGCTGCGAGCGCAGCATCGGCAATTCGCTCGGCTGAACGATCGCCGTCGAGAGCGTCGGCTGCAGTTGCAGTTCGCCATTATAGTTATTGACGAGACGCTCGAGCCGGTTCGGCTGAGAAACCAGCGCCCAGTCCGCCTTGAGGAGATCGATCGTATCCCTCTCAAGCTTGATTTCGGATTCGAGGCGATGAACCTCTTCCAGCTTCAGCTCGGCACGATGCTTGATCGTATAAGTCACGCTGGCCATGGCCGTCATGACGCCGATCAGCACGATGTCAAAAGTCTTCAGCATCTTAGCCCCCAAGCTTTCCAAGACTGGCGAGACTGGGCAGATCGAAGATCGAAAGATCTGCCGCCTCCGCCGGAGCTAAGGTGCGAACCCCCGCACGCAACTTGGCCGAACGAGCGCGTGGATTGGCTTCCGCCTCAGCATCCCCAGCAGAAATCATCGACTTGCCGACGGGCTCGAAGGTGGCAGGCCGCTCGTTCACGATCGGCATGTGACGCGATCCGGCGGCACGACCCGAGCGGTCGGCAAAGAACTTCTTGACGATGCGATCCTCCAGCGAATGGAAGGTCACGACGACGAGGCGCCCGCCCGGCTTGAGGGCGCGCTCGGCGGCAAACAACGCCTGAGCCAGCTCACCGAGCTCGTCATTGACGAAAATCCGCAGGGCCTGAAAGACCCGCGTCGCTGGATGAATCTTGTCCTTCGCCTTTCGCGGCGTCACGACCTCGATCAACCCGGCCAGATCGCGAGTGGTCACGAAAGGAGCTTCCGCGCGCCGCTTCTCGATCGCATGAGCGATGCGCGGCGCCTGCTTTTCCTCGCCCAGAAACACGAAGATACGAATGAGATCGGCAAGCTTTGCACGGTTGACGACATCGGCAGCCGATACGCCGCTCGCCGACATACGCATATCGAGCGGACCGTTCTTACTGAAGGAGAAACCCCGCTCGGCCTCGTCGAGCTGCATGGAGGAAACGCCGATATCGAGCACGACGCCATCGAGGCCGCCGTCAGGCGCATGTTCGGCCAGCTGAGAAAACTGCGACTGAATGAGCTTGAGATGTCCGGCATGGGCGGAAACGAGCGCCTGCCCTGCAGCAATCGCTGTCGGATCGCGATCGAGCGCGATCACATTGGCGCCGGCCTTGAGGATGGCCGAGGTATAGCCGCCAGCCCCGAACGTTCCATCGAGGATGACCTTGCCGGGCGCCGGAGCCAGCACCTCCAACACCTCGGGAAGAAGAACCGGAATGTGACGAACCGGTCCGCCACCGGCATCAGAAGAACCTCCGCCTGAATTCGCCACCATTCCGTTTCCCCGCTCTATTCCGAGCGCCTGCCCGCCAGCCTGCGCCCCTCTCGTGCCTGCGACTGCAAGGCCAAGAAGGCCTCCGGTCGCCACAATTGAAAATGATCCGCCCGACCGACGAAGGTCACTTCGCCTGCGATCCCGGTGAAGTCGCGAATGAAATCCGTGACCATCAGCCGCCCTTCCGCATCGAGCTTCATGAAGACCCCGCCCCCGTGAATGAGGAGCGACATCTGGTTCGCCGCCGGCGAAAACGGATCGTCCGCCGCAATCTGCCGCTCGAAGCGATCGAGCAGATCGAGACCACCGATACTGATCGCCGGAAACACAAAATCCTGAAAGCAGTACAACTCCTGGATCTTGCGCTCGACCAGCACGGAACGAAACGCCGCCGGCACGGAAACCCGCCCCTTGGAATCGATCCTGTTGGTCGCGTTTGACAGGAAGCGGTTCATGACGCGAAACACCCGTCCCCCATGACCCGTAAGCCGCTACTCGCTTACAGGCACAGCCAAAATCGGACACAACTTCGCAAGCCGAAAGAGCCGACACCCCTTCGACACTCCCAGAACGGAAGCGATCATGGCTTTGCGATGATTGGGCTCTGATTTGCCCGTGTGCAGTGTGCTTTTGGGATACCATGGGACCATATGGGCGTCAATGGGATGAAGCCACGTCAGACGTGGCCACAGCCTGAATATTCATAAGACGTTAAGTTTAACGAAAGGTTAGGATCGGCTTCAGGAGACGTCCCGAAACGGATTGTTTTCACAGGTTAAAAACCTCGCCCGACAAGGCTGGAAAGCCCTGAATTCGGGGCATTCGGCAGCTTCAAAAATTATTTGGCGGAAGTGTTGGCCGCGCCGCTCGAAGTGACGCGATGATTTGCCAGTTGGCCTGTAAGCCGGGTTCTGTATGGCTCCGGCCGAGGCCGGAACGTGGCAGCCATTCATCTGGGACGCCGCTTGCGCGACGCCTCGTGCAACCCACCCGGATGACCGGCCCGGAAACAGGCTGGAGGGCTTGCGCGCTCCGTGTCATCCCTATTCGGTTTTGCTCCCGGTGGGGTTTTCCGTGCCGTCGCTGTTGCCAGAGACGCGGTGGGCTCTTACCCCACCCTTTCACCCTTACCCGATCCGAAGATCGAGCGGTTTGCTTTCTGTGGCACTTTCCCTGAGGTTTCCCCCGCCGGACGTTATCCGGCACCGTGTTTCCGTGGAGCCCGGACTTTCCTCACCCCATCGCCTTTCGGCATTGATGAAGCGCGGCTGCCCGGCCAACTGGCACAGGCTCATTAACCGAGACCGCCCACAATTGCCACCGAAATATGCTGGTTTGTGAAAAGCGGATGTCAATTGCGGAAATGCGCTGAGAAATCCGTGCTGTAGCCTTCGTCCTTGATTCGACCTGTAAGCAGCAGCTCCGCCCCGAGCCGGCCTATTTCATCGGAACTCTTGGCGGCAGTACCGCAGCCCCCCGTCAGAACCGCAACACGTGGTGAAGATGTGTAACCGATCATGGGATAGCCGGTCGGCGAATAGGAGACAGCGCAGGAATTGGTGAAAGCCGGTGGCCGCCTGACGCCGGGAACGAGCTGATGGAATATCCGCACCAGATGCTCGCGCGCCTTGTCGCGGCCGGCGGTGCGGAACCAGGCACGCAGCTCCGTCTCGGTCATGAATTGCAGATCATCGGGGTCGCCACCGATTTTCATGTAATATTTGCCGTCCGGATAGCGGATCGGCGGCAGCATATAGATGCTGTCCACGTCATCAGCTGCCTTCGATATCAGCGACGGCATGCCGGAAAGGGCTTCGGCTTCCGTCTCGCTCACCTCGAAGAAAGTGACCGTGCGGCCATAAACCTTCATCTCAACAGGTCGCGGCAAGAGATTCTCGGCAATGGAGAAACCGCCGGCGGCGAGCAATATCTTTTCGGCGCTGAATGTCTCGCCCTCTGCAGTCGTCACGACAGCTAGGCCGCTCTCGTCGCGGATCGATAGCGCCGTCTGCTTGATGACCCGCGCGCCTGCCTTTTCCGCCAACAGGGATTGTGCCTTGACCAGCCGGCGCGGGCTGATGTGGCCGGCCCCGTGCGGTTCGAAGACCCCTTCGCTTCCCGATGCGAAGGAGAAGAAGGGAAACTTCACCTTGAGTTCGACATCATCGAGGATATCGGTTTGCACGCCGAGCCGCCGAGCCGCTTCTACGACATCGCCGACATAAGCTATTTCACCGCCCCGCTTCGGCCCGACAACAAGGCAGCCAACCGGGGCATAGAATTGAATGCCGCTATCCCGTTCGATATCCGCATAACGGGCGATCGAACGGTTTGCGAGACGAGCCCAGTCCGTGTCCGGGTCGATCGTGCGCGTGATGCGGCCTTCGTCGTAATGACTGCCGAATACGCCCTGATGGCTGGCGCGATCTTCAGGTTCATCCGGCCCGATGACGGCAACCCCGTCCGTTCGGTTTGCCAGGTGACGGGCAGCGGCTGCCCCCATCATGCCCCGGCCAACGACGATGAACCTGAAATCCGCTGCCATGCTGTAACCCTCATCCATAGTCGCGATTTCGATAGCACGGAAAGCGATTCCGCCCTACCCGAAATGCTAGCATGAATGTCAGTCCAGAAGTGCAAGCACCTTGCCGCAATAGCGCTTCGAGATCGGGTTCATGCGCGTGGCGCCATGGCCGGCATTGTATTTGAGGATGGTGTTGCAGGTCGGTCCACCGCCGAGATCCTGCGCCATGGCGAGATATTTCATGCCGAACTTGATGTTCGTTTCGGGATCGTAGAGATCTTTGGTGCGGCCGGTATAGCCCATCAGCTTGGCGGTCGCCGGCTTGATCTGCATCAGGCCGATTTCGCCTGCACTTCCACGAGTTTTCGGATTGAAATTGCTTTCGATCCGGATGACGGCAGTGGCGAGTTCAACTGCAACGCCGTTTTGTTTTGCATATTTGGCAATCAGCGCGGAATAGCGATTTTGCCGTGCGAAGGAGGTCTCGGCGTCGCGCAATTCGGCGGGAACATTGGGAACCGGAAAGCCGGTGGTGCGGCTGACGATCTTGAGAGGAACCGTTTTCTGCTTTGCGTGGCGCTCGCCCGCAGAGGCGCAATCGTATCCCACCAGCAGCACGCCCACGCATGCCACAGCCGCAACAATCAAATTTTTCATGTAGTCTTTTGTCTCCAGGGGCGGGACCACAGATAGCGCAAGCCATCACGTCCGGCTGGAGGCAAAAAGAGCCGCCGGAATGCACAGTCCCCATTAGTCGTCTACGGTCGCGCGACACACAAACCCAGACGGCGCGACCGCCGTTCAGCGAGCGTCGTTAGACCAATGCAATGCGGAGATAATAGGGAAAAGCTGTGGCGCAGCAGGGAGTTACGCTTTTTTACATCCATAGCCGGCTATAAATGCAAAGGACACGATCGAACGAATTAGGAATAACGGGGCAAAGCCGAGAGCAGGCGATGCAGCGTATCGATCGTGGAGAAGTCAGCAATGCCGTCCACTCGCTCCTGCCGGAAATGGCGCTGGAAGGCTTCAACGTCGCCCTTCAATTTTTCCGAGAATTCGCCATTTATTTCAGTGCTATAGCCATAAAGCGAAAGCATCGACTGCAAGGCTTCGATCGGCTGTCCCACATCACCCTTTTGGAAGAATCGGCCGCCGGTGATCGAAGCCGGCTCAACCCAGTGCCCGACACCGGCCGCAGCCAGTCGCGCCCAGGGGAATTTCTCACCCGGATCGACCTTGCGCACCGGCGCAACATCGGAGTGTCCAAGCACACGTTCGGGCGCGATTGCCCAGCGTTGGCCGCAATCGCGACACAGTTCGATCACCGCCTCGACCTGAGCATCAGGGAATTCAGGCAGTCCGCCGGGATGGCCGGCATTGGCGATCTCGATGCCGATAGACGCTGAATTGATATCGGTCTCGCCATGCCATGAGCTCTTGCCCGCATGCCAGGCACGACGCTCTTCCGGGACTAGCTGCATGACGCGCCCATCCTCGAAGACGAAATAATGGCTGGACACCTGGCTCTCCGGACGACAGAGCCAATTGAGAGCGCCCTCAGCCGTGCCCATGCCGGTATAATGCAGAAGGATGATGTCAGGCCGACGCCCATCCCGCCTCTCGCTATGATTCGGCGAAGGCTGCACATGGGCGCGAGCGAAATCGGCCTTGAATGCACTCATGCTGCGCGGCGTTCTTTCTCGATCTCGGCATAAGCCGCATTCAGAGCCGCCATGCGCTCGTTGGCGATGACATGGAACTCTTCCGGCACCCCACGCGACACGAGGCGATCCGGATGGTTCTCGTAGACGAGGCCATGGTAACGGCGGCGGATGGTCGGGAAATCGTCGTGGCGCGAGACACCGAGCACCTTATAGGGATCGCGACCGCCAACGTTTACATGGCGGGCCATGATCTGCTCGAACCGCTCCTCGCTCATATGGAAGATTTCGGCTACATGCTGAAGGAAATCCATTTCCTTCTCATGGATCAGGCCGTCGGCCTTGGCGATATGGAAAAGACCGTCGAGCACGTCTTCCAGCACCGGGCAATTCTTCGTGCAGGTCTCGCAAAGGGAGGACAGCCGCTCCGCATAGGCTTCGTAGCCGGCCACGTCCTGGCGCGCCAGATTATAAAGACGGGCGACATTTTTCGCTTGATCAGACGGAAATTCGAAGATCTCCCGAAATGCATTGACTTCGTTTTCCGTCACCACGCCATCTGCTTTCGCCATTTTGGCGGAAAGAGCGATTATAGCGACGGAAAATGCCACCTTACGGCGCGTTTCCGGATCGCCTTCGAAGACGGTGCGAATAGCCTCGACCACCGCCGACAGGGCATTGCCGGCAGTGCTACCGATAGCATTCAGCAATTTTTCCCAGAACGACATGCCGGTCTCGATATCCTACTAAACAGTAGAACACCTTGATCAAATAATGGTTGCCATTGCAAGCAGTCCATTCGTCGCAAGCCCGAAAACACTTTTCACAATTTGGTAATGATGCTGCAAATGCGAACGTCGTCCGAACGCCCTCGCCCGGCTTTTGAAGACGAAACAAACCACCGCTTTCTTAAATTCTTTACTTTACACCCTTGCCTGCCTGTCGCATCCATTCCACCGCAACCATTGAAATGAAGCAGCTTGCCTGCAAGGAGGATCCCATGGCCAAACAGAAAGTCGCAATGCTCACTGCCGGTGGATTGGCGCCCTGCCTTTCGTCTGCCGTTGGCGGGCTGATCCAGCGCTATAGCGATGTGGCGCCTGATCTCGACATGATAGCCTATCGTTCCGGCTATCAGGGGGTTCTGCTGGGTGACAGCATCGAGGTGACGCAGGCCATGCGTGAAAAGGCCTATCTGCTGCATCGCTATGGCGGCTCGCCGATCGGCAACAGCCGCGTCAAGCTCACCAACATCGCAGACTGCGTGAAGCGTGGCCTAGTCAAGGAAGGCGAAAACCCGCTGCGCGTCGCAGCCGAGCGACTGGCCTCCGACGGCGTCACCATCCTTCACACGATCGGGGGCGACGATACCAACACGACGGCGGCCGATCTTGCTGCCTATCTTGGCGCCAATGGCTATGATCTGACTGTCGTCGGCCTGCCGAAAACCGTTGATAACGATGTCGTGCCGATCCGTCAGTCCCTCGGCGCCTGGACGGCGGCCGAGGTCGGCGCTCACTTCTTCGACAATGTCAGCAACGAACAGACCGCCGCACCGAAAACGCTCGTCATTCATGAAGTGATGGGCCGCCACTGTGGCTGGCTGACCGCAGCAACCGCGCGCGCCTATATCCAGAAGAGCAGCGCGAACGAATATGTCGAAGGCTTCATGATGAATGCCGAGATGAAGGGTATCGACGGCCTCTATCTGCCGGAAATGGCATTCGATATCGAGGTGGAAGGCGAGCGCCTGCGCAATATCATGGAGAAGACCGGACAGGTGACGCTCTTCGTATCGGAAGGCGCCGGCCTCGACGCCATCGTCGCCGAACGGGAAGCCTCCGGCGAAACCGTCAAGCGCGACGCCTTCGGCCACGTAAAGATCGACACAATCAACGTCGGCGGCTGGTTTCAGAAACAATTCGCCGCGATCATCGGCGCCGAACGCTCCATGGTGCAGAAGTCGGGCTATTTCGCGCGCTCCGCCCCCGCAAACGGCGAGGACCTCCGCCTGATTCAAGGCATGGTCGACCTCGCGGTGGAAAGTGCGCTGAATAAGGTGTCCGGCGTTACGGGACATGATGAAGGTCAAGGCGGCAAGCTACGCGTCATCGAATTCCCGCGCATCAAGGGCGGCAAAGCCTTCGATATCTCCACTCCCTGGTTTGCCGAAGTCATGGATCATATCGGGCAGAAATACTCACAAGCCTGACCGAATGGTGATCAACCGGACCGATTGGCGATCAATCGGCCTAATCGGTGGTCAATCCGCCTGATTGACAATCAGGCGGATTGACGGATCGCAAATCCAATGTCTTTGCTGACGGCGGAAGAGGAATAGAGGAGGATTCTATGTCCATCGAAACCTGGCTCGCTTTCGCCGCCGCGTCCTGTATCATGTTGGCCATACCGGGTCCGACCATTCTCCTGGTGATATCCTATGCGCTCGGCCACGGCCGCAAGACGGCGCTGGCAACGGTGACTGGTGTCACGCTTGGGGATTTCACGGCAATGACCGCATCGCTAGCCGGTCTCGGCGCTCTTCTCGCCACATCAGCGACACTATTCACGATTCTTAAACTGATCGGCGCAGCCTACCTCGTTTTCCTCGGAATCAAGCTCTGGAGAGCCCCGATTGTGACGGGTCCTCTAGGCGACAATGACAATCTCCCAGAGGAAAAACCGTTAAAAATTCTCTTACACGCATATGTTGTAACGGCTCTCAACCCGAAAAGCATCGTCTTTTTCATTGCATTCGTTCCGCAATTTCTCGACATGTCGAAGCCATTTCTTCAGCAAACGCTTATTCTAGAGGCAACTTTCCTCACCTTGGCGGCCTTGAATTCGCTTATTTATGTGTTCGTCGCCGATATGGCACGTGGCTTCATCCGCAAGGCAAGCGTGCAACGCGTCGTTAACAGAACCGGCGGAACCCTGTTGATTGCAGCCGGTGCAGTGACCGCCGGATGGCCGCCTGAGGCGGCGCAGGGTTGCGGGGTGATCACGGATAGGTTAATGGGGATTCATAATTTTATCGATCCTGTGACCGAATTTGGCGGTCCTGTGGCCGAATTGCATCGAAATTAGGTTTGGTTTTTTCGAAAGTGACAGAATGGTAACGATCGGATTTCCCAGCCTGAAGCGCAGCGTTGCCTTGTCGGCAATGATGTGCGGCGCTCTCGCCGGGTGCGCAAGCACTCAGCAGCAGCAGACGTCTCAGGCAGAACTCCCGTCGGCACATGCCAACGTGCCGCATCCGAATACGACCCTGACCGCCACCGGCGCAACCGCGCCTGCAGGCGGCATCGCAGTGGCCGCGGTATCGCCGAATTTCATCGGTCCGCGGCAGCCGCAACAAACAGCAATGGCAAAGTCCAGTCGCGTTGTTCCGGGTACGACAAACGTTGCCGCCACAAGCCAGCAACAGATGGACGCGGGACGTTTCGGCACGCCTGTTGCGAGCGCTGCCAATCAGGGAACCGCCGCAATCGCTGCCGCAACGGGCGCTCCCGTGGGCAGCACGTCAGCCGCAGCGGCCTATGCAGCACCCGACGTGCCGCTGGTGCCTTCCGTGGTCGCGATCCCGATGCCCAATCCGGCGCGTCCCGGCGATGCCGCGCTCACACCGGTCTCCTCCCTCGCGGCTCAGAGCCAGACGACCATTCCGATGACCTCGGATGTCGCAGCCATTCAGGTCGCCGTGCCGACGCCACGTCCTGGATCGACGCCGCAGGCTGAAGTCGCCTTTGCCACGCCCGCGCAGATCGGCGTTCCGCGCTATGCGGACAACCGTATGCATTACGACTTCAATTTCGACAGCAGCGGTCCGACGGTCGTGCCGGCTGTCATGACCACCACCAACACCGCGAATTACGATTCCGATGTTCCGGCTGAGGAAAAGAGCTACGTTTCCAAGCTCATCCAGAAATACGCCAAGCTTTACGAAATTCCGGAATCCCTGATCCATCGCGTCGTTCACCGCGAAAGCCGCTACAATCCGAAAGCCTATAATCGCGCCGGATATTTCGGCCTCATGCAGATCAAGTACAATACGGCGAAGTCCATGGGCTACGAAGGCCCGGCGTCCGGCCTTCTCGACGCAGAAACCAACATCAAATATGCGGCCAAATATCTACGCGGCGCATGGATGACGGCCGACAGCAAGGCTCAGAACAAGGAAGCCAATGCCGTCCAGCTTTATGCCCGCGGCTATTACTACGACGCCAAACGCAAGGGCCTGACGGACGTCGCCAACGGCAATTACTGATTTTATCGTGATCGTTCTGAAAAGCCGGCCTAGTTCGTGGCCGGCTTTAACACATCCATGATCCGCTTCAGCAGGATTTGCGGCCGATAATCCGCCCAGGTTGGCGTCAGCCCCATCCGCACGACGACGAGATTGGCGGACGGGACGATCGCAACCGTTTGGCCGTCGTGACCAGTCATCCAAAAAGTATCCGCGGGCAAACCGAATTGGGCATTCGAGCCGCCAGGACCCGCAAGCCAGGTCTGAACCTGCGAGTAGACACCCTCGGAGGCGTTCGTGGGCGTGCGCATAGCGCCGACAAAACCTTCCGGCAGCAGGCGGTGCCCATTCCAGACGCCGTCCTGCAGCAGAAAGAGACCAAAGCGCGCCCAGTCGCGGGCGTTGGCATAGAGATAGGAGCTGCCGACAAAGGTGCCGCGCTCGTCGGCCTCGAAAACTGCGCTGTACATGCCGAGCGGTCCGAAAAGTGCCTCGCGCGGATAGGAAATGGCAGCGCTCAGATTGGGCAGCCGGTTCATCCAAAGGCGCGAAAGCAGCGCTGCTGTACCGCTGGAATAGCTGAAACGCTCACCCGGCGCTGCCAACTGATGCGCGTTGGCTGCTATGCTGGTCACGTCCGCGTCGAGATAAAGCATGCGCGTTACATCCGATACGGTGCCATAGGATTCGTTGAACGCAAGCCCGCTTTCCATGGCAAGAAGATCGCTGAGCTTGATGTCCTTGCGCGAGTCAGCGCTCCATTGCGGCAGAAGATTTTGATCGTCAAAGGACATGCGCCCGGCCAGCATGAGTCGGCCGATGATGGCGGCATTGACCGTCTTGGTCATCGACCAGCCGATCAGCGGCGTTGCCTTGCTGAAACCATCGCCATAAGTTTCAGCGACGATGCGCCCGTCTTTGACGACAACGATCGCGCGCATGGCAGGCCCGGCGAGATCCGAATTCGATACGATATCGGCGAGCTTCGCACCGACATCGCCCTGACCGAGGGTTACCATATCCCCATCCGGCCACACCGCATCGTTCTTTGGCGCCTTCACCTTGTTAAGGAAGACGGCACTACGGGCCGTTTGCAGATCACCGTCCGGCACCAGCGCACAACCGAGCGCGCCGCGATAGAGCGCACGGTTCGGCGCGAACAATCCCAAGAACCGGGCCGTAACCACGCCCTCATCCCGGTCAACATAGACGCGAATGAGCTTCAATGCCGGATTGCCTGGAGCCTGTACATCCTCCTCCATCACCTTATCCGGATCCCGCTTGGCCACGAACGTGTTGGAGCAGACGATCTTTGCCGCGTAGCCATCACCGACCTTCAGCAATTCCGGCGGATAAAGAGAGAGCCAGACGGCCCCGCCGGCGACAATGATCAGCAGCAGAACAATAAGAGCCCCGATCACTCTCGATATCAAACGCATGTCACATATTCTCCAGAAAGGTAGGCGGAGACAATCAGGAAACGCAGCAAGATGAAAGACCTATGATGGTTAGAGCTCCTTAAATATGTGCAAGGATGCTTCTCCACCGGATCTGCCAACAGCCCGCGTCATCAGACTGTAGCATTGCCGGGTTACACGCCCTGAACTTCACAAATCGGTGACAAGACTCAGATGACGGAATTCGCCCCGGATGCCGGTCTCCAAAAGAACCGGAAACTCAAGGACGCTCTGCTGCAGCACAAGGCATTGTCCAAAGCGGGTCTCTCCGAGCGCTTGTTCGGCATGTTGTTTTCCGGCCTTGTCTATCCGCAGATCTGGGAAGATCCGGATATCGATATGGAGGCGATGGAACTGCAGGCGCATCATCGCATCGTCACCATCGGTTCAGGCGGCTGCAACATGCTCGCCTACCTCTCGCAAAATCCGGCATCCATCGATGTCGTCGATCTCAATCGCCACCACATCGCACTGAACAAGCTGAAGCTCGCGGCCTTCCGCCTGCTTCCCGGTCATGCCGACCTGGTGCGCTTCTTCGGGACCCCCGACATTGCGGCCAATAGCCAGGCCTACGACCAGTTCATCGCGCCGCGCCTCGACACGGCAACGGCTGACTACTGGGATGGTCGCGATCTTTATGGCCGCCGCCGCATCACGGTCTTCAACCGCAACATCTACAAGACCGGCCTTCTCGGTCGGTTCATCGGCGCCGCCCATATACTGGCACGCCTGCACGGCGTTCGCCTCCAAAAGATGACTGAAGCCCGTACCATGCGCGAGCAGCGTCAGTTCTTCGAGGAGGAGATCGCTCCGATCTTCGACAAGCCGGCCGTCCGCTGGTTGCTCGGCCGCAAGAGTTCGCTTTTCGGTCTCGGCATCCCGCCTCAGCAATATGATGAGCTTGCAAGCCTGGCCGGTGACGATTCCATTTCCGCCGTGCTGAAACACCGCTTGGAAAAGCTTGCCTGTCATTTCCCCATGCGCGACAATTACTTTGCCTGGCAGGCATTCTCGCGCCGCTACGCTGCCCAGCACCAAGGCCCCCTGCCCACCTATCTCAAGCCGGAGCACTACGCAGCGATCCGCGCCAATGCCGATCGTGTGAGCGTCCATCACGCCAATTTCACCGAGCTTCTCGCTTCGAAGCCGGCGGCCTCGCGCGATCGTTATATTTTGCTCGATGCGCAGGACTGGATGACCGACGAGCAGCTCAATGGCCTCTGGGCCGAGATCACCCGCACGGCGCGCGAAGGCGCCCGCGTCATCTTCCGCACCGCCGCGGAAAAGAGCATCATCGAAGGCCGCCTCTCTCCAGCGATCCGCGACCAGTGGGTCTATTTCGAAGAGCGTTCGCAGGAGCTCAATGTTCGTGATCGCTCGGCCATCTATGGCGGCTTCCACATCTACGGGAAAAAAGCGTGAGCCAGGCGGATACAAGCATAGAAAGCGGCGCGAACAACCACGCCAAGCTGATGGACGGCATGTACCGTTATCAGCGTCATATCTATGACCTGACCCGCAAATATTACCTGTTCGGCCGCGATCGAACCATCGAACAACTGAATGTTCCGGTCGGCGGCTCGCTTCTGGAAGTGGGCTGCGGCACGGGCCGCAATATGCTGCTCGCCTATCGGCGCTTCCCTTCTGCCCGCCTTTATGGCCTCGATATCTCGCAGGAAATGCTGATCTCCGCCCGCAATAATTTCCGCAGCCTGAAACAGATGCCGGATTTTCGCGTCGCCGATGCCACGGCTTTCTCGCCCGACGATTTCGGCACCGAGAGCTTCGACCGTGTGATGATCTCCTACGCGCTGTCGATGATCCCCGACTGGAAAAATGCCATCGACGCGTCGCTCGATGCTGTCGCACCGGGCGGTGAGCTACACATCGTCGATTTCGGCCAGCAGGAAGGGTTGCCAGGCTGGTTCCGTGCCATGCTGAAGGGCTGGCTGAAGAAATTCCACGTCACGCCGCGCGCCGATCTTCTGACGGTGCTAGAAGAGAAAGCTGCAGCGCGAGGCATGTCGGTGAAAGCCGAAAGGATCGGCCGCGGCTATGCCTGGCGGGCCGTGGCGGCACGGCACGGCGCCTGAGTGCCGATGGATTCCAGCGCAAAATCCGGCTTCGGAAGGCGCCAAGCATAAGAATTTGCTTGAAGATAACGCATTTTTTACGTTGATATGGTGAATAAAGTGGCAAGACCATCTGGCAACGGTATGGTCTGCCGCTCTTTCGGATTCTCGGGGACCATATTACGGAAGCCAAATCTTGGGGCAGCAAGATCACTCGGGCCATAACAGGATATCTATGCGCCGGCTTCTGGCATGCCTACTGCCGCTCGCTCTTGCGTTGACTGGTTGCACAACGGGCTATGATGCCTTATCGACGGCGGCCCTTCCCAAGACCAGATTCGCCGATACAAAGCCCCAGGACTTCGGTCGCGATCATCCGCAGCGCCATCCCATCCATGGCATCGATATTTCCAAGTGGCAGGGCGATATCGATTGGAAAGCCGTCAAGGGTTCAGGTGTCGCCTTCGTCTTCATCAAGGCGACGGAGGGCAAGGACCGGATCGATCCGCGCTTCACCGAGTATTGGAATGAAGCGAGCGCTGCCGGGCTTCTGCATGCGCCCTATCATTTCTTCTATTTCTGCTCGACGGCCGACGAGCAGGCCGATTGGTTCATCCGCAACGTGCCGAAGGATGCCATGGCGCTTCCGCCCGTCGTCGACGTCGAATGGAACCCGGGCTCCCCGACCTGCAAGACCAGACCGGCTCCCGAAACGGTACGCAGCGAGATCAAACGCTTTATGGATCGCCTGCAGGCCTATTACGGCAAGCGCCCGATCATCTATACTTCGGTCGACTTCCATCGTGAAAATCTAGTCGGCTATTTCCAGGATTATCATTTCTGGGTCCGATCCGTTGCCAAGCACCCGAAAGAGACTTACGCCGGTCGCAACTGGGCCTTCTGGCAATATACGTCTACGGGTGTCATTCCGGGGATCAAAGGCCCGACGGACATCAATGTTTTCGGCGGTTCCGAGCAGAACTGGCAAAACTGGGTGGCTGCAGTAGAGAAGCAGGGAAATTCTTAATACTGAGCCCATTTCACTCTTGCTTATGTCACAATCTTCTGTGAAAGCGACCCTATTCTATCACTTGGAAGGATCGCTCATGGATCGTCACACCATTCGACGCGGCGCTCTTGCGTTGCTCCTCGCCTCAGCCATGACTGGTACGGCATTGGCTCAAAGCGCATCCCCGGCCGCAGTGCCGCCCGCAAGCAGCGACGCCACTCCGAAAGTAGCCTGCGGTGGCGATCTCACTGCATTCCTTGCCGGCGTAAAGGCTGAAGCGATTGCCGATGGTGCGGATGCAGCCTCTGCCGACAAGACACTCGCCGGCGCCCAGATTGACCAGAAGGTTCTCGCCATGGACCGCAGTCAGGGCGTCTTCCGACAGACCTTCCTCGAATTCTCCCAACGCACCGTCAGCCAGGGCCGTCTCGACATCGGCCGCCAGAAAATGAAGCAATATGCCGATGTCTTCGCCAAGGCCGAACAGGACTATGGCGTACCTCCGGGTGTCATCACCGCCTTCTGGGCGATGGAAACCGATTTCGGCGCCGTCCAGGGCAATTTCAACACCCGCAACGCGCTGGTCACCCTCTCGCACGATTGCCGCCGGCCGGACTTCTTCCGCCCGCGCCTGATCGCACTGATCGAACTCGTCCAGCGCGGCGATGTCGACCCGGCAACGACGACCGGCGCATGGGCCGGCGAAATCGGCCAGACGCAGATGCTGCCGCCCGACATCATCGCTTATGGCACCGATGGTGACGGCGATGGCCATGTCAACCTGAAGACCAGCGCACCTGACGTCATTCTGACGACCGCACGTTTCCTCCAGCATCTCGGCTTCCAGCGCGGCCAGCCCTGGCTGCAGGAGGTGACGGTTCCGGACAATCTTCCCTGGGAAAAATCCGGCATCGGCGGCCCGCTGACTGCGGGCGATTGGTTCAAACTCGGCGTCACGCCACGCGACGGCAACACGAGCTTCGGCTCCCTGCCCGCTGCTCTCATCCTGCCGCAGGGTCGAAAAGGACCTGCCTTTCTGACCTATCCGAACTACAATACCTATCTCGGCTGGAACCAGTCGTTCATCTACACGACCTCGGCCGCCTATTTCGCCACCCGATTTGCCGGCGCTCCGCCCTATAACAAGGGCAATCCCGAGCCAGGCCTGAACGATGTCGACATGAAGGCGCTTCAGACCAAGCTCGTGGCCCGCGGCTACGATGTCGGCAAGATTGATGGCATCCTCGGCTCCGGCACGCGTGTCGCCATCCAGAAGGAACAGTTCCGCCTGGGTATGCCGGCCGACGGCTGGGCAACGACGGCACTGCTCAACGCGCTCTGATTTCTCTCCTATATGTCGATCGAAAGGCGGCTCCATGCCGCCTTTTTTGCATCTGCTCTCCTTGGGCCCATGGGCAAAACAGCAAGAAACGGGTGGAGAGCCTGCACTCTTCCGGTTTAGATGCATCGAAAGAGGAGAGATGCCATGACTGGCGAACATCGAATGAGCGCCTCGACCTGGGGCCTGCTGCTGTTGCTCGGATTGATCTGGGGCGGCTCGTTCTTCTTCGCCCGTATCGCCGTTCATCATGTGCCGCCCTTTACGCTCGTCTTTCTGCGTCTGTCGCTGGCGGCCGTGGCATTGCATCTCTATCTGGCTGGTCGTCTCAATATCTATCAGTCCCTGCGCCGTCATTGGCCGCAATTTCTGCTGCTGGGCTTAATCAACAATGCGATACCGCACACGCTGATCTTCTGCGGCCAGACGCAGATGGGTGCCGGGCTCGCATCCATCTTGAACGCGACGACGCCGATGTGGACCGTGTTGATCGGCAATCAGCTCACCACCGACGAACGCTTGACATCAGCCAAGCTAGTCGGCTGCCTCACCGGCCTCCTCGGAACGATCGTGTTGCTCGGACCGAGCATTACCAGCAGCGGCTCGGTACCCTTCTGGGCGCTCTCATTGCCGATCTTGGCGGCAATCTCCTACGGATTCGCGGCAATTTATGCCAAACGCTTCAAGGGCATCGCGCCGCCGGTTGTGGCAGCGGGCCAGTTGACAGGCTCCTCACTCCTCATGCTGCCGGTCGCGCTGGTGATCGACCAACCTTGGACGCTTGTCGCCCCGCCGGTGACGGCAATTGCCGCCATTCTCGGCCTGGCGCTGCTGTCGACCGCTTTTGCCTACATCCTCTATTTTCGCATCATCGAGCTCGCCGGCGCCACCAACACCTCCCTCGTCACTCTGCTGGTGCCGCCGAGCGCGCTATTGCTCGGCTTCCTCTTTCTCGGCGAGCGGATGGGGCCTACCGAAATCGCCGGCATGCTGCTCATCGCCGCAGGTCTGCTCGTTCTCGATGGACGGCTTTTCATGTGGATGAAACACGGGGCCAGAACGCGGGAAACATGATCTCCTGCTCCATTCGGATGGTCCCCAGTCACAACATATTAATATTTATTCACAGCCCGTCATCGAGTTAGAAATCGACATTTATAAAGCAATATCAAAGCACTGCTGCGAATTTGTGAATCATGTTGCGAACTCGATACCGCGTCGCAGCATCGAATGTTCTTTCCAAACAACACATTTTCGACATAAAATTTAGCGCTGACTGAGGAGGAAGACATGGGATTAACGCGATCCATCAACGTCCTAGTGGTCGGTGCGGCCTTCGCTTTCGTCGTGACGATGCTCTTCATCTGACGGCTTCGGCGAAATTCGCAAGCGACCAAACTCCGAAAAGCTAACAAAACCTCTGTTTCATTAGAAAGGCGCATGCCCCCGCCGGACATGCGCTTTTTCATTAGCGTGTGCGACACGCTTTAGGCGGCGGCGCCGGCCCGTGCATTCACCTTACGCTCGAGGCCCAGCCGTTCAAGCACGGCGGAAACCAGTGCCGAACGGTTCATCGTATAGAGATGAAATTCGTGAATGCCGCGGCGCATCAGGTCCTGGATCTGCTCGGCGGCAACATCGGCGGCGACCTTGGCGCGCTCCTCCACATCCTCATCCAAACCATCGAAACGCTCGTCGAGCCAGCTCGGAATATTCGTGCCACAGGCGCCGGCGAAGCGCTTCAGTTGCGTCAGGTTCTGGATCGGCATAATGCCCGGCACCACGGGAATCTTGATGCCGGCGGCGCGAACGCGATCATGATAACGCTCGAAGGCATCATTATCGAAGAAGAACTGGGTCAGCGCCCGGTCGGCACCATTCTCCGCCTTGCGCTTCAGCATGTCGATATCGGCTGCCGTATCGCGGCTTTCGGGATGCTTTTCGGGATAGGCGGAAACGGAAATATCGAAATCGCCGCGCTCGCGCAAAGCCTGCACCAGTTCCGCGGCATTGGCATAACCGCCCGGATGCGGCTGATAGGCCGAGCCGACGCCACCCGGCGGATCGCCGCGGAGCGCGACGAAACGGCGAACGCCGGCAGCAAGGAACTCATCGATCACCCGATGCGTGTCCTCACGCGTTGCCCCGACGCAGGTCAGGTGCGACGCGGTCGTGAACGGCGTCTCATGGATCATTTTGCGCACGGCAGAAAGCGTCGGCGCCTTGGTCGAACCGCCTGCCCCATAGGTCACTGAAACGAACTCAGCGTCCCAATCACTGAGCTCCTCGACGGTGTTCCACAGCTGCTGCTCGGCCTCCTCCGACTTCGGCGGAAAGAATTCGAAGGAGATGCGGATACCGTCGCTATGGCTTTCTGATCTCGAAGACATGTCAAACTCTCCCGGCAAGAATGGGGGATGACTGATGGCCCTGGTCGGACGCAATCAGCAATCGTGGGTCGCGCGCCAGCCAGATGGTGACGGTCAGCGCCTGCCCGCCTTCCCTCCCCGAATGAAGATCCTGCACGCGCTCCACATCCAGCCCCGCCAGTTTCAGCCAATCCGAAATGATCTGATGCGAGAAGCCGAGGCGCAGATGCGCATGTTCGTCACGCAGATATTCCAGCCCGTGCGGCGCGAGGTCGATGATGACAAGGCGGCCGCCGGGCCGCAGCATTCGTGCGGCTTCATTGATGGCAACCTCCGGCTGATCAAGGAAATGCAGCACCTGGTGGATGGTAATGAGATCGAAATCCTGCTGCTCCAGCGGCAGGTTGAAGATATCGCCATGCCGCACCGAGGCAGCGGTGATATTGGCCCGGTCGAGATTGGCCCGGGCAACGGCCAGCATGTCACGGCTGGCATCGATGCCGACGGCGCGGCGATAGTGCCCAGCCAGAAGCTGCAGCATCCGGCCCGTGCCCGTACCGAGATCGAGGAAGGAGTCGATCGGCTGCGGACCGATAAGATCGATCAGCGCCTTGTCGACATCCTCATCCGCGACATGGAGACGTCGCAGCTCATCCCACTCCGCGGCATTCCGGCTGAAGTAGGCCTGAGCGCGCTCGGCGCGAACGCGCTTCACGGAGGAGAGACGTTCTCCGTCACGCAGCAGCACCGTATCCTTTTCGGCGGTATGGCGCAGTAGGCTGCGGGCCAGCGTCACCGCCTTGCCTTCCTGCTTCAGGCGGAAATAAGCCCAGGCGCCCTCCTGGTATCGATCGATCAGGCCGGCTTCGCCGAGCAGCTTGAGGTGCCGGGAAATGCGAGGCTGCGACTGACCGAGAATTTCGGTAAGATCGGTCACGGTGAGATCGCCTGCCGCCAGTAGCGCCAGAAGACGCAGCCGGGTCGGCTCGCCGACCGCCTTCAGCACGTCTACCACGTCATCCAAGCCGAGTTTAACCAGATCCGTCATTTCACACCCAATCAAGATATAAAGATATCTTTATGTGATTTGGCCTTTCATGGCAAGAGCCAATCGGCCAGCCATGGGAGTTCGACGTCGGAAATCTGTTAGTTTTCGGCGAAAACGAAACATCGCCGGCAGTTGCTACATAAACGAAAACCCCGGACAAGCCGGGGTTTTCAAAGAGCCAACCGAGAGCTTAGCGCGTCAGGCGCTTATGAGCCTGGCTGCCCGGATTGAGGGCATCGGGGCCGAGGCGGCGGATCTTGTCCTGCTCGTAATCCTCGAAATTGCCTTCGAACCATTCGACATGGCCTTCGCCTTCAAAGGCCAGGATGTGCGTGGCCAGACGGTCGAGGAACATGCGATCATGGCTGATGATGATGGCGCAACCGGCGAAGTTTTCGAGCGCGCTTTCCAGCGCCCCCAGCGTTTCCGTATCGAGGTCGTTGGTCGGTTCGTCGAGCAGAAGCACGTTGCCGCCAGCCTTCAGCATCTTGGCCAGGTGAACGCGGTTGCGCTGACCGCCAGAGAGATTGCCGACCTTCTGCTGCTGGTCGCCGCCCTTGAAGTTAAAGGCGCCGCAATAGGCGCGCGAATTCATGTCGAACTTGCCGAGCTTGATGACTTCGGCGCCGCCCGAGATTTCCTCCCATACCGTCTTATTGCCGTCAAGCGCGTCGCGGCTCTGGTCGACATAGCTGAGATGCACCGTCTCGCCGATGCGGACCGTGCCGGAATCCGGCTTTTCCTGCCCGGTGATCATCTTGAACAGCGTCGTCTTGCCGGCCCCGTTCGGGCCGATGATGCCAACGATGCCGCCGGGCGGCAGCTTGATCGACAGATCGTTGATCAGCGTGCGGCCTTCGAAACCCTTGGTGATGCCCTCCATCTCGATCACCACCTGGCCGAGACGCTCGCTGACCGGAATGATGATCTGCGCATCACCAGGACGCTGATTTTCGGCAGCATCGACCAGCTGTTCGTAAGCGTTGATACGCGCCTTGGACTTGGCCTGACGGGCTTTGGGGCTGGAGGCGATCCATTCCTGTTCGCGGCTGATCGCCTTCTGGCGGCCGGCTTCTTCGCGGGCTTCCTGCTGCATGCGCTTGGCCTTGGCCCGCAGATAGGCGGAATAGTTGCCTTCATAGGGAATGCCACGGCCGCGGTCGAGTTCCAGGATCCAGCCGGTAACGTTGTCGAGGAAGTAGCGGTCATGGGTGATCATCATCACGGCGCCCGGATAGTCGCGCAGATGTTTTTCCAGCCAGGCAATGGTCTCAGCATCGAGATGGTTGGTCGGTTCGTCGAGCAGCAGCAGGTCCGGCTGCGAGAGAAGCAGGCGGCACAGTGCGATACGGCGGCGCTCACCGCCTGAAAGGCTGGTGACTTCGGCATCGCGCGGCGGGCAGCACAAGGCTTCCATCGCCATCTCGACCTGGCTTTCCAGATCCCAGAGATTTTGGCTGTCGATGATGTCCTGGAGCTTGGCGCCCTCTTCCGCCGTCTCGTCGGAATAGTTCATCATCAATTCGTTGTAGCGATTGAGGATTTCGGTTTTCTTGGCAACGCCTTCCATGACGTTTTCGAAAACCGTCTTGTTGGGATCGAGCTGAGGCTCCTGCGCCAGGTAGCCGATGGTGGCGCCTTCGGCCAGCCAGGCTTCGCCGGTATATTCCTTGTCGAGGCCGGCCATGATGCGCAGCACGGTCGATTTACCTGCACCGTTCGGGCCGAGAATACCGATCTTGGCATCCGGGTAGAATGATAGATGGATATTCTCGAGAATCTTCTTGGCGCCATAGGACTTATTCAGACCGGCCATATGATAAATGAACTGACGTGCCATAGCTTGGGTTGCTCCACGGACGAATAGCGTTGCGATTTGTGCCGCTATGTAGGCGAAACCCCGCCCTCGGGCAACGGCGAAACCTTGTCCGAGGGCATTATCCGCGTCAGAAAGGCCGTATTTTCTCAGAAACCGGCCGCGTCCACGACACCCCGATCACAGCCGAAGGAGGTGCTGCCGGCCCCCTGGATCAGTTTGGCGAGCCGCGGCTCACTGCCCTGCTGGGGATCGATCGCATCTTCCGAGAGACCGATGGTCAGCTCCGAAATCATTCGGACATCTCCGACGCGCCGGCAGCTCATCTTGATGCGGGCATTGGCGCCCTCGCCGAAGCTCTGGTCAAAGGCTGCCTTGATGCTTTCGGCATCCAGCTCCTTGCCGATATTCTGCGCGAAGAGATCGCGCACGGCGGACGTATTGAGTTCGGCGATCAGGCCGGCAGCAATGGAGAAATATTGGTCGGCGCTAAGCTTCGTGCAGGTGCCGTGCTTGATCCATTCATGCCGCTCCAGGCCGGATTGAGTGCCTGGCATTGCCTTCTCCAGCTTCGCCTTGACGTCCTGGGACAGCTGCACGGCAGGCAGGTCCTTCCAGTCGCGGCCACGATCCGCCTGCTTCAGATCCTCGGAAACATCGCAATATTCCTGCCGCATCGGCCAGAGGCCATGCAGAGAAAAATTCGTGGCATCATGATTGTCCGACGACTGATTGCGGCATTCCGCCTTCTTCTGGTTCGTCTGACAAAATGCCGGCTCCCAGCTCGCCGCCAGGATAAAGCGCGTCCGCCCGCGGCTATGTTCCTGCGCAACGGCGCTGGACGCCGCCCCGACCGAAACGAGCACAACCATAAACACCCGAAGCCACTGCTTCATTCGTACCTCCAACTAGAACATTATAGGAACAAATAAGCAGTTTGATCGAGCGGGCGCAATCCTGAATCGCAGCGCTCGGAAAGATTTATTTCTGTGAGCTTTACCACCTATCCATTGCAATCGGGCGGATGATAACCTTTCGTCCAACTGGGGAGGAACGTATAATGTTCGCCGAGACGAAGCGCCTGAAAAGTCCTACAGGCGCAACCCTTGCTTATCATCATTTGCCGGCGGTAAGCGATGCTCGCGGCATCCTGCTGATATCGCACGGTCTCGCCGAGCATTCCCGCCGATACGAGGCCTTCGCGAGGGCGATGGCGGGCCGAGGCTTTCATGTCTATGCCCACGATCATCGCGGCCATGGTGAGACGACGGCCCCTGATGCCCCCATCGGCCGCTTTGCCCGGAGAAATGGTGTCGAGCAGGTGATCGCCGACGTGCTCGCCATGCGCGAGCTTGCCGCAACGACCTATCCGGGTCTGCCGATCATCCTGTTCGGGCATTCCATGGGCGGATTGATCAGCCTGAACACCGTGGTCACGCATCCGGACAAGTTCGATGCCGTCACGGTCTGGAATTCCAATTTCAACCCGGGCTTCGCGGGCCGTGCCGCGCAGCTCACCCTCAAAACGGAGCGCATGTTCAAGGGATCGGACGTCCCGAGCGGGCTACTGCCGAAACTGACCTTCGGCACCTGGGGCCAATCGATCGCCAACCGCCGCACCGATTTCGACTGGCTCTCGCGCATTCCGGAACAGGTGGACAAATATATCGCCGATCCGCTTTGCGGCTTCGATGCCTCCGTCTCGCTCTGGCTCGACCTATTCGAGTTGACCTTCCGGGCGCTGCAAAGAACTTATCTCGATCGTCTCCGACGCGACATGCCGATCCATCTCGTCGGCGGCGGCAAGGATCCGGCGACGAACAACGCGAAAGCGATTTCCTGGTTGGCAAACAATTTGAAAAGGACCGGTTTCTCTCGTATTACCATCGAGATCTATCCCGACATGCGGCACGAGACGCTCAACGAAATCGATGCCGAAGAAGCCATTTCCAACTTCGCCGACTGGTGCAAGAGGATAACGGCAAACAACTGATTCTCATGGGAATTCCACAATGAATACCTCCAGCGGCTCCTCGGCGCGATTGCCGCAATCGGAGCTGACCTTCGGTTTGGTGATGATGTTTCTCTCCGTCATCCTCTCGCCGATCATCGACATCTTCTCCAAGCTCGCCGCAGCCACCATTCCGCCGGGTGAAGTGACCGCCGCCCGTTTCATCTTCCAGGCTCTTTTTGCGCTGCCTATGATGGCGGTGCGCTGGAAATGGGGCGTGTGGACATGGCGGCGTAGCGGCGTCCATGCCATCCGTGCCGCCGTACTCACGCTCTCCATGGTGTCGTTCGTGACCACGCTGCAGGTGATGGAAGTGGCCGATGCCATCGCCATCTTCTTCGTCGAGCCGATGATGCTCACCATCTTGAGCAGCATCTTCCTGAAGGAAACCATCGGCTGGCGGCGCTATACGGCCTGCGCCGTCGGCTTTTTCGGCGCGATGCTGATTATCCAGCCGAGCTTTCAAGAAGTCGGCTTCATCGCCTTGCTTCCCGTCGTTACTGCGCTTTGCATCGCCGTCTATGTGATGATTACGCGCGTCGTCTCTCATAGCGAGGATGCCTCGTCAATGCAGTTCCAGACCGCCGTGTGGGGCATTGGCTTCAGCCTGATCCTGCTCGCCATCGGCCGGGCGACGGGGTCTGCAATTCTCGATCCGGTCATGCCGGATCTGACGGCCATGCTCTATCTGCTCGGCGTTGGCGCCACGGCGGCAGCGGCGGGCATCCTCACGGTATATGCCTACCGTGCTGTGCCGGCCTCGACGCTCGCGCCGCTGCAATATTTCGAGATCGTTTCCGCCACGATCTTCGGCTGGCTCGTCTTCGACAATTTCCCGGATGCGATCAAATGGCTCGGCATCCTCATCATCATGGGCTCCGGGCTCTACATCCTCTGGCGCGAGCGGCGCTTTGCTTCCAAGCCCGTATCCGATACATCTAAAACAGCATTCACGCCCTAAGCGGGAGAGCGGACAGACATGACAGAACAAAAGACCAAGAAACCTCCGCTGTCCGGTATTCGCGTCATCGAACTCGCCCGCGTGCTGGCCGGCCCCTGGGCCGGGCAGATGCTGGCCGATCTCGGCGCCGATGTCATCAAGGTGGAAAATCCCGACGGCGGCGACGACACCCGCCAATGGGGGCCTCCCTTCGTCGAAGGCAAGGATGGAGAAAATCTCTCTGCTGCCTATTATCACTCCGCCAATCGCGGCAAGCGCTCCATCACCGCCGATCTCAAGACCGAAGAAGGTCAAGAGCTGGTGCGCCGCCTCGTGAAGACAGCCGATGTGGTCATCGAGAACTTCAAGCTCGACGGCCTGGTCAAATACGGGCTGGACTATGAAAGCCTGAAGAATATCAATCCTCGCATCGTCTATTGCTCGATCACCGGCTTCGGGCAGACCGGCCCCTACGCCAGTCTCGCCGGCTATGACTATATCGTCCAGGGCATGTCCGGTTTCATGTCGATCACGGGCGAACCGGATGGTCAGCCTGTTAAGGCGGGCGTCGCGATCGCCGATATCTTCACCGGCATCTATGCCGTCTCGGCGATCGAGGCCGCCCTGATCCACGCCTTGAAATCAGGCGAAGGACAGCTCATCGACATGGCGCTGCTCGACGTGCAATCGGCCGTGCTTGCCAATCAGAACATGAATTATCTGATCTCGGGCAAGCCGCCCGTGCGGCTCGGCAATGCCCATCCCAATATCTCGCCCTATGAAGTCGTACCCACCGCCGACGGCTATCTCATTCTTGCGGTCGGCAACGACGGGCAGTTCCGGCGGCTCTGCACCATTCTCGGCATGGAAACCAATGCGGACGATGAGCGCTATGCGACCAACAAGGCTCGCGTCGCTCACCGCAACGAGGTACGGGCCTTCGTCTCGGCGGAGACGCTGAAGTGGAATAAGGCGGAGCTGCTTCACGCATGCGAAGCCAATGCCGTCCCGGCCGGCGCCATCAATACGATCGAGGATATGTTCGCCGACCCGCAGATTAAGGCGCGCGGCTTGAGGATCGATCTTGAAGACGGTGCCGGCACGATAATCCCGAGCGTACGCACGCCGATCATGCTGTCGGAGACACCATTGACCTATACGCGGCCGAGCCCGCGCCTTGGGGAGCATCAGGAGGAGGTTCTCGCCGAATTGGCGGAACTGGAGGGAAAGGCGAGGACATGAAACGAACGGGCGGCCAACTCATCGTCGAAGCTTTGAAGGCAAATGGCGTGCAGCGCATTTCCTGCGTGCCGGGCGAGAGTTTTCTCGCCGTGCTCGATGCCCTGCACGACAGCGATATCAAAATGCTCGTCTGCCGCCAGGAGGGTGGTGCGGCGATGATGGCGGATGCCTGGGGTCGATTGACCGGCGAACCCGGCATTTGCATGGTCACCCGCGGCCCCGGCGCCACAAACGCTTCTGCCGGCCTTCACATAGCCCGGCAGGATTCGATCCCGATGATCCTGTTCATCGGTCAGGTCCAGCGCGATGCCCGCGAACGCGAAGCCTTTCAGGAAGTGGAGTTTCGGAGAGCCTTTACCGAATTCGCCAAATGGGTCGGCGAAATCGACGATGCCGCCCGCATTCCGGAATTCGTCACCCGCGCCTTCGCTATGGCAACATCTGGTCGCCCCGGTCCCGTGGTGCTGACCCTCCCCGAAGACATGCTGCGCGATGAAGTCGAAGCGCCGCAAGCACTGCCCTACGTCCCAGTTGCTGCCCATCCGGGCCGCGGCCAGCTTGCAGAGCTTAACCAGCGTCTTGCGGCTGCGCAGCGGCCGATGGTCATTCTCGGCGGCACGCGCTGGAACGAAGAAGCGGTTGCCGGCATCAGGCAATTCGCAGAGCGTTTCAAACTGCCGGTCGGCTGCTCCTTCCGCCGGCAGATGCTGTTCGACCATTTGCATCCCAATTATGCCGGCGATGTCGGCATCGGTATCAACCCGGCGCTGGCAAAGGAAATCAAGGAGGCGGATCTGCTGATCCTTCTCGGCGGACGTCTTTCCGAAATGCCATCCTCCGGCTATACGCTGATCGATATTCCCTACCCGCGCCAGCAGCTCGTCCATGTCCATCCCGACCCTTCAGAGCTCGGACGCGTCTATCGACCGGATCTGGCCATCTGTGCCAGCCCGGCGGATTTCGTTGCGGCTCTCGCGGATTTGGAGCCGCTGCACGAAATGCCTTGGGCCGACCGAACCGAACCTATACACGCCGCCTATCTCGCCTGGTCAAAGACACCGGAAAAGAGCCCCGGCGCCGTCCATATGGGCCGCATCATGGATTGGATCGAAGCCAATACGGCCGATGATGCGATCTTCACCAACGGCGCCGGCAATTATGCCACCTGGCTTCACCGCTTCCATCGCTTCCGCCGTTTCAACACGCAAGCGGCTCCGACATCGGGCTCGATGGGATATGGCCTGCCGGCAGCGGTTGCCGCGAAACAGCTCTTTCCCGAGCGTGAAGTCATCTGCTTTGCCGGCGACGGCTGTTTCATGATGCATGGGCAGGAATTCGCGACTGCCGTCCAGTATGACCTGCCGCTGATCGCCCTGGTCATCAACAACGGCATGTACGGCACCATCCGCATGCATCAGGAGCGGGAATATCCCGGCCGCGTCAGCGCCACGGCACTCGACAATCCGGATTTCGCGGCCTTGGCACGCGCCTATGGCGGCCATGGCGAGACGGTGAAGGCAACGGAAGAATTTGGCCCGGCCTTCGAACGGGCGCGCGCTAGCGGCAAACCGGCCATCATCGAGATCGCGCTCGACCCGGAAGCGATCACGCCCTCGCGCACACTGACAGAAATCGCCCAAACAAAAGGCCGGTGAGCGCGAGCCCACCAGCCTTTTCATGAATCTGCCAGATCGACTTAGTCAAGCGCGGCGGTCACGATGAATTCGACCTTGTACTTCGGCGCTGCGAGCTTGGCTTCGCTGGTCGCACGGGCCGGCGTATGGGCCGGATCGACCCAAGCTTCCCAGGCGGCGTTCATTTCGGCGAAGTAGGAAATGTCAGAGAGGTAGATGAGCGTCTGCAGAATCTTCGATTTGTTGGAGCCGGCCGCAGCGAGCAGGCGATCAACTTCAGCGAGTGCCGACTTGCACTGTTCGGTAACGCTTTCGCCTTCGCCAACCTGGCCGGCGAGATAGACGGTGTTACCGTGGATGACAGCGCCGCTCATGCGGGCGCCAACGTCGATACGCTTGATGCTCATGGTGTTCTCCTGATGTTGTTCTTCGACAGGTAAACAAGGCATGACCCATGGTCTGCCTTGCGCTCAAAAGGCCGGGGAAGGACCCGTTCAGCCGCGAATGTGATGCGTCTTCTGATAGATCGCCGTCGAGCGTGCGCCCGAGCGGCAATAGCCGAGCATCGGCCGAGGAAACTCGTCCAGCGCATCGACCATGCCCTGCACGGCCTCTTCCGTCACCCCCATCGGGCCGACGGGCACATGGGAAATCTCCAAGCCAAGTTCCTTGGCGCGGGCCTCGATGACGCCGAACGGTGTCTGATCCGGGCTCTCGCCATCGGGGCGATGGCAGACGATGGACTTGAAACCCAGGGCCTTGATGTGGTCGAGATCCTCTACGCTGATCTGACCGGATACCGAGTATTCATCGTCGATCGGGCGGATATCCATGGTTCGTGTCCTCTCTAAAACCGTGGCCTTGATCTACGCCGCGACAGAGCGAGCGTCAACCGCGGCGCACTCTCAAACGAATGCAAAATTGAGCATGAAATTGCGGGCTTCACCGGGCTGGAGAATATTGAATTCACCTGTCTCTTCCAGCTCGGCCCGCGAGACCCAGCGATGCGAAACAGGCTCGATACCGAGCACATGCGCCGGCGCGCGCTGATTGCGCCAGACCTGCAGGAATGGCAGCGTGTCCGTTCCGAAACGCACCCTTAATGTCTTGCCGCTAATGGCCGCGATCGGGCCGAGACTGATCTCCGCCCAATCCTCGCCCTTGTCCTGCGCCGGCACACAGAAGATATCGCCCTCCTTCTCGCCGAAGGTCCAGGGAAAGCCGCCATTGTCCAGCATCTGTCCGGCAAGGCGCGTGCCATTATCGAACCATTTGCCGCCGATATTCATATGGTACATCAGGAAGACCGACATCGCCTCCGTGCTGGTATTGACGATACGGTCCGCAAGCGAGACCTCGCCCGTCGCGCCATCGATCTGCCAAAGTCGTTCGAGCCTCGCCGTGCGGCGTTCGGCGGTGATGACATCGATATCGGCGCGGCATTCCGCGTTGCCATTCTCGAATTTGGTCCAGAGAATTTTGGCTGGATGGGACGCGAAGGAACCATGTAGCGGATAGCGCTTGCCTTCATAGGCGCCGGACATCGGCTCGGGATGGCGGATATGATCCGGCCCGCAGGTGAAGAGAAATCCTTGCACAGAATGGCTGATACGCGGATCGCCATCGTCAGGAACTGCGCTTCCGGGCGCAAGATTATTGCCCTCGACGATGCAGGCGCCGATATCCAGAACAGAGCCCTCGTCCAACGTCAATTTCGGCCCCTTGGCCGCAGAAAAATCCATCATCCCTAAAGTCCTCCCTGATCAGCTCTGCGCGCGCACATTGTCCCAAGGTGGCGCGCGGCTGAAATAAGCAGCTATTTGGCTTACCAAATCTTAACTCGAAGCCTTGATCACATAAATTTTTATATTTTATTCAGCATGATAATCTAAATCTCCATACTGGCGTCAAAATTGCCATGTGTGTGTCAGCCAAACGACCATCCCGAGGATCCGACAGACGTGAACCGGTTCGTAAAATTGAGTTTTGCCCTGGCAATGACTGCCACCGTGTCCATGCTCGCGCTCACGGACGCGCAGGCACAATACTATCGCAGCGGCAACGGCAACACGGTTCTCGTCACTCCCGACGGCCGCATCCTCGATCAGTATCCTTACGGCGGCGGATATTCCATGGCACGCGACGGACGCGGTCGCCGGGTTCTGATTGATGCCTACGGCAATGTCGTCGCCACGGAGATGAGGGCCAGCACCTACTATCCCCGCGCCCCAGCCCGCGATACCTATGGCAATAATGTCGGCCGGTACGGCGACACGCAGCTTTCCAACAACGGCGACTACCAGGACTATCGTCAGTAT
The DNA here is from genome assembly GCF_057784515.1 of Martinezella sp. CNPSo 3732. NCBI lineage: Bacteria > Pseudomonadati > Pseudomonadota > Alphaproteobacteria > Hyphomicrobiales > Rhizobiaceae > Martinezella > Martinezella sp. CNPSo 3732. The sequence continues at coordinate 253,899 of NZ_JBXSOO010000003.1, forward strand.
CGCTCCGACAGCTACGGAAATTACGACGGCGCACCCAACAATGGTTACGACCAGCAGGATCGCGGCGTGGTCACCGGCGGAATTCCGCGCGACAGCGATATCCAGCGCCAGCCGCTCGACAATCAGCCGCTGCCTGGCAAGAACCAGGGCCAGACGAACTTGAACGGCAACGACTACGCGTCGATCGATCCACAGCAGAGCGCGCCCGACATCGTCAACAAGCCGTCACCGGCCGAACCCGTCATCACACTTAAGGGCAAATCGAAGATGGAGATCACCGCGCTGGAGGTCTTCCTCGCGCGGCAGGGCATTTCGCCGGGTGCGATCGACGGCAGAATGGGTGCCAACGTCACCAAGGCGATCTATGCCTATCAGCAGATGACCGGCCAGACGCTCGACCCGAACAATACCGACGCGATCCTCGAGCAGCTGCGTATGTCCGGCGGCATGCCGATCGTCAACTATACGATCACCGCTGCTGACGCCGCTGGTCCCTACGTCGCCTCGATCCCTGAGGATTATGCGGCAAAGGCACAGATGCCGTCGCTTGGCTATACTTCGACCACGGAAATGCTCGCGGAACGCTTTCACATGGATGAAGGCTATCTGAAGGCGCTCAATCCCGGCGTCGATTTCACCGTGCCGGGCAGCATCATCAAGGTCGTCAATACCGGCCCCAGCAAGACCGGCACGGTTGCCAAGATCCTGGCGGACAAGGGCCGCAAGCAGGTTTTCGCCTATGATGCCAACGGCACGCTGATCGCCGCCTACCCGGCCAGCATCGGCTCCGCCGACACGCCCTCGCCGTCAGGCACGGTCACGGTCGAGCGCGTCGCCTTCAATCCGGGCTATACCTACAATCCGAAGATCAACTTCCAGCAGGCCGGAAATGACAAGGTTCTCAACATCCCGCCTGGCCCGAACGGTCCGGTCGGTACGGTCTGGATGGCCCTGTCGAAGCCAACCTATGGCATCCACGGTACGCCGGATCCTTCGCGGATCGGCAAGACGCAGAGCCATGGCTGCGTTCGCCTAACCAACTGGGATGCGACCGAACTCGCCAAGATGGTCAAGCCCGGCGTCGTCGTCGAATTCGTGGATTGATTACCAGACAGAGCTTCAATGAAAAAGCCGCCGGGTGACACTCGGCGGCTTTTTTGTTTGGCCTGATATGCTGCCAATTTCATCCCGCATATCGGGGAGCGGAGCGCAGTATCAGAAGCAATCCCGGAAGAGAGCCTTGGTGTTTTCCAGCGTCAGCGGCACCGGATTGCCGCCGGCACTCGGATCTTCGATCGCCATGGCGGAGAGCTCGTCGATCCGATCGGGCGCGATGCCCATGGCAGTCAGATTTTCCGGCACGCCGAGTTCCGAGCGCAGTTGCAGCACATAGTCGTAGAAGCCGTCGAACCCGCCCGAAATGCCGAGATAGGCCGCGGCGCGGGCAATCTTGTCCTCAATAGCCTTGCGATTGAAACGCAGGACGGCCGGCATGACGACGGCATTGGTCATGCCGTGATGCGTGTTGTAGACGGCACCGATCGGATGCGAGAGCGCGTGGATGGCGCCAAGCCCCTTCTGGAAGGCGACGGCGCCCATGGCGGCGGCACTCATCATATTGGCCCGGGCTTCGAGATCCGTTCCCTCGCGATAGGCGCGCGGCAGGAATTCCTTGACGAGCCGCATGCCTTCCAGCGCGATGCCGGCCGACATCGGATGGTAGAACGGGGATGAATAGGCTTCCAGGCAATGAGCGAACGCGTCCATGCCAGTGCCGGCGGTGATGATCTTCGGCATGCCGACGGTCAGTTCGGGATCGGCGATGACGACGCTCGGCAGGAACTTCGGATGGAAGATGATCTTCTTCACATGGGTTGCGGAATTGGTGATGACGCTGGCACGGCCGACTTCCGAACCGGTGCCGGCCGTCGTCGGTACGGCGACGATCGGCGCAATGCCTTCGACACTGGCGCGCGTCCACCAATCACCGATGTCTTCGAAATCCCAGACCGGACGCGTCTGGCCGACCATGAAGGCGACGCATTTGCCGAGATCGAGGCCGGAGCCGCCGCCAAATGCGACGACGCCATCATGGCCGCCATCCTTGAACGCTTTCACGCCGGCTTCGAGGTTCTTCTCGTTCGGGTTCGGGTCGACGTCAGCGAAGATGGCGCGACCGAGACCTGCATCTTCCAGAATATCCAACGCCGTCGCCGTGATCGCCATCGAGGCAAGTCCCCGGTCGGTGATGAGAAGCGGCTTCTTCATGCCCAGGCTCTTGCAGGCGTCCGCCAGCTCCTTGATGCGGCCACGGCCGAGCTTGAAGGCGTTCGGATAGCTCCAATTGGCTGAGATAGTGCTCATGCTGTTACTTTCTTCAGGTGATAGGATTTCGGGCGCGTCAGATTGTGGAAGCCGATGATCGACAGCGAGCCGCCGCGACCGGTTTCTTTCACGCCGGTCCAGCACAGCGCCGGATCGAGATAATCGGCGCGGTTCATGAAGACGGTGCCGGTTTCGATCTCGCGGCCGATGCGCGAGGCACGCTCGACATCCTTCGTCCACAGCGAAGCCGTCAGGCCGTAGGGGCTGTCGTTCATCAGTTCCAGCGCTTCCGCGTCGCTCTTCACCTTCATGATGCCGACGGCCGGGCCGAAGGTCTCCTCGCGCATGAAGGCCATGGAATGATCGACATCGACGAGGATCTGCGGCGCGAGATAGGCACCGCCATCATCGGCCGGGAACAGCTTGGGATCGACCAGCGCCTTGGCGCCCTTGGCGACGGCATCGGCGATCTGTTCGCGCACGACCTTGGCAAAGCGCTTGTGCGCCATCGGTCCGAGCGACGTCTCGGGATCGAGGGGATTGCCGAGCTTATAGTTCGAAACCCAGGCAACCGACTTCTCGACGAAACTGTCGTAGAGCGATTCATGCACATAGATACGCTCGATGCCGCAGCAGCACTGGCCGGAATTATAAGTCGCCCCATCCATCAGTGTATCGACGGCGGCGTCGAGATCGGCGTCCTCCATGACGTAACCCGGATCCTTGCCGCCAAGCTCCAGTCCGAGGCTGGTGAAGGTGCCGGCAGCGGCGCGCTCGATCGACCGGCCGCCTTCGACGGAGCCGGTGAAATTGACGAAGTTGAAGCTGCCGGCCGCAATCAGCGCCGAAGTCGTTTCATGATCGAGGAAGACATTCTGGAAGACATCGGCGGGAACGCCGGCCTCGACAAAAGCCTGCACCAGCCGCTCGCCGACGAGTAGCGTCTGGCTTGCATGCTTGAGAATGACGGTATTGCCGGCCATCAGCGCCGGCGCAACCGTGTTGATCGCGGTCATGTAGGGATAGTTCCACGGCGCGATGACGAAGACGACGCCATGCGGTTCGCGCTCGATGCGGCGGGCAAAATTAGCGCTATCCTCGACCACCAAGGGGGCAAGCGCATCGGCAGCGATCGAGGCCACATAGTTCGAGCGCTCGTTGAAGCCCCGATACTCGCCGCCATACTTGATCGGACGGCCCATCTGCCAGGCAAGCTCCGGCACGACCACATCAGCTATCTCATTGAGCCGGGCAACGCCCTTGAGCACGAGCTGGACGCGGTCCTCTAGCGGACGACGCGCCCAATCCTTCTGCGCCTTGCGGGCGCGGGCTACGACGTCCGTGGCGGCATCCAGCGACAGAGCCGGACGTTCGGCATAAACCTCTCCATTCACCGGAGAGACACATGTGATCACGGTCATGATCGAATTCCTGTTTTCTTGGTCATCCAATTGATTGCCTAATGTTGTAGAACCTTTGGCCGCCTCTAGGAAGAAACGGCAGGTCAACAAGCATTCCGGCGCGCCCTGCCCGATCCTAGAATGAAAATCGGGCAAGAGGCAGATCGCAAAAGCCTTACGCTCTTTCGAATCCGCGCGCCACTTCCCAATCCGTGATGCGACGATCGTACTCTTCCTGCTCCCATTCGGCAGCGCGGGTATAGTGATCGATGACATCGTCACCGAAGGCGGCGCGCAGCATCTTCGAATTGGTCAGGGCTTCGGTCGCAGCACGCAGGGTGCGCGGTATCTCGCGAACTTCGCGCGCGCCATAGGCGTCGCCGACGAAGGGCGCCTCCAGTTCGAGCTTGTTTTCGATGCCATCAAGGCCGGCGGCAATCAGGGCAGCAAATGCCAGATAGGGATTGAGATCCGAGCCGCCGACGCGGCATTCGATGCGAATGCTCTTGGTCTCGGCGCCGCACAGGCGATAGCCGGCCGTGCGATTGTCGGTGCTCCAGATTGCCTTCGTGGGTGCGAAGGTGCCGGCAACGAAGCGCTTATAGGAGTTGATATAGGGCGCAAGGAAATAGGTGATTTCGCTGGCATGCGTCAGGAGGCCCGCGACATAGTGCTTCATCAGCGGCGTCATGCCGTGTTCTTTTTCTTTGTCGAAGAATAGCGGCGTCTTGCCGTCTACGCTCCAGAGCGACTGATGAATATGGGAGGAACTGCCCGCAGCGCTATAGTTCCACTTCGCCAGGAACGTAATGGCCTTGCCCTTCGACCAGGCTATCTCCTTGCAGCCATTCTTGATGATTGCGTGGCGGTCGGCCATGGTCAGAGCATCGGCGTAGCGGACGTTGATTTCCTCCTGGCCGGCGGATGCCTCGCCCTTGGAGTTTTCGACGGGGATCTCCGCGCCCTGCAGTCCCGTGCGGATTGCCCGCATCACATCTTCTTCCTTCGTTGTCTGGAAGATGTGGTAATCCTCGTTGTAGCCGCTGACGAGATTGAGATTGCGATAGCCGGACTCGCGTGCGCTGTCATAGCTTTGGTCGAACAGGAAGAATTCGAGTTCCGAAGCCATATAGGCTTTCATGCCCATGGCCTCCAACCGCTTCACCTGCTTCTTGAGGATGGCGCGCGGAGAATGCGCGACTTCTTCATGCGTATGGTGGTCGAGCACGTCGCAGAGCACCAGCGCCGTGCCTTCAAGCCAGGGAATGCGACGCAGCGTGGCAAGGTCCGGCTTCATCGTATAGTCGCCATAGCCCTTCTCCCAGCTCGTCGACTTGTAGCCGGAGACGGTCTCCATCTCGATATCGGTCGCCTGCAGATAGTTGCAGCTATGCGTTTCCTTCCAGGCGCTTTCAATGAAGAATTCCGCCTGGAAGCGTTTGCCCATCAACCGGCCCTGCATGTCGACTTGGCATGCCAGAACCGTATCGATGCGCCCTTCGGCCACATCTCGCTTGAGCTCGTCGAACGTATAGCTGCTGCTCATAATTTGGTCCGCCTGAACAATGAATTGAAACGTCGGCCTGCCGAACGATACCGCCTAGCGGATAATCTGCGCGCGTGCCGCCGTGTCGCTACCGGTGAAAAGGGCCGCAGGTCTGCGACCCCATTGCTTATAAAGATTGGATTTCGCTTACTTCTCGCCGACGGCGGCTTCCGCTGCCGCGATCTCGGCCTTGCGCTTGGCGATCGCATCGCCGATCGGCGGCCCCTTGAAACGGCGGCGCTCGAAACCGAACCAGACGATGCCGGTCAGCACAAGGAAGCCGACGGTGATGATGCCGGCCCAATCGTTTGGCGGCTGAATGCCGAGGACGAAGATGATGATCATCGCGATGATCGTCAGCACGGCAAACAGCTTGAACAGCCCTTCCCCGAGGTTCCAAGGACCCATCTTGTCCCACTTCGCCGTACCCCATGCGAAAAGACCGAGCGTGATCGGGATCGCGAAGGAGAAGAACAGGAAGATGACGGTGCACGAGACGACGATGGTGTAAACCGGCGTATCGCCGATAGATACCAGCGACGAACCCCAGACGAAGAGGACGGAAAGGATCGAGCCGATCCAGATCGCCGAAACCGGCGTGCGGTATTTCGGGCTGACCCGGGACAGGGCCTTGGATCCCGGTAGACCGCCGTCACGCGAGAAGGCGAAAATCATGCGCGAAACCGAGGTGACTGTCGCAAGACCGCACAGCCACTGGCTGATGAAGATCAGCAGGTAGAGAATGTCCTTGACGATAGGATTGACCCGTGCGTCCATTGCCCAGAAGAACACATTCCAGCCCTGCTTGGCGGCATCGTCCATATTCGGCAGCATCAGCACGAATGAGCAAAGCATGATATAGCCGAATAGCGCCGACCACAGAACCGAAGACACCATGCCGCGCGGCACGGAATGGGCGGCTTTCACCGTCTCTTCCGAGGTGTGGGCCGAGGCGTCGTAGCCGGTGATCGTGTAGATCGGCAGCAGAAGGCCGAGCGCGAAGACCCAGAAGGTCGAAACCTGCGGCCAGACCGGTGCGCCGGTTGCCGAGCCGTCGGCAGCAATCGTCGCCAGGCCGGAATAATTGGTGAAGGTGAAAAGCCGCGCAAAATCATAGGATGGCGCAGCGATCAGGCACACAGCCGCCAGAAGGATCGAGGTTGCGAAGATTAGATAGCCGGAAAAGTCGGTCAGCTTCGCTGTCAAACCGATACCCATGTGATTGACCAGTGCCTGAAGGCCTGTGATGACCACCAGGAACACGATGCGCACTAGCGTGGTGTCGGTCATGTTGAAGTAGCCGCCGAAGGCGCCGACGAAGAAGTAATAGGTGCCGACATTGATGGCGCCGAGGACCGTGACGAGGCCGAGCAGGTTGAACCAGGCCGTCAGCCAGCCGGTGAAGCGATTGCCGAGGATCGAGCCCCAGTGATAGAGACCGCCGGCGGTCGGATAGGCCGAGCTGATCTGCGCCATCGCCACGGCGAAGACGAGAGATATGAAGCAGCCGACCGGCCAGCCGATGCCGATAGCGGCTCCGCCCGCACCCGATGTCGCCTGGGCGAGCGAATTGATGCCGCCGGATAGAATGCAAATGATCGAGAAGGACACGGCGAAATTCGAGAATGAACTCATCCGCCGTTCCAGCTCCTGGGCATAGCCCATGGAGTGCAGGATCTGGACATCCTGCTTTTTGTCTAACTCTGAATAATCAGACATGCCATTCCCCCTAAAGCCCGGTTGTCCGCGGGATTGCGGAAAACCATGTGTCACATTGACCGCTGGCGTTTCGCCATGCGGCCCGATCGCAGTTGAACTGCTCCCCGGGGTCTTTTTCTTTTATGCTCAGGCTTCCAGACTGCTCTGGAGAAGCCCCGTCAGATAATCGGCCATGACCCCTTGGCCGACGTCATCTTGAATGAGGTCGTTGCGGACCTCGATCATCACGTTATGCAGGCCGTTGGCGATCCCATGCAGCTTCAGCGTATGGGTGACGCCGTCTTCCGGCCCGTAGGGTTGGTTACGTTCGGTCTGATAGAGCGGAGCCTCGGCCGCCGCATCCAGCATGCGATCGGCCAACCAACGATCTTCATCATGCAGAATGCCAAGCTCCACTGCCCGTGGTCTGCCATTATAGACCGGTGTGAAGCTGTGGATTGTCACGATCACGGTTTTTTGTCCGCGCGTTGCCCGCTCCGTCAAGAGCGCCTGAATGCGATCGTGAAACGGGATGTAGAGCCCTTCCGTACGTGCCTTCCTATCCGCCTCGCCCAGGTGCTGATTGCCGGGGATGGTATAGATCTCGCTCGTTTCCGGCATGGCACCGGCGCTTTCGGGGGGCCGGTTGCAATCATAAATCAGCCGAGAGAAGCGTTGAAAAACCAAGGTGGCATTCAAGCCGGCGGAAATACCTCTTGCAACCGCGAGTGCACCCGGATCCCAGGCGATGTGGCTGGAAAGCGCCTCGGCAGAAAGCCCGAGATCGCCGAACTTCTCCGGAAGGGCGCGAGAGGCATGCTCGCAGACGAGCAGAACCGCACTGCTTCCGTCCGGTCTTTCGACCGTAACACAATCGCCGTCCGCCTTCGTCAAAATGCCTTGCTGCGCAAGCATTGGAGACGCCCCACTGCCGATTAATAGAATGTTTATAAGAAAAGAATTCTTCAGGTTCTCGTCGCTGTCAACTGGAAACTGAAATTATTTCTTCATTTGTGACATTGACTCGAAATGTGACAGCGTTGTTATATCCTGCAAGGAAAGCGGCATCAGACCGTTCCGGGGAGCAAAATCGAGTGAACAATGCGTCGAAGACAGTTTCGGACGTAATCAATGCGCGCTTTGACACGCTGACGCGTGCCGAAAAGCAGCTCGCCAAGAGCCTGCTCGACAATTATCCCGTTTCCGGGCTGGGCAGCATTACCACCGTCGCCGAGAATGCGCGGGTTTCGACCCCGACGGTCGCTCGCATGGTGCAGAAACTCGGATACAAAGGCTATCCGGACTTCCAGGCCCATCTTCATCAAGAGGTCGAGGCGACGATCTCCAACCCGCTGACAAAGCACGATCGCTGGGCATCCAACGCGCCAGGCACGCATATCCTCAATCGTTTCGCCGACGCCATCATGGGCAACCTGCGACAGACCCTGTCGGATATCGACGTGGCAACCTTCGATGGCGTTGCCGCGCTGCTGTCGGAAAGAAAACGCGGCCTTTATTTCGTGGGCGGGCGCATTACAGGGGCGCTTGCCGAGTATTTCTTCACCCATATGCAGGTCATCCGGCCCAACACGACGCTGCTTTCTTCCAATTCAAGCACCTGGCCACAATATGTCCTGAACATGAATCCGGGTGATCTGCTCGTCATATTCGATATTAGGCGTTACGAGCAGGAAATGGTCAATCTCGCCGCCGCCGCCCGCCGGCGCGGCGCCGAAATCATCGTCTTCACCGACCAGTGGGCAACGCCCGCCGCCAAGCACGCGAAATACACGTTTCGCGTGCAGATCGAGGCGCCGTCCGCCTGGGATTCATCGGTCGTCACTCTCTTCATCGTCGAAGCCCTGATCGAAGCCGTGCAAAGCTCGACATGGGACGAGACAAGCGAGCGCATGAAGACACTGGAAGGTCTTTTCGAACAAACCAAGCTGTTTCGCAAGCTAAGCTGAAGGGGAATAAAAACAGAAAATAACGGCTCGTGGAGGATGTGAAATACAGCGACTGTCATACTTGTCGACTAGAAGCAAAAATCGACTGCATTTTCAGCAAACCCAACGCTTTGAAGTCGTCACACAACCTTCATGTAACGTCATTAACAGCAACGCCAGACACTGAAAACCTAAAAGGAGGAAATGCAGTGATCTCGAAAATTCATCGTCTTCTGACAATTTCTACGGCGATGCTCGTCGCTTCGACGGCAATTGCCGCTGCAGAACCGAGCGCCGATCTCATCGCTGCCGCCAAGAAGGAAGGCACGCTGACCACCATCGCCCTGCCCCACAACTGGTGCGGTTATGGCGACCTGATCGCTGCATTCAAGGCGAAATACGGCATCGAAGTCAACGAACTGAATCCGGATGCCGGCTCGGGCGATGAAGTCGAAGCAATCCGCGCCAACAAGGGCAACACCGGCCCGCAGGCTCCTGATGTGATCGACGTCGGTCTCTCCTTCGGCCCGACCGCTAAGAAAGAAGGCCTGCTGCAGCCCTACAAGGTTTCCACCTGGGATTCGATTCCGGACAGCGCCAAGGATGCCGAAGGTTACTGGTACGGCGACTACTACGGCGTTCTTTCCTTCGTCACCAACAAGGACGTCGTGAAGAACCCGCCGAAAGACTGGGCTGACCTGCAGAAGCCCGAATACGCCAACACCGTTTCGCTCGCCGGCGACCCGCGCACCTCGAACCAGGCCGTTCAGGCCGTCTATGCCGCCGGTCTCGCTGCCGGCGAAAAGGACGCCACCAAGGTCGGCGCCGCCGGTCTCGACTACTTCGCGAAGCTCAATAAGGCAGGCAACTTCGTTCCGGTCATCGGCAAGTCCGCTTCGCTGGCGCAGGGCGCAACGCCGATCGTCGTCGCATGGGACTACAACGGTCTTTCCTGGCGCGACAGCCTGAACGGCAACCCGCCGGTTGACGTCACCGTTCCGGCTTCAGGCGTTATCGCTGGCGTTTACGTCCAGGCGATCTCGGCCTTCGCTCCGCATCCGAACGCTGCCAAGCTCTGGATGGAGTTCCTCTATTCCGATGAAGGCCAGATCGGCTGGCTGAAGGGCTATTGCCACCCGATCCGCTTCAACGACCTGGCGAAGAACAAGAAGGTTCCGCAGGAACTTCTCGACAAGCTGCCGCCGGCCGCCGCTTACGAAAAGGCCGTCTTCCCGACGCTCGAAGAGCAGGATGCCGGCAAGACCGCCATCACCACCAAGTGGGATTCTGTCGTCGGTTCGAACGTACAGTAATTTGACCTGACATGACCTCCCCGCTCCGGCGGGGAGGTTTCCGTTTTTCTGACGCCGCGGATTGGGCCAATCATGAGCATCGCCACAACATCAACGGTCAGTTCCACTCCGATGATCAACAAGCGTGTGGTTGTCGATTGGCTGGGAATAACACCCTTCCTGATCTTCGCGCTGCTGTTTCTGATTTTGCCGACGATCTATCTGATAGCAGGCGCGTTTCTGACGCCTGACGGCAGCCTGACGCTGAAGAATATCGGCGATCTCTTCACGCCGACAATCATGAGCGCCTATTGGATCAGTATCAAAATCTCGGTCGCTTCGGCGCTGGGTGGCGCGATCATTGGCTTTTACCTGGCTTGGGCACTCGTCTTGGGCGGACTTCCCGCCTGGATCCGCCATGCCTTCCTGACTTTCTCGGGGGTCGCATCGAATTTCGCCGGCGTGCCGCTGGCCTTCTCGTTCATCGCCACGCTCGGCCGCCAGGGTTTGGTCACGATATTGCTCGCTCATTTCGGCTTCAACCTCTACGGCACGGGCTTCAACCTGCTGAGCTTCTTCGGCCTGACCATTACCTACATGTACTTCCAGATACCGCTGATGGTGCTGATCATTACACCTGCGCTCGACGGCATGAAGAAGGAATGGCACGAAGCGGCTTCCATTCTCGGCGCAACCAATGGACAATATTGGCGGATGGTCGCCCTGCCGATCCTCTGGCCGAGCCTGCTTGGCACGACGCTGCTACTGTTTGCAAATTCGTTCGGCGCCATCGCGACGGCAATTGCACTTACCGGCAGCTCGCTGAATATCGTTCCGATCGTGCTCTATGCGCAGATCCGCGGCGACGTGCTGCACAATGCCAATCTAGGCTATGCGCTGGCGCTCGGCATGATCGTCATCACCGGTATTTCGAACGTCATTTATATCTTGATGCGCATGCGCGCTGAACGGTGGCAGAAATGAAGCTGCAAAAACTCTTCGCCTGGATCGCCGTTGCCATCGGCCTCATCTATTTCCTGGTGCCGCTCATCGGTACACTGGAGTTCTCGCTGCGCATGCGGCGCAACGCTTACAGCTTTGACGCCTATGCCTCCGTCTTTTCGGATTTCGGCTTCATAACGGCCTTTGGCTTCTCGATGTTGATGGCGCTTCTGACCATTATCTTCGGCATGCTGCTCGTTGTACCCACGGCCTATTGGGTGCGGCTGCGGCTACCGCAGCTTCGCCCTGTCGTAGAATTCATCACCCTGATGCCGTTGGTCATTCCGGCCATCGTCATCGTCTTCGGCTATCTGCGGCTCTATAATTCGTCGTCAATCCTGCCGCTGACCGGCTATAATTCGACGACGAACATTCTGCTCGTCTGCTCCTACATTGTATTGTCGCTGCCCTATATGTATCGTTCGGTCGATACGGCGATGCGTACCATTGATGTCGGCACGCTGACGGAGGCTGCCGAAAGCCTTGGTGCAAAATGGACAACCATCATGTTCAAATGCATCTTTCCAAACGTCATGAGCGGTGTGCTTTCCGGAGCTTTCATCACCCTTGCGATCGTCATGGGCGAATTTACCATGGCATCGCTGCTCAACCGTCCGGCATTCGGGCCCTACATGCAGCTCATGGGCGCCAATAGGGCTTACGAGCCCTCTGCGCTGGCCATCATCGCCCTTGCCGTTACCTGGCTCAGCATGGGCCTCTTGCAGCTCGTTTCCCGTTTCTCAAAATCCGCTCCGATTAAGGCGTAAGGCTTCTCACCATGGCTTTTCTCGAACTCACCCACATCAAGAAGTCCTTCGGCGACATCCAGGTCGTTCACGATTTCAACATGAAAATCGAAAAGGGGGAATTCGTCTCCTTCCTCGGACCCTCAGGCTGCGGCAAGACGACCGTGCTCCGCATGATCGCCGGTTTCGAAACGCCGACCGCCGGCACCCTGTCGATCAACGGCAAGGATCAGCGGGCGTTAAAACCGAACCAGCGCAATATCGGCATGGTGTTCCAGGCCTACGCGCTGTTCCCGAACATGACGGTGCACGACAATGTCGCTTTCGGCCTCAAGGTGGCCGGCATGGCAAAGCCCGACATCGATAAGCGCGTCAAGGAGATGCTGGCTCTCATCAAGCTCGATCATCTGGCCGGCCGCTATCCCTATCAGATGTCCGGCGGCCAGCAGCAGCGCGTGGCGCTCGCCCGCGCCATCGCCGTCAAGCCGCAGGTGCTCCTGCTCGACGAGCCGCTTTCGGCCCTCGACGCGAAGATCCGCATCTCGCTGCGCGAAGAAATCCGAGCCATCCAGCAGCAGCTCGGCATCACCACCGTCTTCGTGACGCACGATCAGGAAGAAGCCCTGTCGATCTCCGATCGCATCGTCGTCATGAATGCCGGCCGCGCCGATCAGATCGGCACGCCTTTCGAAATCTACAACACACCGGCAACCCGCTTCGTCGCCTCCTTCGTCGGCACGCTGAATCTCATCGAAGGCAAGGTCGTCGATCCCGACAGCAACCGCATCATGATCGGCGATCAGGGTGTGACCCTGAAGCAGTCGGTGACAGCCTATAAGCCGGGCGATACCGTATCGCTGGCCCTGCGTCCGGAAGCAGGTTCGCTGGCGGAATCGGCCAAGGGCGACACGGCGCTGACGGGTGAAGTCTCCTCGGCACATTTCCTGGGCTCGGTCATCCGCACCCGTATGAATGTCGCCGGCAACACGATTTCCTTCGACATGTTCAACAGCCCCGGGATGATGCCTCCGAGCGTTGGCGAGAAGGTGACGCTACGCTTCGCCTCTTCCGACCTGCTCGTTATTCAGGATTGAGCGCACCTCTGCGCCGCAGGGAAACTTTGAAAAATTATTCGCAGGCGCCGGGTCAAAAGCCCGGCGTTTTTCTTTGATTTCCATGAAGGAAAACATCTATAGTCCAGGCGTTCTCAGGGCGGGGTGCAATTCCCCACCGGCGGTATGGGGATCTTCCCCGAGCCCGCGAGCGCCTTCCGAGCTTTCGGAAGGGTCAGCAGATCCGGTGAAATACCGGAGCCGACGGTATAGTCCGGATGGAAGAGAGCAAGCAGGGTCGCACCTCCTCCGTACGGGGAGTGCCGCGTTCATGCGTGTTCGCCCAAGGGATAATTGACAACAACCCTTGAAAGGCAAAATTCATGACCATTTCGATTTCTACCCAGCCGAGCCGCGTCGCGATCATTCGGGCTCGCTGGCATGCCGATATCGTCGATCGCTCGGTCGACTCGTTCGTTGCCGAATGGCAGACGACGGAAGGTGCATCGCCGATCGATATCTTCGACGTGCCCGGCGCCCTGGAAATTCCGCTGCATGCTCAGACGCTTGCCCGCAACGGCCGTTATTCCGCAATCGTTGCCACCGCTTTCGTTGTCGACGGTGGCATCTATCGCCATGAGTTCGTTGCAAATACGGTTCTCGACGCCATGATGCGTGTCCAGCTGGACACCGGCGTGCCGATCCTGTCGGCAGTCCTGACCCCGCATCACTTCCAGGAGTCGGAAGCCCACATCCAGTTCTTCAAGGAACATTTCATCATCAAGGGCCGGGAAGTCGCCAGCGCCTGCCGCCACATCCTGGCGGAGCGCGCCAAGCTGCTGCCGGCCGTCACGGTCTGAACCAGCATCGTGGAGGCGCGGCTTGAGCTCGCCTCCACATCACAAGGGAGAAACGTCAGTGACCGTCCTACGCATCATCCCGAACCTGCCCGCCGCCGATCCCGCCACGGCCCGTCTTTTCTACCACGACCTGCTCGGCCTCGACATCGTCATGGATCACGGCTGGATCCTGACCTTCGCCTCCGAAGCGGCAACAGTGCCGCAGATCAGCGTCGCCAGCGAGGGCGGTTCGGGAACGCTCGTCCCCGACCTTTCCATCGAAGTCGACGATGTCAACATGCTCTATCAGCGCGCCACCTCCATGGGCTTCGGCATATTGTACGACCTGACGGACGAGCCATGGGGTGTCCGTCGCTTCTATGTCCGCGACCCTTTCGGCAAGGTCGTCAATATCCTCTCCCACCGCTAATTCAAGCTCGCGGAGAGCCTCAAGGGCTCCCTAGCACTCTCACCGCAGATCGAGATTGAATGTGGTGCGCTCGGCCGGCCAGACCGATTCGGAATAGGTGATCGGCACTCCATCGGTATCCGCATCCACCTTGCGCGTCACCAGCAGCGGCGCGGATTTCGGCTGGCGCAGGATCCGTGCCTCGTCGGCTGTCGGCATACGGGCCTCGATCTCCGTCGACAAGCGCTCATAGTCGGTAACGCCATAGCTGGCGAGCGCCGCCGAGATTGTCGGATATCGCAATCTGGCCTTGTCGAAATCGGGAAAACGTTCGGCTGGATAATAGGAATCACCCAATTCCACCGGAATGTCGTCGGCCGTCATCACGCCGCGACGATGGATGACCATTACCCCAACTGCCAGCTTCAGATAGCTGGCAACGCATTCCGTCGCCGGCACGATCTCATGGACGAGCAACTCGCCACCCGGCTCGAAACCCTGCTCGATCAGGTTCTTGTGAAAACGGGTGCGCTTCGACAGCGTATAGTCGAGCACGCCCCTATGAACGAAGGTTCCCCGTCCCTGCTCGGCGCGCACCAGTCCGCGTTGCTCCAGATGCCCCAGTGCCTGACGCACGGTAAAGCGGCTGACACCGAAGCGCTGCATCAGTTCGGGTTCGGTCGGCAATTTCTCTCCGGGCACGAAAGTCCCGGCGGCAATATCACCCGCCAGGATCTCGCCGATCTGATGCCAGAGGGCGCTGCCGCCCTTGCGGTCGATCGTCTCCATATCAGATACGCTTCTCGAGCCGGAACAGAAGCTTGTATTCGGCCGGATAGCTCAACGCATCGAGAATGCTCGGATAGTATTTGCGGTCTTTCGTCGCGCGCACGAAACCGTCATAGCCGAAACGCCTGACGGAAACATCGAAGCCGGCCGCCGTGAAGGCTTCGATATAGTCCTGTGGCGAGCGATCCTGCATCGGCGCATTGCTGTTGTTGCCGATCAGCTCGAGCCATTTCGGCCAAAGCGGCATTTCATTGTGGCAACCGGTCACGGCGTAGTAGACGCCCCCATCGCGCATGGCCCGGAACATCCCCTCGGCATGCTCTCTCAGTTGCGGCAGCAGATAGATCACCTCATAGCTGAAGGCCACATCGAAGCTGTCGGCAAAGGGCGATAAATCGGTCGTCACATGAAATTGGAGCGGCATATTGCCGACAGCCTCGACGGCAGCAGCCGCGGACTCCGAAGCGATATCGATGCCGACGCCGCGTCGGAACGGTCGCATGGCGTAAAGCAGCCGCAGAAAGCCGCCGCGGTTGCAGCCGAAATCCAGGATAGTCTTGGAGGAGAAATCCCGCTCCGGCACCGTCTCGATGAAGTGCCGCCAATAGGGGCTGTGCGATTCCGCCATTGCGGCGTCGCCCTGCGGTTCCTTGTGCCAGGTTGCATAAGTCATTGCTGCGTTCGTCATGATGCTCTCGCTGTTGGAGTGGACTGAACTTAAGATAGCGCAGCTTCATGACAGTGGCATGAATTCGTCCGGACGACTGGACTAATTACGATAACCCTCAATATGATGGGCTGCTACTATTGCAGGCAGTCCCCCATCCATTGCACATCGAACCGATCCGTCAGCTTGCCGTAGTAGCTGCCCCAAGGCTGAACGGCGAGCGGTGTCGTCACCCTGCCGCCTTCAGCCAATCGTGCAAAAATCCTCTCGGCAATCTCTCGGTCATCCACCATGAGCATATGAGCGGAACCTCTCATCGGCTCAGCATCATAATTGTCGGAGGCGAAGAAGTAGACGCCTCGCCCCTCAAAGCGAGCGTGCATTACCCTGCCCCGCATCGCCTCGTTGGCAAGCGGCACCCCATCCGTATCGTGACGGACTAACAGTGTCACTTCGCCAAGCCCGCAGGCCGTATAGAAAGCAAGCGCTTCCTCGCAATGTGTCGTAAAAAACAGATAATTGGCGAGTTGCATCTCCTGCCCCCTTGTTGTCGAACGAGCGACCAACGCGGCCGCCCGGTATTGATGCCAATTTCCTCACTTCAGGCGCGATGAGCTTCGACCTCAGGCGCCGCAGCGCTTGCAATCGCAGCGACAAGATCGGCATTGCTGTAGCTTTGTCCCGCAATGCCCCAGGCACCCTCGGGCGCATAGACGATATTCGACCAGATATGCTCGCGCTTGATCCGCCCTTCGGCCGCCTGCTCGACAACATCGGTCGCCCTTGCAATGAAGGCGCGCTTGGCTTCGGCAGTCGCAAGGGCGATTTCGGGCAGCTTGAGTTCAATGAAAGCCGCGGCAACGGGCTTTCCACCTGCCAGCACATGTGCGGCCGGAAGCACATTGATCGACCCGATGACATTGGCCGTCATGAATTCATTCCCGGCCAAGCCGGCAACATCGAGGACTGCATCCGTTAATCCGGCAAAGGCTTGCGCCTGCGCTTCGGATGAAAGCAGCCCTTCGGATACGGTAAGTGTAATGGGCATGGATATCTCCTTGTTGGACCTGTGACGGCAATTGATATATACCGATCACTCTTTAACGATACATATCGATCACTCTCTATGCAAGCAATAAAGAGAGATCGCTCTCAATGGAGGCGCCAATGCGCTACAGCGCCGAGCACAAGGAAGAAACCCGGACTCGTGTCGTCGCGGCCGCGGGACAAGTATTTCGCAAGGAAGGCTATGGCGGCGCAGGCATCGATGCGCTGACAAAAGCGGCCGGCGTTACCAATGGCGCCTTCTACGGACACTTCAAGTCCAAGAGCGAAGCGTTTCGCACCGCTGTCGTGGAAGGATTGGAAGAGTTGCGCCAAGCGATCCTGACGCTCAGGCAAAACCAGCCGAAAGACTGGCTAAAGGCGCTTGCCAGCCTCTATCTCGGCTACAAGCGGACCTGCGATCTCGGCGACAGCTGCACGCTGCCGAGCCTTTCGCCCGATGTGATGCGTGCCGACGAGGAAACACGTCGCGTCTATACGGCAGAGTTGAAAAAATTGATCGCCGATGTCGCCGCCGGCCTGCCGGAGAGCACGAACCCTGGCGAAACGACGGCGGATGATCGAGCCATCGTTCTTCTCGCAACGCTGAGCGGTGGCCTGACGCTTGCCCGCGCCGTCTCCGATCCCGCCCTGTCCGTGCACATAGCCGAAGTCATCGAGCGGGCTGCTCTGACGGCGGGCGATCCTTTGCGGTCGCAAGGCGAATGACGATGCAACTCAAGCAATGACAATACAGCCGAGACGGAACCTCTTGGTTCGTCTCGGCGGGTCCATTAGGCCCGGATCGCCTTGTCATTCACATCGAAACGATGCATCTGGTTCGCATCCGGCGTCGCATAAACCATCTCGTCCGGCTCGTATTTGTGTTCACCGAAGAGACGCGCGGTGAGTAGACCGGTAGTCTCCGACTCCAGATAGATGATCGTGTCCGCACCGAGATGCTCGACGTGGATGACTTTGGCGGCCCATGTACCCTGATCGCGTGCTAGCGTGATGTGCTCGGGGCGTATGCCGACGGTCTTGGCGCCACTTTGGCCGAGGCGCTCGGCCGGGATGAAATTCATCTGCGGCGAGCCGATGAAGCCCGCAACGAAGGTGTTGGCCGGACGGTTATAAAGCTCCATCGGCGAGCCGATCTGCTCGATCGCACCGGCATTGAGCACGACGATCTTATCGGCAAGCGTCATTGCCTCCACCTGATCGTGGGTAACGTAGATCATGGTTGCCTTCAGGCTGCGATGCAGCCGGGCGATTTCGAGACGTGTCTGCACACGTAGCGCCGCATCGAGATTCGACAGCGGCTCGTCGAAGAGGAAAAGCTCCGGTTCGCGCACGATGGCGCGGCCGATGGCGACGCGCTGGCGCTGGCCGCCGGAAAGCTCCGATGGCCGGCGGGCGAGATAGGGCGCTAGTGAGAGCATGCCGGAGGCCTTTTCGACACGGCCGTCGATCTCGGCCTTCGCGGTGCCGGCTTGCTTGAGGCCCAGGCCCATATTGTCCTTGACGGTCAGATGCGGATAGAGCGCATAGGACTGGAAGACCATCGAGATGCCACGCTTGGCAGGCGGTGTCACAGTCACATCCTGGCCGTTGATCAGCACGGCGCCGGAGGTCACGTCTTCGAGGCCGGCGATGCTGCGCAGAAGGGTCGACTTGCCGCAGCCGGAAGGACCGACGAAGATGACGAACTCGCCATCCTTCACCTCGAGGTCGATGCCCTTCAGCACGTCATGCGTACCATAGGCCTTGCGGATGGATTTCAGTTGAAGCGATCCCACAGTCTTTTGTCCTTATAGATAAACGGGCTTGCCGGTGCGCACGCTCTCATCGGCGGCAAGGCATATGCGCAGCGATTGAACGGCATCGGCCATATGGCGATTGAGGTCGAGATCCTCGCGGATGGCCTTCAGCATGAAGGCCTGCTCGAAGTCGCAGAGTTCCTGGTGACCCGGTTCGCCGTCCATACGCAAATCCTGATCCGTCCGGATGAACTGGCCGTTCGGTCCCGTCTCAGCGCTATGCAGCCGGATGACCGACGTTTTCGTATGCATGTCGATATCGTCGGACTTGGCGTTCTGATCCATGGCGATCGAAACCGAGCCGTTCGGCGACATCACATCCTTCACGAAGAAAGCCGTCTCCGAAATCATCGGACCCCAGGCGGCCTCGTACCAGCCGACGGAACCGTCTTCGAAGATCACCTGCAGATGGCCGTAATTATACATGTCCGGCTTGATTTCCTGCGTCAGTCGCAGGCCCATACCGCGCACCTCGACGGGTTTGGCATCGGTGATCTGGCACATGACGTCGACATAATGCACACCACAATCGACGATCGGCGAAGTGTTTTGCATCAACGCCTTGTGCGTCTCCCAGGTCGGGCCGCTCGATTGCTGATTGAGGTTCATGCGGAACACATAGGGGCCGCCGAGCTTGCGCGCTTCGGCAATCAACCGCATCCACGAGGGATGATGGCGCAGGATGTAACCGATCGTCAGCTTCTTGCCGGCTTTCTTCGCAGCCGCAACCACACGCTCGGCATCTTCGACCGTCGTGGCCAGCGGCTTCTCGACGAAAACGTGACAACCGGCTTCGAAGGCCATGACGGCGAAATCGGCATGGCTGTCGGAATAGGTATTGATGGAGCAGAGGTCCGGCTTCAGCTCCTTCAATGCGGTCTCGAAATCCGGATGGATCGTATATCCCCGCAACTCCTCGGGCAGCTCCCGCTTGGAGCGGTTGACGAGGCCGACGATCTCGAAGCCCGGATTATTGTGATAGGCCAGCGCATGGCTGCGACCCATATTGCCAAGGCCGGCAACGAGAACGCGGATCGGCTTTTCAGATGGGCTCACTTGACTGCTCCAGATGTAATGCCGCGAATAAGTTGGCGCGAGAAGATAACGTAGAGGATGAGGATCGGCAGGATGGCAAGCGTCAGCGCCGCCAACACCGCATTCCAGTTGGTGACGAACTGGCCGATGAAAATCTGCGATCCGAGCGTCACCGTCTTGGTCGCCTCGCTCGGTGCCAGGATCAGGGGGAACCAAAGATCGTTCCAGATCGGGATCATGGTGAAGACCGCGACCGTCGCCATCGCCGGGCGAACCAGCGGCAGCACGAGGCGGAAGAAGATGGCGTACTCGCTGAGGCCGTCGATGCGGCCGGCATTCTTCAGGTCGTCGGAAACCGTCCGCATGAACTCGGACAGGATGAAGATCGCCAGCGGCAGGCCCTGCGCCGTATAGACGAGGATCAGCGCCGTCAGCGTGTTGACCAGGCCGGCAGCGACCATGCCCTGCAGGATCGCGACGGTACCGAGCCGGATCGGGATCATGATGCCGATCGCCAGATAAAGCCCCATCACCGTATTGCCGCGGAAACGGTATTCCGACAGCGCGAATGCGGCCATGGCGCCGAACAGCAGCGTCAGGATGATCGAGACGATCGTGACGACGAAGCTGTTCTGGAAATAGGTGAGGAAGTCCCCCTGCTTGAGAACGGTGTCATAGCCGATCATGCTAAAGGAGGATGGCGTCGGGACGCTCAAGGGCGCGCGGAAAATCGAGGCGCGATCCTTGAACGAATTGATGACGGTCAAGAACACCGGAAAAATGGCAACCAGCGTATAGGCGATGAGCGCCAGATGCACCAAGCCGGTGCGAAGAGTGGACGTGCGTGCCTTGGACATGGGCCGCGCTCCTCAGAACTGGTAGCGACGGATGCGCCGCTGCACGATGAAAAGATAGAAGGAAACACCGGCCAGAATGATGAGGAACATCACCGTCGCGATCGTCGCCCCCATCGAGCGGTCACCCAGCTGCAGCTGGAAGCCGAAGAAGACGCGGTAAAGCAGCGTGCCGAGAATATCCGTCGAGCCGTCAGGCCCCGCCAGTGCGCCTTGTACGGTATAAACCAGGTCGAACGCATTGAAATTGCCGACGAAGGTGAGGATCGAGATGATGCCGATCGCCGGCAGCACCAGCGGCAGCTTGATCTTCCAGAACTGGCTCCAGCCGGTGATGCCATCACATTCGGCCGCCTCGATCACCTCGTCGGGGATGTTGAGCAGCGCGGCATAGATCAACATCATCGGAATGCCGACATATTGCCAGACCGAAATAAGGGCCACGGTAATCAGGGCCGTGCTCGGCCTGCCGAGCCACGGGGCAAAGAACGATTTCAGACCAATGACATTCAGAAGCTCGGGTGCAACACCCCAGAGCGGCGAGAGGATCAGCTTCCAGATGAAGCCGACAACGACGAAGGAAAGCAGCGTCGGCAGGAAGATGGCGGTGCGGTAGAAGGCGACGAAACGCAGCTTCGGCAGGGACAGGAGTGCGGCCAAAGCGACACCGATCGGATTCTGCACGCACATATGGATGGCGAAGAAGATCAGGTTGTTGCGCAGCGCATTCCAGAAATCATGCGACCAGCGTTCGTCGCCGAACAAAACCTTAAAATTGTTCAGGCCGACGAAGACGGACTGATTATCAACGACATTGTAAAGCGACAGCCGCAAGGTCTCGATCAGCGGCAGGATCATGACCGCCGTATAAACAACGAAGGCCGGGAAAAGGAAAACGAGTATGTGCCAGCGCTTGGAGCGCCTGATCGGCGTCACCCCAAGGGCGTCTGATGTCGCGGCGTCGCTCATGGCTTTCTGCCTGTTTTTCTTGGCTGCTTGATGAGGCGGCAGCGCAAAGGTTCAAATCCGCCCGTTGCCCCCGGCTCTCCGGCCGAATGGAAGCGATATCAGGCGTGTCGAATGTAACGGCGAGACGATCGCCAATCCAATTACTCAAGATAACGAAAAAGGCGAGGAGCCTGGAAGGCCACTCGCCCGTGTCATGCAATGCTTACTTGCCCGGCTTGTACCAGCTGTCGAGGCCCTTCTGGAGCTTCTCGCCAGCCTGTTCTGGAGTGTCCGTGCCGTTGATCACGTTTGCGGATTCGGTCCATGTCTCATTTTCCAGGTTCGGCGTGCCGCGCGACAGGATCTGATAGGTGGAACGAACGGTCGACTTGTGGTTGTCACGCCAGGAAACGAATTCCTGGGCGAGCGCATCGCTCATCTTCACCGGATGCGAGTTCAGGCTGAAGAAGCCCGGCAGCGAGTTGGCATAGATGGTTGCAAACTCGTCGGAAGCGACCCAGTCGAGGAACTTCTTGGCTTCTTCTTGGTGCTTGCTCTTCCTATTCAGGCCGACACCGATATCAGGATGGTCGGAGATGTAGGCGGTGTCACCAGCCTTGGCGACGGGCGGTGGGAAGGCGCCCATCTTGAACTGCGCCTGGGTGTTGAAGAGAGCAATTTCCCACGAGCCGGCCGGATAGATCGCAGCCTTCCCAAGCGTGAAGAGGTTCTGGCTGTCGGCATAACCCTGCGCTTCGAAGCCGTCACCGAGGTAGGGCTTCCACTTGGCCAGTTCCTTATAGGGATCGACCCACGGAGCGTCCGTCAGCTTTTCCTTGCCGGCGATGAGAGCCTTGCGGCCTTCCTCGCCCTTCCAGTAGTTCGGGCCGATGTTCTGATAGCCCATGGTTGCGGCTTCCCAGAGGTCCTTCGTGCCCATGGCCATCGGGATGTAGGTGCCGTCAGCCTTGATCTTGTCGAGGACCGCGAAGAACTCGTCACGCGTCGCCGGAACCTTCAGGCCGAGCTTGTCGAAAGCGTCCTTGTTGTAGATGAAGCCGTGGATGACTGAAGCCATCGGCACGCAGAAGGTCGACTTGCCATCATCGGTGGACCATGCGGCCTTGGCGACAGCCGAAAAGTTTTCCAAGCCCTTAAGCTTGGTCAGATCGGCAAGATGCTTCTTGTTGAAGAGGTCGAGCGAAGCATCGAACGGACGGCAGGTGATGATGTCGCCGGCGGAACCGGCATCGAGCTTGGCATTCAGCGATGCGTTATATTCGGTCGGCGCCGTCGGTGAGAAGACGATCTTGATGCCCGGATTCTTCGCTTCGAAAGCCGGGATGATCTTTTCCTGCCAGATCTGCAGGTCGTCGTTACGCCAGCTTTCAACCGTCAGCGTCACATCGGCCGCATGTGCCAGGCTGACAGAAGTCAGCAGGCTCGAGGCAAGAAGCAAGCCTTTCAGAACATTGGTTTTCATTTCCCTCTCCTGTTTTCCGCGCCGTAGCTAGGCGCTGTTCTCGATCTGATATCCGCTGGCCTGTCCGAGGAACCGGTCAGCGCTCCATAGGGACCGCCAATATTGCCGACCCCTCCATGCAAAAGGCTTCAGAGGCTTTATGCCCGATCGGCCCGATCAATTGCCGTCGCCGCCACCAGACGGAGACGCAGCAAGAACCACGCGGGAAAATTATGACGAACGTCGAAACGGGATCCTCCTGATCCCTAACGGCCTGGCGCAACGACCAGATGCGCGCCCTTCCGCCCACTTACCGGCTGTTGTTTTTCTGCCGGCTTTGCCGATGTCCATTCGTACTGTTCCCTTGCCTCGAATTAAGGCCAAAAAAATACCAATTGTCCAGCCGAATTTAACTTTCGGACAGAAAAAGATGGAGCCTCATTAATTTATCCAGATAATTCAATGGGATAAAAACAGTCAAAAATGCCCGCTTTGCCTATTGGTAAATGGTATTTTTTTGGTATTGTACGGGAAAGCGGGAACAGGCGGCATCCGGAGGCATGATGGGGCAGTTTGCAATTGGTATCGATGGCGGTGGCACGAGTTGCAGAGCGGCTGTCATAGACGCTACGGGACAGGTGCTTGGCACCGGCAAGGCGGGCGCGGCGAACATCCTGTCCGATCTGGAAAACTCGCTGATTCATATCGTCGCCTCGGCAAAGCAGGCCCTGATCGATGCCAACCTCGCCCCGGAACTGCTGCGGGAATTGCCTGCCGTTATCGGAACCGCCGGGGCCAATGTCGGCAATTATGGTAAACAGGTCGAAGGCGCCTTGCCCTTTGCCAGCACGCATGTGGTCACCGATGCGACCATCGCCCTTCAAGGCGCGCTTGGCGATGCCGATGGTGTTATCGGCGCCTTCGGCACCGGCTCTGTCTACAATGCCCGCCATGGCGGCAAAAGCTGGGGCATCGGCGGCTGGGGGTTTGTCGTCGGCGATCAGGCGAGCGGCGCGCGCCTTGGCCGCGATCTGCTGGAAAGAGCGCTTCTGGCGCATGACCGGGTGACACCGGGCTCAGCGCTGACGGCATCGATCATGGCCGAATACGGCAATGATCCCGAACGGATCGTCGAATTTGCGCACGCCTCCAAGCCCAAGGATTTTGGCCGCTACGCACCTATTATCTTCGAATATGCCGGAATGGAGGACGCGGTCGCCATCGACATCGTGAAAACTGCGGTCAAATCGATAACCGAAAGCCTGGACGCGCTGCTTTGGCCGGAATGCCCTTCGATCTGCCTTCTCGGCGGCGTCGCTCAGGCTTATCGTCCCTGGCTCGACGAACGTCACAAGACGATTCTGGCCGAACCCAAGGGCGATGTCTTGCGCGGCGCCGTAGAACTGGCGGCAAAATTGCTGCGGGGTGGAGAGGAAAACAAGGCATGACCGAAGATTTGAGTGCAATCTTCTCGCCGGAACGCCTTTCCGTGGGCGGCACAGGCCCGCTCTATGTCAAGCTGCGCCGCACGCTCGAGGAGGCTGTGAAGGTCGGAAGGCTGAAGCACGGGGACGCGCTGCCGCCGGAACGTGACATTGCCGAATTTGCTGCGGTTAGCCGCGTCACTGTCCGCAAGGCGATCGACGATCTCGTCGCCGAAGGCATACTCGTCCGCCGTCATGGCTCGGGCACCTTCGTCGCAAAACCCGTTTCAAAGGTGGAGCAGCGGCTGTCGCAGCTGACATCCTTTACCGAGGATATGGCACGGCGTGGGATGACAGCTCGCTCCGAATGGCTGCATAAGGGTATCCACACGCCCTCCCCGGATGAGATGATGATCCTCGGCCTTGCCGCCGACACCAAGGTATCGCGGCTGAGCCGTCTCCGCATTGCCGACGACCAACCACTGGCGATCGAGCATGCCAGTGTCTCCGGCGAATTCCTGCCGGATCCGTCTGTGGTGACCACATCGCTGTACGCAGAACTGGAAAAGCGCCAGGTGCGCCCTGTTCGTGCGGTGCAGCGCATATCCGCGACCAACATGAAAGAGGCCGATGCGGGCTTGCTCGGCGTTCCGGTCGGCGCGGCCGGCCTCTCAATCGAGCGTATCTCTTATCTCGGTTCGGGTCGGGCGGTCGAATTTACCCGGTCGCTCTATCGCGGCGACGCCTATGATTTCGTCGCGGAACTGACGATTGGCGCGAACTAGCTCAACTAAAGCAATTCCAGGAAAAGTGCGAAGCGGTTTTCCGTCCGGAATTGCGTTAAAACAAAAGAATAGTGCGTTTTCGCGATTCGAAGAAAAGCGGGAAAACTCTAGGCGAAACAGAAAAATCCCGGAATCAAAAAAACGCCGCCCCAGCCGAGTAAGCTGGAGCGGCGTTTGCATGCAGGATCAAATTTCAAGCGAAGCACTGCGAGTCTTTGAAACGACTCGCAATCAGGCTGCGTCGTCGATCGCAGCCTCGCGCTTCTCCGGCACATAATTGAGAACCGGACCCAACCAGCGCTCCACCTCGCCCACGGGCATGCCCTTGCGGGCAGCATAATCCTCGACCTGATCGCGCTCGATCTTGGCGACACCGAAATAGTAGGAAGACGGGTGAGCGATATAAATGCCGGAGACGGAAGAACCCGGCCACATCGCATAGCTTTCTGTGAGCTTTACGCCCGTTGTCGCTTCGGCATCCAGCAGGCGGAAAAGCGTATCCTTCTCGGTATGGTCAGGCTGCGCCGGATAGCCAGGTGCAGGACGGATGCCCGCATAGGCTTCGAGAACAAGCTCCTCGCTCGTGAAATTCTCATCCGCAGCATAACCCCAGAACTCTCGACGCACCCGCTCATGCATCCGCTCCGCGAAGGCTTCGGCAAAGCGGTCGGCCAGTGCCTTCACGAGGATCGACGAATAATCGTCATTGGCCCGCTCGAAGCGTTCGGCAATGGCCACCTCCTCGATACCGGCCGTGACGACGAAGCCGCCGACGTAATCGCCGACACCACTGGAAACCGGCGCCACAAAATCCGACAACGCCACATTCGGGCGACCGTCTCGCTTCGATAGTTGCTGCCGCAGCGTGTAGAAAGTGGCGAGCTCCTCATTGCGGCTTTCGTCGGTGAACAGCCTGATATCATCGCCGACCGTGCCCGCCGGCCAGAAGCCGATGACCGCACGCGGGCGGAACCAGTTTTCCGTGATGATCTTTTCGAGCATCGCCTGCGCATCGCTGTAAAGCTGTCGTGCCGCCTCGCCCTGCTTTTCGTCTTCGAGAATTGCCGGAAAACGACCCTTGAGCTCCCAGGTCTGGAAGAATGGAGTCCAGTCGATATATTTCGCCAATTCAGCAAGATCGTAGCTCTCGAACACCTTGGTCCCGAAGAATTGCGGTCTGACCGGCTCGTAATCAGACCAATCCACCCTCTCGGCATTCTCGCGCGCCCTTGCAATCGGCAGGCGCACCTTCTCCGCCTCGCTGCGCGCATGGGCGGCGGCGACCTTGGAATACTCAGCCCGAACGGTATCGATATAGCCCTGCCGCGCATCCGGCGATAGCAGAGCGGATACGACGCCCACGGCGCGGCTCGCATCCGTAACGTAGACAGTTTGCCCCCGGTGATAGCCGGGATGGATCTTCACCGCAGTGTGGACGCGGCTCGTGGTAGCACCACCGATCAGCAATGGTATATCGAAGCCCTGCCGCTCCATCTCGGACGCGACATGCACCATTTCGTCCAAAGAGGGCGTGATCAGCCCCGACAGACCGATGATATCAACCTTCTCGGCAATCGCCGTTTCCAGGATCTTCGTCGCCGGCACCATGACGCCGAGATCGATGATCTCATAATTGTTGCAGGCGAGCACGACCCCGACGATATTCTTGCCGATGTCATGGACGTCGCCCTTGACGGTCGCCATCAGCACTTTGCCGGCCGACTGTCGTTCGCTGCTGCCGCCATTGGCAACCTTCTCGGCTTCCATATAAGGCAAGAGCACGGCAACGGCCTGCTTCATCACTCGCGCTGACTTCACCACCTGCGGCAGGAACATCTTGCCCGAGCCGAAAAGGTCACCCACGACATTCATGCCGGCCATCAGCGGGCCTTCGATGACATGCAACGGCCGCTCGGCAGCCTGGCGCGCTTCCTCGGTATCGGCTTCGATATACTCGGTAATGCCGTTGACCAGCGCATGTTCGAGCCGCTTCTCCACCGACCATTCACGCCAGGAAAGATCCTGCGTCTTGGCTTCCTTGCTGCCGGAACCGCGGAAGCGTTCGGCAATCTCAAGCAGGCGCTCCGTGCTGTCCGGACGGCGGTTAAGCACGACGTCCTCGCAGGCTTCCCGCAATTCCGGGTCGATATTGTCGTAGACGGCGAGCTGCCCGGCGTTAACGATGCCCATGTCCATGCCCGCCTGAATGGCGTGGTAGAGGAACACGGCATGCATGGCCTCGCGGACAGGTTCGTTGCCGCGGAACGAGAAGGAAAGGTTCGAGACACCACCGGAAATATGAACGAGCGGCATCGTCTGGCGGATCGTCCTCGTCGCCTCTATGAAATCGACACCGTAATTGTTGTGCTCTTCGATGCCAGTCGCAACGGCGAAGATATTCGGATCGAAAATGATGTCTTCCGGCGACAGGCCCGCCACTTCCGTCAACAGCTTATAAGCACGCGAGCAGATCTCGACCTTGCGCTCGTAGCTATCCGCCTGCCCCGTCTCATCGAAGGCCATGACGACGACCGCCGCGCCGTACATCCGCATCAACCGCGCCTGCTTGAGGAAGTTCTCCTCACCTTCCTTCAGCGAGATGGAGTTGACGATCGGCTTGCCCTGAACGCATTTCAAACCGGCTTCGATGATCGAGAACTTCGAGCTATCGATCATCACCGGAACGCGAGCAATGTCCGGCTCGGCAGCAATGAGGTTCAGGAATTCCACCATCGCCTTTTCGGAATCGATCAGGCCCTCGTCCATGTTGATATCGATGACCTGCGCACCATTCTCGACTTGGTCGCGGGCGACGGCAAGCGCTGCGGTATAATCGGCATTGGTGATCAGCTTGCGGAACTTCGCCGAGCCAGTGACATTAGTACGCTCACCGACATTGACGAAAGGGATATCCTTGGTGAGCTCGAACGGTTCCAGCCCCGAGAGCGACATGAACGGCCGATGTTCGGCAATTCGGCGCGGCGGATATTTCGAAACCGCCTGAGCGATGGCTGCAATATGGTCGGGCGTGGAGCCGCAGCAACCGCCGACGATATTGACCAGACCTTCGCGAGCGAACTCCTCGACCTGGGCCGCCATCATCTCGGGCGTCTCGTCATACTGACCGAATTCGTTCGGCAGACCGGCATTCGGATAGGCGCAAATGAAGGTATCCGCGGCCGCGGAAAGCTCCTGCAGATGCGGCCGCATGGCATTGGCTCCCAGCGCACAATTCAGGCCGATCGTGAAGGGGCTGGCGTGGCGCACGGAATTCCAGAAGGCTGACGGCGTTTGACCGGACAGCGTGCGCCCCGAAAGATCGGTGATGGTGCCCGATATCATGATGGGCAGATGAATACCCTTGGCCTCGAAACGCTCCGCGCAGGCAAAGATCGCTGCCTTGGCGTTCAGCGTATCGAAAATCGTCTCGATCAGGATGATATCGGCGCCACCATCGATCAGGCCATCGATCTGCTCGCCATAGGCAAGACGCAAATCATCAAATGTGACCGCACGATAGCCAGGATTGTTGACGTCGGGAGAGATCGAGGCGGTCCGATTGGTCGGACCGATGGCGCCCGCGACAAAGCGGCGCTTGCCATCTTCACGCTCGGCGCGGATCGCCGCTCGGCGCACGATTTGCGTCCCCTCCTTGTTGAGATCGTAGACCGCACCTTCCATCTGGTAATCCGCCTGCGCAATGCTGGTGGACGAGAAAGTGTTGGTCTCCAAAATATCGGCGCCCGCCTTGGCGTAGCGATAATGGATCTCTTCAATCGCATCGGGCTGGGTCAAAATGAGAAGGTCGTTGTTGCCCTTCTGGTGGCAGGCACAGCCGATGAAGCGATGACCGCGAAACTGATCTTCGTCAAAGCCGAGGCCTTGAATCTGCGTGCCCATGGCGCCATCAAGCACGAGGATCCGCTCGCTCGCCGCTTGTCGCAAAGCCTCAAACACCTCGCTGCCGTCGCGCTTCGCCGTTCCCGAACCAAAAAGATTGTCAAACATAAGCGAACTCCTCTGGCCTGATTGCGACTCCGCACTCAGATCACATAAAGATATCTTTATGTCAACATATCTATGCTTTTAACCGCTCGATAGCAAGGACGATGCTTCCATCCTTCGGCCGTTTCAGGAAAATGACCGTACCTGCGCTAATTGCCGATCCGACCATGGACAACGAAGGGCAGACGACACAGTTTCATCCATAACGCCATGACAGCGCTTTCGAGCGGCGCTATACGGCGTCAGGAAAAGAATCCATGGAGGACGGCATGAATATACAGGTTGAACCCGCAGCGCTCGGAAACTGGAGCACGCGCGCCTACCATCGGCGTTGGCTGCTTGATCAAGCGGACGCGCTTTTCGATTTCTTCCAGTACCGCGCCGTCAATCCCAAAGGTGGCTTCTACGACATGGACGATGCCGGCAAGCCGTTGGATAAGGCAAATCCCGTACGCGGCATTCATTCGACCGCCCGCATGGTGCACTGCTTCTCGATCGGGTCGTTGCTCGGTCGTCCCGGCGCTAACGAAATTGTCGACCACGGCATGAACTATCTATGGAATCATCATCGCGACACGGCGCATGGCGGCTACTTTTGGTCGCTGAACAATGACGGCCCCGTCGATTCCAGCAAGCAGGGCTATGGCCACGCTTTCGTGCTGCTTGCTGCCTCATCCGCAAAGACGATCGGTCATCCACTGGCCGATGGCATGTTGGCAGATGTCACGGAAATTCTGAATACTAAGTTCTGGGAAGCAAAGCACGGGGCGATTGCCGAGGAATTCAATCGGGATTGGTCCTTGATCGACGGTGGCACCTATCGCGGCCAGAACTCCAATATGCACCTGACGGAAGCCCTGATGGCCGCATTCGAAGCGACCGGCGACAAGACATATCTCGAAAAAGCAGAAAGCATCGCCGATCTCGTCATTCGCCGTTCGGCAGGATCCGTCGGCTGGCGCGTTGCCGAACACTTCAACGCCGATTGGGTGCTCGATAAGGATTACCGCGGCAATGAGATGTTCCGTCCATCGGGTACGACACCGGGCCATTGGTTGGAATGGGCGCGTCTTATCCTGCAACTCTGGGCGCTTGGAGAAAAGCGTCATGACTGGATGCCGGAAGCAGCCAAGGGTCTCTTCTCTCAATCCATGTCACTTGGCTGGGACAGCAAGAAGGATGGATTCTTCTATACGCTCGACTGGGAAGATGTGCCTGCAAAGCGCAACAAGCTTTGGTGGCCTGCATGCGAGGGTGCCGGTGCGGCTCACTATCTGAATGAACACGTCCCGAGCGATTTCCACGAAGAGAGCTACCGCAAGATCTGGAGCGTAATCGGCCACGCCTTTATCGATCGTGCCAATGGCGGCTGGCATGAGGAACTGACGGAAGATCTCGTTCCTGCTCACACGCTGTTCCCGGGCAAGGGCGATATCTATCACGCCCTGCAGGCATGCCTCATCCCCCTCTTCCCGGCAACCGGAAGCTTGACCAAAGTCATCACCGAGGCTGGTGGCAAGATCTGAAGGCGGCGGCGGCGCCCCATCGACGTGCGCCGCCTTGTCGCTCTATGCGAGGCTGAGATTGTGAAGCTCGTGGCCGAGGGTGAGAGCCAAGGCTTCGACAACGAGATTGTGGTCTTCGCGCTGCGGCAGCCCAGAAACGGTGACGGCGCCGACACATCCCGTACCATTGACGAAGATCGGAAAGCTGCCACCAGAGGCAGCATATTCGGTGCTTGAAAGCCCGTTGTCCTCGATCGTCTTGCCCTGCTGCTGCAGCCGCAACGCACTGGCGTAGCTGCTTCGGAAATAACGCAGCACCATGTTGCGCTTCCGACGGATCCAGTTGGAATTGTCAGGCGTCGAACCGGGCAAAGCTATGTAGAAAACCGGCATGGAATGAAGCGTGATATCGATAGCAACACCCATGTTGCGCTCGCTGGCGAGGTCGCGCAACAGCTTGCCGAGCACCCAAACGGTCGAAAGGTCAAAAGCATCGAAACGCAGCGTTTCCTCTTGCAGCCCGATACGAGCAAGGTCCTGATCGATCGTCATGGAAAACCTTCTTTAAAAATAGATCGGCCTATCAAACGCGCAGGGAATGATTTGTCCACCTATCTCTTCGGTATTTCGAAGCCAAGCTGCCACTTCTGACCGATCGAGAAGTCATATTCATCCGGCTCGAATGCCTCGAAACCTCCCCCTGGGTAGAAGGTCAACTCCCCGACACGGACCCACTCCGCCGACGCATAGAGATCGACACGAACGAAGTCGATATCGCGAGAAACGTTTCAGTGACATGAATCATCTCCCTCGCGTGGGCAAAAACGCATGCGACGTCACGATCACAATTTTTCGTCGTAGCTGCGGCTCTCGACTGCCCAACTCGAGTTCACCATTTGCCAAAGGTGGTCCCCAACAGCGACCTTCAGCCGGTTTATGTCATGACCGACATTCAAACGTCGATGAGGTCGCAGCGACGAACAGTCATGTCCGGGGCATTGATAGCCGCAACCAAAGCCCAATTCTGCGGGATATGAACCGCAAAGCGTCTAACATGCGGTTAAAATTGTATCATCAATGATCACATTCACAGGCTGCATTCGCCTGAAATTGATTGGAATTGACTAAAGGATCATCAACCCGGCTTTGAAAGTGGCGCGGCTCTCGCTTGCCTGTGGGAAGCGAACAGGTCATTGATAAACTTTACGAATGTCTCGCCACAGGAATAGTCCAACATGAATGCAAAGTACGCACTGCCCGCCATATTGGCCTGCACCTGTGCCGCGACACCGGCTTTAGCCGATAGTCCGTCTCAAATGGTGTTGCGGGATGGTTTCGACGGCACAGATTTCGCCCCATCTGGCCATCTTTACTACCGCGATAACTTCGAGCAAAGGGCCGGAACGATCGAATTTCAATCGGAAGTCAAGCATTCCGGAACGGGCGCATTGAAATTGAGCGTCAGACCATTCTGCCCACCGGGTAAAACAAACTGCAGCGAGAGAGCGGAAATATGGGAGCGCACCAAGTATCGCGTTCCATACGATCAGGGGGTTTGGTACGGTTTCGCCGTAAAATTCGCCGATCCCATACCCTCGGGCGATCATCGCTACCTTATCGCGCAATGGAAGCGAGAAATCGGGCCGAACGCCACAGGGGATTTCAGCCCCTTCCTCGCACTGCGGCTCAATAATGGCAAACTCTTCGCAACCGTTGAAACCAACTACGTTGCCCCCGTCAAGAAACACAAGCCCGAAAGTAACGGCAAGGCCTGCAGCGATGACCAAGCGCCGGTCTGGTTCCGTCCCGATACCAATCAAATGCGTGCATTGGTGGCCACCGACGACAACTGGGGCATATCTGATGGGCAAGAATTTACAGGCTGCACCGATGCCATAAAAGTAATAAATCGTGGCAACAAGCTGCCGACACCGGCATCAGGCTGGATCGATTTTGCCATCTACAGCAAACCAGGCCCCGATGGCTCGGGCCATATTGAGATATTCGCCAATAACAAATGGATCGTTACGGTTACTGGCCATATAGGACATGCCGATCACGGATTGGGAAAGAATCAATACTTCAAATTCGGCCCTTATCGCGCCGCCGATACCACAGTATGGACGCTTTACTATGATGATTTTCGTCGTTCGGCCCACTGCGCCGATGTATTATCGGACCCCAACCTTTGCCCTATGAAGTGACAAGCTGCCGAGGATGCGTGCCTCTAGATCAATATGGCTATGGACACTCCGAGGGTGCGCTTTTTTTTGAGAAATGGCCGAACTTTTTCCTTTCTCGATAGTTATCTTCTTTCGTGAAGGAGGTGACTGAAATGCTTACTACCCATCGCGATTGCAAACAGCATGTAAAGAGGAATGCGATACCCTCCCTAGGTGAAATTGAAGGGCGAGTTGCGGTCCTGGAAATTGTCGCCCAGTCTGCGCTAACGCATGTATTTGACGAAGGTGAAGTCGATATCGATGCGGCGTTGCTGGCCCAGATTCGCAGAGCCATGCATCGCAAATGCAAGGACTTGAAACTTGACGGCGACGATACGGCATCGGCACTTTTATACGCCGAGGAGCTGATTGAGGCCGCGGTTAAGGCGTCGCATCCAGTCCATCAATGATGCCTTCCAAGCCAAGGCTCGTGTTATCCTTCTAGTGGAGCTGGCAATTGCGCTCGGCGTACTCTTGTTTGTTGCACCACATGATGAAGCGGCGAGGACTACCCCTTCCGTGGCACCCCGGTGGACAGCAAAATCGGCAATAATGTGCCCAAGAATAGACCTGTGTCACGTTAAGGCACACGCAGTCTGTCCCATATCAGGCTGCCGTTAACGTCGCGGGATGAACTCGGTTGCAAATTTCCAAAACCCAAGCAGTGTTCGCTTCACCCACCCGATGCCAAGCTCCAACAATGAATGGTGTAGCGAATGTCTATGATGGTCAATGCGCCGCTTTACCCTGATGACGTCGATATCCTCGCAGGCGCACTTTTTGCATGGTGTGCCGAACGCAGCATCAGATTACAAAGTCAGGAAGGTCTGTCGGCAGCCAATCTTGCCATTGACCTCTACAATGCGGGTTATCAAACACAAGATCAGTTGCTTGGCGCACTGCATGACTACGATTTTCATTGACGTATTCCTGGGCATCCAGCTTGGTATCTAAAACCTGAGCACAATTTCTCTAGCTTTAGTATCAAAAATGCGGCGGGAATTTATGCCGCATTCTCTTTGAAAACACTCGCGATACAATCTCGCTCTTCGAGAATTCCGGTCCATTCGTCGTGATAATATGAAGAGTCGTAGATCAGCGTGAAAGGACCGTGATAGCCAGCCGCGTTGGAAAGCTTAATGCAGCGGACGTAATCCGCTGCATCGAGCCCCGCTGCTGAATAACGCCCTTTCGCATGACAGAGTTCGGCACGGCCCATGATCTTTGCCAGATCCTCGTATTTGCCGTCCCGCTCCCAATTGCCGAAATCGCCGTTGAGCCCGACTTTGCCGTGCAAAGCATCAAGAATCCGATTGACCTCCATCGGTGCCGGCAACAGGTCGAACCAATTTTCTTCATGTCGGCCGTGCCGGTCGCATTCATGCCGGCGGGAGACTGACCAAGCAATCGCGTGACCGGAATGTCGGCCGCACCGGCGACGATCTGCAGGAAGGCCATCAGAATATCCGTAAGGCCGGAGAGCTGCGCACTCTTGCTCTCGTACTCCTCTTCGGCATCGAGGATCAGCGTGCCGTTGACCCCCTTGATGGTGTTGGCGAGCGCGTAGCGGCGCAGCACCGCATCTTCATAGGCCTGATTGCCGATATTGGCCGAGAATTGTGGGACCTTGATGATGTCGATCTTGGCCTCGAAGACCAGGCTGGCGATATTGGCCGCGGTGCTGTCGGCATTCTTGATCGCATCGAAAGTCGCGGCGAGCACGCTTTCGCCCCAAGCCTGATTACCCATTCCCCCAAACTCTTCATTCGGTGTCATCGCACCTTTGAAGATGACGAGCCGAGAGGGATGGATGGTCACCTGCATGCCATTGGCACCGGTCAACCTGTAGAATTTAGGCTTGCCATACCATTCCGAGGTTGGATCACTATCAATATCGCCGGCCGCCAATTGGCGGCGCGTCAGTACCGTCAAATGTTTGAGGCCATCCTTTCCGATCCGCTCTATCCCCAACGGCCGTGCCGGATCGCCATCCTCGGACCCGATAAAGAGAGCGGCGCCACCGAAGAGACGCGCTTTCGTCGCTGCTTCCAGCACTTTGCCGCGCAGATTGAGACGGCGTTCCTCCGCTTCGATCAATCCGATCTGATCGCTCGATGCTTGCCAGTTTCGCCATTTCCGGCAGCTATCGAGAGCCGGAATGTCGATGATCTTGCGCGGCAGCCAGGAGCCGCGATAGGCGGCGATGATCTGTTCGTCCGTCAAGATGGGCTGCGTGTAGAAAACCGATGCCGCCTTGTCGCGATCGGTGCCCATGCGGGATGCAAGGCTCACCAATCCGTCGCGAACCATCGAGAATACCTGCCCCATGGATTGTCCTTTGATGTCGTGTGATGAAGAAGCTCGCCCAGCGAGCCTAGAAGTTGCTGAAGCTGAAAGATGAGCTCAGCGCGAGTTCGTTCAACGCATCGGCGAAGGCATCGACCTGGTCGTCGAACTGCCCGTTCGGAAAGGCACAGATCTCGTCGAGAAATGCTTCATTCCAATCCCCACGCAAAAGCTTGACGTTTCCCGCTTCGGCCTGCGCCGAGGCGGGTTTGGCGCGCGTCACCTTGTCGCCGGTTGGTGATATGGCTTTTACAGGAAAGCCCGCGAGCAGCTTGATCTTGGTTTCCGCATCAGCCTTGCCGGCTGCACCGGGATCCTGCGGCATGCGGATCGTCACCGTCGGCCCGTCCTGCGACGCAGTGTTCCTGAGATTGCGCTCCACCTCGGCGGGCGACCAGCGCCCGCGCGCGATGGTTTCGACATAGAAAATACCATCGATCAAAGCCATCCGTAGACCAACGGTCCAATCTGGCTTGCGACCGGGACGCTCTTTCGAAGCCGCGAAATCCCAGGCGCGACAACGCTTTGCACCAGCAGGCAGCGCTTCGACGATTTCGAAATCGCTGCGCTGAAATAGGCCGCCCGAGCGAGGAGCAGGCCGCTGTTGAAACTGGCCGGCCACCGCATAGGAGCCGAGCGGAATCTTGTCCCGCTCGATCACTGCACGAGGAAAGCGCCGCGGAAAAAGCAGTTCGCCCTCTTCCGTCCTCGGATCAGCAAATCCGATCGAGGTCCGGCATCGGCGCTCCGGCTCGAATTCCATCGGCAGCATCAGGTGCTCGTAGCCGAGCCCAAGCGCGAGGATCGTACCGGAGACATCCGCCTCATGTAGCCGCTGCATCACGACGACGATTGCCGAGCGCTGAGGATCGTTGAGCCGCGTCGGGACGGATTCGCGAAAGGTGCGGACCGTGGACAGGCGCTCGGCCTCCGATTCCGCCCCATCGACGGAATGCGGATCGTCGATGATGACACGATCGCCGCGACCGCCCGTCAACCTGGAGAACGGCACACCCTGCCGCGAGCCCATGCAGCTATTGGCGAAAGCCATCTCGCCCGTTCTTGTCAGCTTGACCCGATCGCCCCACAGCGTCTGATACCATTCAGAAGCAACAAGGTCTCGCATGCGCCTGTTGTCGCGCTTGGCGTAATGTTCCGAATAGGAGGCGCCGAGATAGCGCAGCTGCGGCTTGCCTTTCGGCCCCCATTCCCAGGCCGGCCAGAACACGCCGCAGAGAAGCGACTTCATCGTGCCCGGCGGCACGTTGATCAGCAGCCGGGTAATCTCGCCCGAAGTTACTGCTTCAAGATGTTGGCAGATGGCATCGATATGCCAGCCATGAACATAGTCAACGGAAGGCTCGACGACGTGCCAGGCCTCACGCACGAACCCGCTCAACGACTGGCAGTTGGCACGAATTTGCTCCGCGTCCATCGCAAGCTGCCTGGCATGCGCGGCTTGCTCGCGCTCAGCTCTTCGCCTCGCCTTCTCCTCCCGTATCGCCGCCATCATCGTCGCCGGATCCGGCAAGCGGACCGAAGAGGGATTCAAGTATCGCAAGCTGCTCATCCGTGGCATTGGTTAGGTCGATGGTGACGCCGCGACCTCCTTTGGTCCCGGCGCCGGAGCGCTCGCTAGGTTTCTGATGAACATAGGAGGCCGCTATCTTTGCCATTTCATCGCGCCGCTTCTGATCCGCCTCATCGTCACGCATTACTTTCAACATGTAATCAAGCGGCGTGTCGTCGGCGGAAACGGCCTTGCGACGGCGCGCACGCGGTTTGCGCGGCGCGACCGGCTTGT
The DNA here is from genome assembly GCF_057784515.1 of Martinezella sp. CNPSo 3732. Classification (NCBI taxonomy): domain Bacteria; kingdom Pseudomonadati; phylum Pseudomonadota; class Alphaproteobacteria; order Hyphomicrobiales; family Rhizobiaceae; genus Martinezella; species Martinezella sp. CNPSo 3732. The sequence continues at coordinate 290,864 of NZ_JBXSOO010000003.1, forward strand.
CGGCATTGGTCATGTTTCAGATTTCCGATGGAATTTTGAAAGAAAACAAGCGGTTCAACACAACGCTTGCGATCGTCAGTGCGTCGCTGCAACTGTTCTCATCATGTCAAAATAGATACCCCATTTCGTCACAGTTGGCGACACCCTTGAAGGCCGACAAGCGTGCAAGGAATGAGGGCTTTGACGAAGGTCGCAAACAACACTTTGAAATTATTTGCAGATATCGCAATCTGCAGTCCGACGCATTGAAGCGGATTACCTCGTTCCATCTGCTTGGGCACATGAGTTTGCTGCGGCAACAATATCGCGGTTCGGATAATGCAATGAACAATGAGTGGATTCGGCGGTTCATCGCCGCCAATCTCCCGGTCCTGCCTGTTCCCGGTATCCCGGACATTCGCCTGCGCAAAGCAGGCCCACAAAGCGGGCTGCGGCGCCTTGCGGAACAAGATCCGCAATTCGGCTCACCTTACTGGGCGCATTACTGGGGAGGAGGTCTGGTTCTAGCCCGTTATCTTCTCGACAGGCCCGAAAGTGTGGCGGGTCGCCGCGTATTAGATCTGGGCGCCGGCTCGGGAATTGTCGGGATTGCCGCCGCAAAGGCAGGCGCAGCGAAAGTATATGCCGCCGACGTCGATCCCTATGCAATCGCAGCTATCGAGCTCAATGCCGCACTCAATGAGGTGACGATCGATTCCCTACTCGCCGACTTGACGAAAAGCGAGCCGCCTGACGTCGACGTCATATGCGTCGGGGATCTTTTCTATGAAGCAGCGCTTGCGGGAAACGTCATCGCATTTCTGGATCGCTGTCTGGCTCGGGAAATCATGATTCTGATCGGCGATCCATGGCGAGTTCATCTGCCGACATCGCGCCTTCGCTTGCTGGCAGAATACACGGTCCCGGACTTCGGCGAGGTCACCACAAAGACTCGCTCAGCCGGCGTCTTTGCGCTTGGGTTAATCAAGTCATCAATCGAAGATATCCGCGCATCACAATGATTGCGGGTTCGGACCGCATCGTTGCGAAGACTTAGGCTTTCATCCTGGCACGCCTGCGGTTCCCGCGCTCCAGTCGTTTAGCCAGTTCGGCAAGTTCGGGACTTTCCGCATCGAAGACAGGCCGCGCATCATCTGGTAGCCAATGTGTTTCATGTTCAGGCACCTTGGGCCTTACCCGGTCGAGCCCGCCAGGCGCATTCGGCATCATCGGCGATATGCGCGACCAATCCGGCTCCTGCAGCATGGGCGAGGCAGCGAGAAGCACACTCGCAAGCGTCTGGAATTCGCTCTGAATGCGCCGTTCGGCGGTGCGCCGGACGCGCCCCGTCCGCGCGCAGAAATCTCGAAACGAACCGGCAATATAAGGCGCGGCAAGGCAAATGGACCATCGCGAAAGCAGGATACGCCGCTCCTCGTCCCCGACATGAACGCGCAGCCATTCCTGCAAGACCTCCTCTGCCCGGCTGATCGCCGCAGCGCTCGGACGATAGCGAATGCGGATATCGGCGTGATCCATCGGCTCGGGCAAAACCTCCGGCCAGAGTGTTCGCATCCTGTCGGGCCGGACGCCGCGTACATCGAGGTGAACCATCGTATCGGCAGCCTCGACGAAACGCGCCCGGATGATCAGGCTCAAGTCGGCGATTTCAGCCGCGCGACGGGACAGGTCGTCAAACTGCAAGGCGGACCGGTGCATCAAGTCGTTTCTCCAATTCCTGATAAATCAGCGTTCGCAATGTCGCCCGAACGGGCCAGGGCCGCCGCGCCACCGCATCCGTGCGCAATGTGGCAAGCGCGATATCGTCGAAGGCGCCCAAGAGATCACCTGGACGCTGCAGCGCCCAATCCTGGCGCTGCGCCAGAACATCGGACACGGCGCCGATCGTGTCCGACCAGAGCTCGTCGCGATTGCTCCCAGTCTGCCGGATGCATCGCAGAACGAAGACCAGATGGCCATCGCCGTAGCGGCCTCGGATTTCCTGCATCGTGCCGCGCGCGTGACTCTCCGCAGGTGCGCGGCGCCGATGGACGGGAACCAGCTTGATGCCGAGCCCATCGAGAAGAAGGTCTAGCCTGCCTTTGGTCATGACAGTTTAACTCCTTTCGCTGGTGAATTTGATGCCTCTTCCATTCCTGTGAGATCACATGACGCCTTCGGCCGCACCGGCGATTTTGGCCGATTTGGGTTTGAAGAAGGCCTCAGCCTTGGAAAGGGCTTCGACCCGCGCTCCGTCGCGCAGCATGGGCGTATTGAGATAAGCGACCATCGCCTCGCCCGCCGCAGCCTTCGCAGCATCCTGCGTCGCAAAGACAATCGGTTCACCTCGACAATCGCGGAGGATCTCGTTTGTCGCCCGGTGAACCTTGCGAATCCAGCCGAGATGACCGCCGGCAACGGCTTCTGTTCCGATTTGAAATTCGTTCATAGCAACCTCCCCCGGCTCGCTTGGCCGGGTCTATTTCTAGAGTTTCCCATTGAGTTGTAACGTTCCGGTGCCCGCCTACGGCCTGAGCTGCTTCGTCGGCCGTGCCGGGTCTCTGGGCTCAAGCGTGGGCGCTTCGACAATGCGGAAATGAATTTGGTCTCCCTCCGGAGCACCGAAGTCCCCATCCTCAGGGGATGGTATTGGCGATTTCCAAATGACGGACTTTATTGCGATCAGCATAGCGGCGAAAAATAACGCCGCGCCGATGCAAGCAAGAAGGCCCTGAAGCATCTCGATCATGGCAGCATCTCCTGGTCAGCTGCTTCGGATAAAGGCTTTGCCTCAGCCATTTCCCCAGGCTCGACGGCTACAGCACAACTCTCACAATGCAGCTCAATGATTTCCGCGATCGACAGAATTCGGAAGCATCCTGGGCACCCCCAGAAGCGGTCGAAATATCCAGCCCGCGAAGCTGCCCTCCTGCTCCCGCTGCCTATGACCATGACTTCACCTCCAAAACATTGTCTGTCGCGTACCGCGTCAGACCGCTCACCTGCCAAAAAGCGCTTTCCGCAGTCGGCATCTTGATAAACACAAATTATGTTGATAATAATCGCAATGTCAACATGATTTATGTTGGAAATTTTGCAAGGGTCAAAAGATGCAGAAATCCATGGGCGAACGACTGAGAGCGGCGCGCGAAGCCGCAAATTATCCATCAGCCACAAAGGCGGCAGAAGCGCTGGGCGTGAGCCTGTCCACCTATCGCGCGCATGAAAACGGCCAGAACGAATTCAGCGCCGAAGTCGCCAATCGCTATGCGAAGAAATTCGGTACGACCGCGGCCTATCTGCTGACTGGCGAAGGCCTGCGCAAAACCGCACGCACGGCACCGAACATCGTCATGTCATTCGATCCAGACGAACAGGATCACGATGGATTTGCCGAGAGCGGCGACGAGCTCAGCTACAGCCGGGAACACTGGAAGCCGCAGATCGAAGGCGCAACACCGGAGGTGGACGTCAAACTTGGCGCCGGTAGCGGCATCGTCGGTGAAGTCATCAACCTCCCCGTCGGCTCAGGCAATGTCGCCGGGCACAAGATTGTCGCGGAATGGCTTATTCCCACCGGCTATCTGCGAAACGAGGCAAAGGCTTCGCCGAACCATACGATCATCATGGAAGTCGTCGGTGATTCCATGCAGCCCACCTACATGCCGGGCGATCGCGTCATCGTCGATCTCTCGCAGAACCAAATGACCACCGATACCGTCTACGCGATCAGCGACGGCTATACTGAACCGCAGATCAAGCGCCTGCAGCGAGTTCCCTTCACCCATCCGGGCCAGGTCAAGATCATTTCCGACAATCCAGCCCTGGAGACCTTCACCGTCGAGCTGGATCGACTGACCATTATCGGCAGAATCTGCGGCCACATTGCCCGCAAATAGAAAGCAAACATAGGCCACAAACACCTTCGGTGTTCCAGTCGCAAATATAAACATAAATAATGTTGACATATATCGTGTTGAATGGCAATTTCGATAAGAGCCATTGGTCCTGTATGGAATGAGCCCGGGCAAGCATAGCATCTCGCTCGAAGTCAGCGAAACCGGACGTACCAAGCGCAACGATTGAAAAGGCCGCAGGGCCGTCGAAGGAGAGTGTCATTCATGCCGAAAAAGCCGAATGCTTTCATCATCGCACCGACAGAGGCGTTGAGGGGAACCGGTATTGCCGAGATATCGTCGATCACCAAGACGGGAGAATGACGGTGTATGCTCGGGAATTTTCCTGCGAATATCCTTTTGATGAGCTCAGCATCCGCCTATGCGATCGTTGGGAAACCGGATTGTTATTATATGGGCGCGCTGAATTGACATCGGCAGGAGCCGATTACGAGGATGAGTTCTACGTTTCGGCAATCAGATTGGATGGCGGTGCAAGGCTTGCACGGCCGAATGTCTCGAACAGCGCGGGCGGCTTCGAGTCCGAATTGTTTCGGCGGATAGCTGCCGTCATCGAAGACGACAGAACGCAGGCGGGCCGTCACGCCGCCGAGCTTTTTGCCATTGAATTGGAACAATCCCGGCAAGCCGACCATGATCAAAACCACAAGATCAGACAGGAAAGAAACCTGGAGATGCCTGCAGCAACACATTGAGGCCCATTGCAGCCGAGCATCAACACCAAATGGAGGTTGCTGAGACCATGGACGTCTCCCAACACGACCTTGAAGAGATTCGCCTACTGGAGCAGAAGCTGCATCTCCCCGAAATTCGGCAATCGCCGGCGATTGTGGCGGAACTGCTGGCGGAAGGCTTCGTCGAATTCGGCAGCTCCGGAACGGTCCACGACGATAGAGATGAACTAATCGCCCGTCTGGCTGCAGAAAAACCGGAAGAAGGCGCTCCGCCGATTATTTCCCGCGACTATGCCTTTCGACCGATCTCACCGGATGCCGTCCTCGTCACTTATCGCAGCATCCGACAGGCTGGAGAGAGAGGTCCGGAGCGGCATACTTTACGGAGTTCGATCTGGCAGCGCATCGATGGGCGATGGCAGATGATCTTTCACCAGGGAACGCCCACGGTTTCGCAGGATTGAATCCACAACCCGGCGCCATCGCATTTGCAAGCCATGAAATCCTTGCGACTGGGGTAAATGCGCTAAGTTTAGCGGAGCCCAGGCGCTGTATCGTTGGCTTTACCGTCTGTGAGGCCGAGGTTATCCGCCATCCGGATGAGATCGGCGACGGAGTCGGCCCGCATCTTGCGCATGGCCTGACCGCGATGGACCTTTACGGTGATTTCGCTGAGGCCGATCTCGGCGGCGATCTGCTTGTTCAGGAGGCCTCGCGCAACGAGCGCCATCACCTCACGTTCACGTGATGTGAGCGTTGAAAACCGCTCCTGAAGATCGACCTCCGCCGCCTGCTTGCGCAGGCGGGCGCGATCGATTTCGAGCGCCTGCCTGATAGCATCAAGCAGATCTTGCTCCCGGAACGGCTTTAGAAGAAACTCCACCGCCCCCGCTTTCATCGCTCTGACGGACATTGGCACGTCGCCGTGCCCGGTGAGGAAAATGATCGGGATCGCATAACCCGTCCGGGCAAGCTCATCCTGAAAATCAAGACCGCTCGCATCCGGCATCCTGACGTCCAGCACGATGCAGGCTGGCCCTTCGGGCCGGGGAGACGCCAAGAAATCCCGCGGCGACGCAAAGCCACGCGTATCGTAGCCGACGGAGCGCAATAGGCTGTCCAGTCCGTCACGCACGGATGGATCGTCGTCGATGACATAAACGGTCGACTGTTGTCTCTGCATCCCCTACCCCTTCACCTTTCCGCCGAGCGGCAAGGTGAAACCGAAGACGGCTCCGTGCGGAAAATTCGGCGCAGCATAGATGGTCCCGCCATGCGCTTCGATAATGGACCGGCTGATAGCAAGCCCCATCCCCATGCCTTTCGGCTTGGTCGTGTAAAAGGCTTCGAATATATTGTCGAGCATTTCGGCCGGCATGCCGCTGCCGGTATCGCGCAGGCTAACGGTCACCTTCCGTTCGCCCGCGGCAGCGCTGACAAGCAGCTCGCGCGTTTCCGCATCGACCTCAGCCAGAGCTTCGATCGCATTCATCACGAGATTGAGGACCACCTGCTGGAGCTGGACGCGATCACCAGCCACCAACGGCAGATCGCCCGCCAATTCGGTGCGGAATCGAATCTGATTCCGACGGATCTCGCTGCGGACGAGTTCCAATACATCATTGATCGCCTCGACCAGATCGATCGCGTCGCTAGATGGCGACGAGCGCGCCACAAGCCCGCGGACACGGCCGATGACATCGCCTGCTCGCCCCGCATCCGCGACAATTCGCTCGATGGCACGGCGGGCTTCGTCGTGATCGGCCGGTGTCGCCGAAAGCCATCGAAGCGCGGCATTGCCGTTAGCGGCAATTGCAGTGATCGGCTGGCTGACTTCGTGGGCTATCGATGTGCCCAACTCACCGACGATCATAAGACGCGACATGCGCGCGAGCTCCGATTGCGCCTGCCTCGCCCTGGCATCGAGCATTTCGATCCTGATTGCCAGATAAGTGGTCGCGCCGATCGCGACCAGACTAAGCGTACTGTTGATCAGGCCAGCCTGCGAAGCGCCATGACCCGTCAAAAAATAGCTGATGACGGTCAGAGCGGCGCATGTAATCCCGACCATCGCGATAGCTCCGGTTCGACCGGAATAGACCGCCAGCAGGATCACCGAGACATAAAGAACGGCGAAGGCGATCTCCAGATCGGTGATCGTATCACCGACGAAAATGAGGGCAGCGAGGACCGTAATGCCGAGCCAAAGCAATGGCATCTCGAAAAGATACTTCAGAAATTCCCGCCTCATTCCCTGCATCCCTGCATCACGGCTTCCGCAAGATTGCGTGCAGAAGCTGCAAACTGCCTGAACCGAAGCGCCAAAACAACAACCGCTTTCTCCGGCGCCGCCAAAGCTGGCGATCCGTAGGATCTGATGCGCTAAGCCCTGCCTTGGCGACCATCAAACCTTGGAATCCCATGGCGCCGGTCACCGCCTCAATGGGCGGCGAGGCTTCCGCATTCATTCCAGCCCAAGGTTTCAACTCGGGTTTTCCAGCGTGAACAGATCAGCGTTTTCGTCATAGGCGAAATATTCCGCGTAGCGGGCCCAGTTCGTAACAGCCTTGAGAGTGGTGTCGGCATAATCCTCGGACATGTAATCCTCCAGCTCATCGCGGAAGCGCCGTGCAGGCGCGCGGTGGGTCGGCCGCTCGTCGAGCACGCGGCGAATGTGCGCAGCCAGCGGCACATAGGTCGCCAGATGCTGCTCGAAGAGTTTCTTGCGTTCATCGACATCGCTGTCGGAGAAACGCAATCCCGGTGCCGTCAGCTTGATGTCACCCCCTTCCAGATCGGCAAAACGCAGCAGTTGAAGCGTTTCCGCAACCGGAAAGAGGTCATCGATGCCGAGATGCAGATGGGTGGCCAGCGGCGGCAGATCGGCCTGCCCGCGATAGGGCTCGGCAGCGACCGTTTCGATCAGACCGGACATCAAATTGGTCGACACGCGCGGCAGCGCCATGGCAATGCCGGTACCGGGGAAAAGGCCCTCGCGCGTCGGTGCGCCGGTCTTCACCGTCATCCGCGCATAGATATCTTCGACCAGCATGCGGAAGGCCGGATCGAGACGGTTGCGCGGCTGCGGCAGATCGACATGGATCTCCGCAATCACACGGCCGGGATTCGATCCGAAGATCAGGATGCGGTCGCACATCAGCACGGCTTCCTCGATATTGTGGGTCACCATCAGCACCGACTCGATCGGCATCCGGCCCTCACACCACAGATCAAGCAGATCCGTGCGAAGCGTTTCTGCCGTCAGCACGTCCAGCGCCGAAAAGGGTTCGTCCATCAGCAGAACCTTTGGCCGCACGACGAGTGCCCGCGCAAGGCCGACACGCTGGCGCATGCCTCCCGAGAGCTCCTTTGGATAAGCGCTTTCGAAACCGTCGAGGCCGATGAGATCGATGGCAGCGAGCGCACGCTTGCGCCTCTCGGAGGAGGCAACACCTTGCGCCTCCAACCCCAGTTCGACGTTTTGCAGCACGGTCAGCCAGGGAAAGAGCGCAAAGCTCTGGAAGACCACGGCAACATCGGAGTTGGGGCCCACGACCGGGCGGCCTTCGAAGGTGATATCGCCTCTGCTCGGGCGGATCAGACCGGCAATCGCACGCAGAAGCGTGGACTTGCCGGAGCCGGAACGGCCGAGCAAGCCAACGATTTCATTGGAATAGAGCTGAAGATCGACATTCTCGAGCACGACGAGCGAGCCGGATGCCCCCTTGTCGTAGGCCTGGCACACTTGCTTCGCGAGAACCAGCGGCGCATTTTTTTCAATATCGAGCTTCCTGGAGATGACAGCGTTTTCCATATTCGATTCTCCGATCTGAATTAATCGAGGCGCATGCGGCGTTCGGCGAAGACGTAGAGCGGCCGCCAGAGCGTTCTGTTGAAGAGCGTCACGAAGATCGACATGACGACGATACCAAGGATGACACGCGGAAAATCGCCCGCCTCCGTCGCTTTCGCGATGTATGATCCCAGTCCGAAGGCTTCGAGTTTCGTGTTGCCCCAGCTCGCCAGTTCAGCAACGATGCTCGCGTTCCATGAGCCGCCGGACGCCGTCAGTGTACCCGTGATGTAGTAAGGGAATATTCCCGGCAGCATCACGCGCCGCCACCATGTCCATGAGCGCAGCCGGTAGACCGAGGACGCCTCCCGCAGATCGGTAGGAAATGCACTCGCGCCGGCAATCACGTTGAACAGGATGTACCATTGGGTGCCGAGTACCATCAGCGGTGACAGCCAGATGTTCGGGCTAGCGCCCGTCGCAACGATCGCAACCACTGCAACGGGAAAGAGCACATTTGCCGGAAACGCCGCCAGGAATTGGGCCAGAGGCTGGACGCGCTCCGCAACAGCGGGACGCAGGCCGATCCAGACGCCGATCGGAACCCAGATGACACTGGCGACCGCAATAAGAACGATAACGCGAACAAGCGTCACGAAGCCGCCGGCAAAAGCGATCCAGACATCGGCCCAAGAGAGCGTCTGGCTGAGATAGGAAACCGCATCCCAGATACTCCAGGCACCGATGACTGCGATCAGCACATACCAGGCAATATCGATAGCCCAGCTGACGGCTCGCTGCTCGCCTCGCTCTCTTGCGACGGCTCGCGAGGCCGGCAACAGCCGCACGAGCATCAGCCGACCCCATGCAGCGGCCAAAGGTGTGGTCACGTATTTCAGGAGACGCGTGCGACGGATCAGCGAATAGACCCAGGAGCGCGGCTTCTGCTGCCCGGCCGTCTGCTCGAAGCGGAACTTGTCTGCCCAGGCGACGATCGGGCGGAAAAGCAGCTGGTCGTAAAGAAGGATGACGACCGCCATCGCAAGTACAGCCCAGCTCACCGCGGCGAAATCCTGCTTGTCGATGGCAACCGCCAGCCACGAACCCAGACCTGGAAGCTGCACGGTAGTGTTTCCCACCGTGATCGCTTCGGATGCGACCACGAAGAACCAGCCGCCGGACATTGACATCATCGTATTCCAGACGAGACCGGGTGCGGCAAAGGGAGCCTCCAACCGCCAGAAGCGCTGCCACGTCGACAGACCAAAACCGCGGCTGACCTCATCGAGATCGCGCGGAACCGTCCGCAGCGACTGATAGAAGGAGAAAGCCATATTCCATGCCTGGCTGGTGAAGATCGCGAAGATCGAAGCACATTCCGCGCCGAGCTGGCTTCCGGGGAAAAGCTCCATGAAGAAGGTCACGGTGAAGGTCAGAAAGCCGAGCACCGGGACGGATTGCAGAATGTCGAGCGCCGGAATGATGATCTTTTCAGCGCGGCGGCTCTTTGCGGCGAGCGTCGCGACGACGAAGGTGAAGATGAGGGACGCAACGATGGCAGCCATCATCCGCAAAGTCGTGCGCAAGGCGTATTCGGGCAGATCGGCCGGGTCGAGCGACAGGGGTGTCGTGGACAGACCGGCGAGCGGCGCACGCATCTCGGCTACGCCGTGAAGCGCGAGATAGGCAGCGGCCGCAATGAAGGCGAATGCAGCGAGATCATAGCCATTCGGCAGGATACGCGAACCGGCCAATGCAGCAACGGCGCTACGCTCGCGTCGATCGTTAGCAAGGAAAACCATGTGATAACCCTTTGAAACGGGATGTTATCGGCCAGGGCGCGGTCGTATAGCGCTGCATTCGCGACGCCACCGACCGGTGCGCTTGTTTAAGAAAGGACACTTATGCCGCGCGACGGCTACCATCCTCGTCGACGACGGGCTCGCCTTCCGTCGTCCAGAAGCACTCAAGCTTTCCGGTGTAGGAATTGATGTGCCAGACGGCGATCAGGCGCGGACGCTGTGGCGATACGGAGCGTTCAGCCGGACGGCTGCCAACCGAAACCGCAAAGGTGGTCGGGGCGGAAAACTTGGTTGCGAACCTGCGTCCGCGGAAAAGAACGATGTTGTTCATAGCTCACCTCTTCGGCCCACCGAACGGCAGATCCGAAGGGCGAGCCGGACAGGCTAGGCCCGACCGGCGCTCGCCCGGCGAATGCCGGCAGCGGTCCAGGTTGTTGCGATGACCGTCCGAGTGCAGCATGACGCCACAACCGGACAGCGACTAGGGTAACTGTCCATTGGTTTCTTGATCTGTTGGTTTCATAGGCTGTCGCATGATGTTGCGAGGACATAGCCGTAGTGTCACAACCACCGAGAGCGGTCAATCAGGCGATGGTGCACCGCAATTATACCAAAGTATATGCCGCGCGATCTCGATGGCAGGCGGCTCGGCGGCAAATAATGGAAACCTGTATTCAACGGTCCTGCCGCGAGCGAGCATGTGAAAATCCGCAAATCCCCGAGCTTTGCAGCAGCGATCCATTTTCCGATCGTCCAGCCTCGTCGAGGAAGATACCATTCAACCAAGCTGAAGCGTTTCCTCGCAAACCCGATGCGAAACGATCTGACGGCGCTCCATGGAAATGGAACCCAAAACCAAGCTTTTATGCAACAATAACTTTCAAAATAGAGGCAAGAGAATAGTTAATTTGCAAATATTCATGCCTTGCATCAGAAATATATAAGCGACTCCACTGTCGTTTCGGCGTTTATCCAGCCGGAACGCCGAAGGACGACGGCCATTATATATCTAAAACAATATAGAAGGCGCGATGAAATTTTTACTCAGAACTTTTGGTGAAATCGCTCTTCTGGATAGCGACGAACGCCAAATAGCGTTTCCGAAAAAGGCGCTTCTGATTATTGCCTATTTGCTCGCGAGTGACAGCAAATCCGTCAGCAGAACAAGCATGGCGCGATTTCTTTGGGGTGAAGGTGACTTGGCGAATTCGCTGACAAACCTTCGCAAGCTCGTTTCCCGTATCAAGAGCCGGCAATCGGACTTGAACGTCGACCTCCTGACCTTTGATGATACCGACATCCACATCGCAAATGGCTCGTTTACGAGCGATATTGTCCGTGCGCAAGTCAGCACGACCGGCAATTCAGCCGAGCAACTCGCCATCTTGATGGAGCGCTCGCAGTTAAAATTCCTGAAAAGAGCCAACTGCCAGACCAGAGCTTTCATTGATTGGCGAGAGAGCGAAAGAAGGCGACACCTCGCCATGTTAAAGGAAGCGCTGGATGCTGCGATGACGATTCCAGTCGCGTCCGGCAACATCGCGCTTATCCAGGAGGCGGCCCTCCTTCTTTTCGAAGCCGAACCGCAAGACGAGGCCACACATCGTATATTGCTGAAGGCGTTTGACGCCGAAGGCGGCGTCGATCAGCTCAAGCGTATATTCGCGCGGCGTAAGGATCTCGTCTCGCCGTGGGCAGCAACCTCCCGCTCTCCGACGCCAGTTACTTCCACGCATTCGCCCGCCATATCCGAGCAAGATACTGCTACGCAGCCCATCTTGCGCATACCTCGCCTCGCGCTGCTGCCGCCGGGCAACGAGAGCCTCGATGGGACTGCGACCATGATCGCCTCCTCGCTCATCGAAGACATCACGCTCGGATTTTGCGCTTTGCACAGCCTGCGAGTGATTGCCCCCTACTCCGCTGTCCAGATCGGCCGCAAAGCCGAGGATCAAGCCGCACTTTTCGAGCGATATGACATCAACTATGTCCTGGAAACCAGATTGAGCGGGCCGGATGACGATCTTTCGCTTGTCACACAACTCATCTCCCTGCCGGGCAGCGAGATCCTGTGGGCGGAGCGCTTCAATTTCGGCACGCTGGATCTTGCGCGCAATAAACGCGAAATCTCGCGGCAGATCGTGCTCGCCGCCGCGGCGGAAGTCGAGCGGCATGAGATGGCGCGTGCTTATTTCGAAGACAACCCCGTCGCCTACCATCAATATCTTGTCGGGCAGCAATATCTCCATCGCTTGACCCTGCCGAACATGCAGGGCGCGCACAAGGAGCCGCAAGCCGCCCTGCGCGAGAGTACCGACTTTGCACCGACACTCAGTTCTGTCGACGGACTTATTCGGAGGAATAACTGCTGACCGCGCGCGGTGATGACGAATTGCTGACATCGGCAGAGAATTTCGCTGCGCGCGCTGTCTCAATTCGCAACGACTTGCTGGACGGCTATTGGGAACTTAGTGTTGCCAAGCTCTTCCTGGGAGCTATCGAAGAAAGCGTGGAAGCACTGGAAATGGCGGAAACTGTCGGCCCGTATCACAAGGCGGAGTTTTGAATGGTGATATCGTTGACCCACATTCGCGCAGAAGAAGCCAAAGATATCGACGCCATTCATGCAATCACCTCTGCCGCCTTCGAAGGAAAGAACTATAGTTCGGGCACCGAGGCAGCCATCATCGATGCGCTGCGAACGGCCGGTGCGCTAACCCTTTCCCTCGTCGCCGTGGAGAACGATGAGATCATCGGCCACGTAGCCTTCTCACCCGTGACAATCGAATCCGGAGCCGAAGAGTGGTTCGGCCTTGGCCCAGTATCCGTCCGCCCCGACCGACAGAACAAAGGCATCGGAAAGGCTCTGATTGAAAACGGACTGGCCCAACTGAGAGCGCGCGGCGCCAACGGCTGCGTGGTTCTCGGCGATCCCCGCTACTACTCCCGTTTCGACTTCACGAGCGACGAAACCCTTCGCTACGCTGACGTACCGGCCGAATATTTTCAGCGGATCGTGTTCAAGGGGCCAGCCCCAAAAGGGGCGGTTGCGTTTCACACAGGCTTTGACGCAGCGTAAGAGAACCCCAGCCTTCAGAAGAGGTGCGGCTCCAGAGCCGGCATTCTATTGGCAACCGCAGCACGCACCGAGAGCGGAGGAGACTTCACGCGAACGCGGACTAATCGGAGATATTGCGGACCAGATTATTGAAGCGATCTTGCGTCGCTTGGATAGTCACGTCGGAGAGATCATCGTAGTTTGCAAGTTAGAAGCAAATGGTGGGCCCGGAGGGACTCGAACCCCCAACCAAGCGGTTATGAGCCGCCGGCTCTAACCATTGAGCTACAGGCCCAGGCGCAAGGTAAGAACTCTGCGCTTGCGACTCCGGAGCAATGGTTCCCCGAAGACGACTTGGCTCTAACCCAATTTCTGTTTTCCGACAAGGGACTGCCGTAATACCTTCACAATCAATCCGCAAAAGCGGATCTTGAGGGATTATCAACCAAGGAACGAAACATGCTTCTGACGAAAACCAGAGATTTTGCTCTTGCCGCTCTTGTCAGCGCCACTTTCTTCGTGCCTGCGGCTGCAGCCTTTGCTGAAGATGCCAAGCCGCGCGAGGCGGTCATTACCGTCACTGGTGAGGGACATGCTTCCATCACACCGGATATGGCCGTCGTAACGCTCGCAGTCGTTCAGCAGGCCAAGGCAGCCCAGGATGCACTCGATCAGAACAACAAGGCCATGGGCGCCGTGCTGGCAACACTGAAGGAAAGCGGCATCGCCGAGCGCGATCTGCAAACCTCCGGCTTTTCCATTCAGCCGCAATATACCTATCCGAACGACAAGGACGGCCACAACCAGCCGCCGGTTCTGAACGGCTATCAGGTGACGAACGGCCTGACCGTTCGCGTGCGTGATCTCTCCAAGCTCGGCGGGCTGCTCGATCAGGCGATCAAGCTCGGCATCAATCAGGGCGGCGATATCCAGTTCACCAACGACAAGCCCGATGCCACGATCGAAGAGGCTCGCAAGAAGGCAGTCGCCGATGCCGCCGCCAAGGCAAAGACCTTGACGGATGCCGCCGGCGTCAAGCTCGGCCGCGTTATCGCGATCCATGAAGGCGGCATTGCCGCCCCGCCGCAGCCCTATATGCGCAGCATGGCCGCCGCGGCTCCGATGGACAAGGCAGTTCCTGTCGCCACCGGCGAAAACGAATACAACGCATCGGTCAGCATCACCTACGCGATCCAGCAGTAATCAAAACAAAACCGCCCTTCGCTCAGATCCGATCGGGTCGAGCAAAGGGCGGTTCCGCGGCCCCCGCCAAAAAGGCGAAAAGGTCAGAGAGAAAGCGGGCGCCTCGTGCGCCCGCTTTGCTTGTCAGCGGCCTAGGAGCGGGCAACCGCGAACATTGGCAAACATCATCGTATCCGGACCGCGGCGGCCGAAACCATCGACGATAACGCGACGCGGCGTCACATCCACAACACGGGCGCGGCGCAGACCATAGCTGCGGGCAACGTCCACGGCCTGGCGGGGATCGCAGCCACGGCGGTCAAAACGCGGCGGCGGGCGATCATAATCCGGCGGTGGCGGGCGATGACGGCCCGGATTGACATAAATATCGACGCCCTGCGCAGAGGCAAAATCCGCCGTGCCCGACAAGGCAGTCACTGCGACGCAGACGGCGACTCCCAACTTTGCCAGCATTTGTTTCATTAAGTTCTCCATGAAGCAGAGGGCTTCTCTCTCATGCCTGCAATATTTGCTGAGCGAGTGCCCGAGAGGTAACGGCATGATGTTGAATGGGGCCAGAATCAGCCGTTCATCCATTATTCAGCTACAATGAACGCTAAAGGGAAACCAGATGGCCGATAATAGCACAACATAAAAAATAAAGCCGCCTCCCTTTCGGAGGCGACTTCGAATCCATCGAATAGATGTGGAAAACTTGGGCACGCTGCAATCAGCGGCGGATCAGCGGGCAACCCGGTGCGTTGGCGAAGACAACCCGATCCGGACCACGGCGGCCGAAACCTTCGACAACGACACGGCGCGGCGTGACATTGTCGATACGGGCGCGGCGCAGACCCATGTCGCGTGCTTTCTCGACGGCGAGACGCGGCGAGCACATGCGACCGCGCGGGTGGTCATAGCGAGCCTGCTGAATACCGGGATGGAAGTCGTTGGCGGAGGCCGTGACGACCGTTGCGGACATGGCGCCGAGCGCAATGAGAGCTGCAATACCTGCCTTGGCGAAAAGATTGGTCATGGTGTTTCTCCTTCAAATGCTTGCTGCGGATCGTTGCTATCCCGTTATTGGCCTCGCCATCGGCAATGCCTCGGGATTGGGGCCACGTTAGGTCAGCCAAGCTGAACCGAACACGAATTGGCCGTTCAGATTGTATTCACGACGGTTAACAATCTATTGACGCGAGAAGGCGCGCTGTTCAGCCAGAAAAATGCAGCACGATCTCGCGGCGATGCGGCCGGTCGCGATGCTCGAAAAGGTAGATGCCCTGCCAAGTGCCGAACGCCAGCCGACCGTTCATCACCGGAATGCCAATGGAAACCTGCATCAGTGCGGCTTTGATATGCGCCGGCATATCGTCCGGCCCTTCCATGGTGTGCACGATCCAGCGCATCGAGGAATCCGACGATGGCGGCACGAGCCGGCTGAAGAAGGCCTTGAGATCGGTCTTCACATCGGGATCGGCATTTTCCTGGATCAGGAGGGAACAGGAGGTGTGGCGAACGAAGACGGTCAGAAGCCCCTCACCGCCGGCGGCCGCGGTGCGGACGAATTCCGCCACCTGATCGGTAAATTCGTAGAGCCCCTGCCCATGAGTCGAAAGCGTGATCACTGTTTGCGGCATGGCATCCTCCGGGCATGGCGATAGCGATCCGCATCAGGTCGGGCGAGTGGCCGGAATGTCAAGTCCGGCCACTGCCTTGAGCCTATAATGAAATGGCGACATTGAAGCCGCCATAGATCATGCGCTTGCCGTCAAAGGGCATGTTTTCCATCTCATCCTTCAATCGCGGATCGGCCATGACCTTCGCCAATATCGCATCGCGGCTTTCTCGCGATTCATAGGTGATCCATGAGAACACCACGACCTCATCTTCCGTCGCCTGTACCGCACGCGGAAAAGAGGTAAGTTCGCCATAGGGCACATCGTCGCCTATGGCCTCGACATAGCTTAGCGCACCATATTCACGCCAAACCTCCCCGGCCCGTTGCGCGAGTGCTTTGTAAGCCTCGATCTTGTCTTTCGGCACGGCAACGATGAAACCGTCGACATAGGACATTTCAGCCTCCTCTGTTCTATGTTCACTTTTAAAGGACGATTGACGGCAACCAGATCCGACATTGGCTGCGGATATTTTCCACAGACCATCCCGTCGGCCCGAGACAGCACCGAACTCACTGAATGATCCCGCGGAGGGACGCCAATGATGATAGAATACCAGAATGATCCGAAGCTCGAAAATGAGGTGCTCAATGCCCTGTGGTCGACCGCATGGGGCAGCTCCTCTCCGCGGGATTTCCAGCCCATTCTCTCCCGAAATCTCGCGCATGTGGGCGCATTCGCGGGCGCAAGACTGGTGGGCTTCGTCAATGTCGCCTGGGATGGCGGCATTCATGCCTTTATTCTCGATACCTGCGTCGATCCGGAATTTCGGCGAAGAGGTATCGCAAGCGCCCTCGTCGCGCGGGCGAAAACCCTGGCCGGCGAACGTGGCGCGGAATGGCTGCATGTCGATTTCGAGCCGCATCTCACCGGCTTTTATCGGGGGCTCGGTTTTGCTCCCACTGAGGCCGGCCTCATTCGGCTGCAGGATTGACGGAATGCGCGCCTTAGACGGATGAGTGGCTTTGCGCGAGCAGCTAGTTGCGAAACAGGGCCGCAGCCGGGTTCAGCAAGGCGGCCGGCGGATAGACCAAATTATAGCTGACAGCAGCCGGCTGCATCTCCACAAAGCACCTGACCAGCTTTTTCTCGGAGAGATCGCGCGCCACCAGCGAGCTTCGTACGAGGGCAAAGCCGCGGCCCTGCCGGCAGGCCTCCAGCATCTCGGCAAAGGAATCGAAGAAAGGTGCCTCCTCCACGGCCCGTGCGATATCGAAACGCACGCCGTCCTCGCCGCTGCTCTCGCCAATCACCTGCTCGTGCCAGCGCTGCCAATCTAGAATCGTATGCCGCATGCCAGAGTAACGCAGAAGCGGAGCGACCCTTATGGCCCAGCGCGGCGGCAGTCGTTTGGAGAGTTCCGGCGAACTGACGACGAACTCTTCGTCCGTCAGCAATTCTTCATGCGTGAAACCGGCGTCGGCGCGGCCGAGCCAGATAGCGAGATCGGTACCTCCAGGCTGAAAATCCGGGCGCTGGTAGCCGACAGCCAGCTTCACCTCGACGTCCGGATAGCGCTGGCAGAAATCCGGCAGCCGCGCCGCCAGCCATTGGCTGGAGAACTCCGGCGAGACGGAGACCGCGACGCCGCGAACCGAAATACTCGCGCGCGCCTGGTACAACGCCGTTTCCAGCTCGGCGATCACGCCTGAGATTGCAGGATGCAGACGGGCGCCCAACGGTGTCAGCCGCGCCCCACTTCGGCCTCTGTCGAACAAGCGCCCGCCGATCCATCCTTCCAATTGCGCAAGCTGATGGCTGACTGCCGTCTGTGTCTGCCCGATCCGCTCGGCAGCACGACCGAAACCGCCGGTCTCGGCAATGGCGCAGAATGTCTGAAGCGTCGAGAGCGGTGGCAACGGCCTCTTTCCCATGAAAATCCCTCATGCTTTAAAGCGCAAGGATTCATTATACACCACTCTATTCCAGGCGCATCTATCTACTGGTCAACCATTTTGAGGTCATGGATAGATGAATATTCTTCATGTTGAAAGCTGGAGAACATGGTTCGCCCGGTTCCTGATCCGGCAAGATGCTTTGGAACGACGCTCGCATGATGAAGGTGGCAGAAAGCGAGACATGCTGCCTCTGACGAACCACCATTTGCTGCGGGATGTCGGGCGGAGCGATCTCGCGAAAGAGCAATCCAAGGATGGACGCCGCTAACCTCTGAGCGTCTTCACCCTGGTCAGATCCGGAAAGAGGCGCATCCAGAGCAGCACCACGACGATGGTTCCGACGCCGCCGGTCAGGACAGGTCCGAGAGCGCTGGCAAGCATGCCGGATTCGAATTCGCCGAGCTGATTGGAGGTGCCGATGAACAGCGAATTCACGGCATTGACCCGACCGCGCATGGCATCCGGCGTCAGGAGCTGCACGAGCGAGCTGCGCACGACGACGCTGACGGTATCCGAGGCGCCGACGACAAAGAGCGCTGCGACCGAAAGGATGATATTGGTCGACAGTGAAAAGACGATGGTGGCAATCCCGAAAACGAGGACCGCAAACAGCATCTTCTTGCCGACATCGCTCTGCAGCGGCCGGCGTGCCAGCCAGATCGACATGGCGAGCGCGCCGATTGCCGGCGCGGCGCACAACAGGCCGAGCCCCCAGGGCCCGGCATGCAGGATATCGCGCGCGAACATCGGCAGCAGCGCCGTCGCTCCGCCGAGCAGCACGGCGAAGAGATCGAGCGAAATCGTCCCCAGCATGACCGGGCGGCTCTTGATGAAGGAAACGCCGGCGAAGACGGAATTCAGCGTCACCGGCTCGCGCGACGACGGCTGCAGCCGTTCAACGCGGATCGAAATGACGTTGATGCTTGCAATGACATAAAGCACGGCTGAAACGGCAAATGGTGCAACGGGGCTGACGCCGTAAAGCAGACCGCCAAGCGACGGCCCGATGATGAAGGCCGTCTGCATCATCGAGGTAGAGGTCGCGATGGCGACCTGCAACAGCGAAGACGGCACGATATTAGGCAAAAGCGCTGCCATGGTCGGACGCTCGAAGGCCGTCGCTGCGCCCATGACGGCAACGGCGGCCAGAATGCCGGCGGGACCTATCCAGTGCTGCCAGACAGCCACAGCAAGAACCAGCGCGGTCAATGCCTCGATCAGCTGGCAGACGAGGCCGATTCGGCGGCGGTCGAACCGGTCGGCGACATGCCCGACGACAAAGGTCAGGATGACCATCGGCAGGAACTGGCAGAAGCCGACGAGGCCAAGGAAAAAGGCGCTATGGGTCTGGTCATAGATCATCCAGCCCATGGCAACCGTGACAGACTGAAAGCCTATCGAGGAAAAGACGCACGACGCAGCGAACGAACGATAGCCGGGGTGACCGAGCACGCTTGGCCGGTCAAGATTCTGCAGGGTGTCCATGAGCCTTCTTCGTCTGCCGGCACGGACGCTTGCAGACATGGTTCTCAACAGTCGGAAATTTTATAGTCCCTGCTCTGCCTGAACGCGCCTTCTGTCAATCTCGTTTTTGCTGCAGTTGCAAATTCATCGCGGACGATAGATCAAATCGCGGTGAGGATGGGCTGAGGAGGCCTTGCCTGCCCTCGATCGACCAGATGGCCGCCACTTCTACCGCGATAGCATCGATCAGCTTCGGAACA
Source organism: Martinezella sp. CNPSo 3732 (assembly GCF_057784515.1). Taxonomy (NCBI): domain Bacteria; kingdom Pseudomonadati; phylum Pseudomonadota; class Alphaproteobacteria; order Hyphomicrobiales; family Rhizobiaceae; genus Martinezella; species Martinezella sp. CNPSo 3732. The sequence goes on from NZ_JBXSOO010000003.1 coordinate 310,570, forward strand.
TCGCTATCTGCCGATTCGTGCAGCGCCTCAGCGACAATCAGTACCGAATGCGTATCATTGCGCACCGCGGACAAACCACTCTGGCGATTGGTCCAGCGTCGGGCATGCGCTTGCCCAGCCGCATCGGCAAAGATCACCTCCCTCACTTCCGGATGCTCTATCTCGCCGGAAAAGGTCAGATAGGTTTCGCTGCCATTCGCATGCCGCACCTCGAGATCGCCGGAGATTTTCGAAAGATCGAAAACGGCGACGGGAATCGCAAAAGCGATCGAGATGGCATTGCAGAGATCGACGAGCGGATGCAGCCGCGGCAGCGATCCTTCCTGGCGAAAGCGGCGAAGCAAAGCTTCGGAGGCGCAGCGATATTGCGTCGGCTTCAACCCCATTTTGGAGAAAGCACGCCGCCATGCTTGAATTTCAGCCATTTCGCTTTCAGGACGCTGCGCCAGCCGCTCTGCAGCAATCGCATGATACTTGGCTGTTCGATCGACGACATTGACGGTCGAGATGATCCCTTCGGCGAACAGCACGCCAGGAACCAGTTCGGGAAACTCGCTCCACATTTCGTTCGAATGGCGGAAAAACATAGCACCTCCTGATAGGCATCTGCTTGTCACCGCAGAAAACCCCGTCATTATCCTCCGGTCTTGAATAAAATTGCAGAAGCTTCAGCCGATGGCCGCGGCATAGGCGCCTGGCGAAACGCCGAAATTGCGGACGAAGAGGCGCGTCATATGGCTCTGATCGGAAAAGCCGCTGGCAAAGGCCACTTCCGCGAGGGACGTGCCCCCCGCAATCAGCCGACGTGCTTCGTGAATCCGGCGCTGCATGAGGTAAGCATGAGGCGTCAGTCCCGTCGCCTTGGCGAAGGCACGCAGGAAGCGGAAATGGCTCAGCCCGCATAGTTCTGCCAGTTCGGCAAGGGTCAATGGAGCGGCCGGATCGTCATCGATCAGCTCACGCGCCTTGTTGATATCAGCGAGAACGGCATCCTCACGCAAGCGGCCCGCTCCTTCGCGCATCACCGCGGCAAGAAGCGACAGCAGCAGTCCCTCCCGCAGGAGAGGACTCTCGGCCGCGTCCTCGATCAGAAGCGAAAACAGGGTTCTGAAATGCCCGGCCGTCCTCCCGTCGCGGATGACAGGCGACGGGAATTCCATTGTACCGAACCTGCCCTCGCCGACTTCGCGCAACAGATTGCCGATCAGCGGAGGATCGAAATAGAGCATGGACCATGCGCGGCTTTCGCCGATAGGCATGCCGTCATGCACCTCGTTCGGATTGACGCTGATGACGTCCCCGGCCTCAGCCTCCACTATACCTCGCCTGCTCAGCGATCTCTGCGCGCCAGCCTCGATGATACCGATGCCGAACTGGTCATGCGTGTGTTTCGGGAAGCTATGGCCAGTTTCGGCCCGGACTGCCTCGATGCCGGCAAGGCGAGAGCGATATATCCTGAATTCACCGGACTTCATCGCTGACGCCTCTCATTCCGCCTGTTCGCTGTATTAGCTATGGCATCCTACTTTGAGCGGCAATTTTGCGCATCCGCAATCGGGATACAAGGCTCAAGAGTCTCCCGCGGCCTTGAAATCCTCTGCCGTCGCCAATGCCGCCTGCGTATCGCCGGTAACGGCAGCCGGCAATGGCGTGCCGCGCTTGCGCTCCCGCGCCAATGTCAGCAGACCGGAAAAGATGATGAGGACAATACCGATGGCCATCGGCATATCGATGCTGTCGTTGAACAGCAGGTAGCCGAAGGCGATCGCCCAGAGCATCTGGCTATATTGCGGCGGCGCAACCAGATTGGCAGGCGCCATCTGCGCGGCCGTCAAGAGCAAGACGCTGCCGCACGCGCCAAGCAGGCCATAGCTTGCGAGGAATATCCACTGCGTCGGCGTCGGCATGGTGACTTCGGAGAGCATGAGGATGCCGCTGACGATGAGCGTGCCGAAAAGGCCTGCGCCATAAAGCGAGATGCGCTTTTCCTTCGAGCCGAGCGCACGGTTGACGACGATGGATATCGCCGCGGCAAGACCGCCGATCGCTGCGCAGAGGTGGCCGACCGAAAGCTCGCGAAAACCCGGACGCAGGACGATCAATACGCCGACAAAACCGAGGATGACCGCCGTCCAGCGCTGCCAGCGCACATCCTCCTTGAGAAAGATCACTGAGAGAATGGTGACAAAGGACGGCAGCAGGAACAGCAGCGCAAAGGCTTCCGCCATCGGCAGCATGGTAAAGGCGATGACGGAGGAGATGGCGCCCGTCGCGCCGCAGACGAAACGCAACAGCCACAAGGGACGGTTCGACGTCCTCACCATGTCAAACCACTCGTCCTCCCGCTTCTTCAGGAAAGGCACGGCGGCAAAGCCGAACAGCGCGCCGATGAAAGCGACCTGATAGGAGGGGATCACCCCGTGAAGGATCTTGATCGACGCATCGCTGAAGGCGAAGACGGCATAGGACGCGAATGCCACAAGGACACCACGCAGGGCGGAATGGCCAGCGGCAGAGCTGGAATCGGCTGTGATCGAGGACATCGGAATCTTGAGAAAAGTGCGATGGGAGGACACTGAATCAGTGAGATGCGGGCAATTGTATGATGAAATGACGTGGATTTCGATTGGGGTGAGCAGTAAACTATTGTTTCAGCCACGTCGGATGCTGCGTGAGAGATTCAGTTCGTTGGAAGATTGAGGCTTTTCCATTGATCTTGCGGTATGGAAGGACCCAGGCGATAGGCAAAGGATATCACTTTCGTCGCACTGCTATCGACGTTACATTTCACCCCAACATAGTGATAGCCGTCAGACGTTCGATACACGGCCTTGTCCGTCTCTATACTCCGGCTGGCGCTTCGGCTCTCGGAAATGTGCGGCAAACCAAAACGCAGTATATGTAACCCAGCAGCGTTCAATTGGGCCGCCCCCTCGGAGTTGCAAAGCTGACTTATCCGCATTTGTGCGGAAAGTTGCTTCCATTGCGCTAGAAAGCCCTTTGGGAGTCGTGAAAGCTCATCCGCTGAGTACAATCGCTTGGCCTGAACAAAAGGCGCCGCAGAAGCTGGGGAACCTGCTTTTGCGGAAACAACTGCTCTCGCCTTTTGCTCTCCCTCTGTGAGCTCGGACCGAGAAGTCTGGCCGCGTTGTTCCGGCATTGGCTCGATCACGAGCCCAGCGCCACCCTCCGCTGTCGAGTTGCCGGGCGAATTTCTCGCTTCACCCATCTTCGGTTGTCCGGACGCCATGACGCCTGGAACAGTGACGTTTGCGGCATTTTGACGGGACTGAAGCTCGTCGGATGGATCAACTTTAGTGTCCGACGATGAATCTGTGGCCAGCACTTGCGGCGTAGATACAGGTACAGACTGACTTTGCTGGTCGGAGTTCAAGGAACCCATACCCGATTCATTCGGCTCGCCTTGTTCCGAAGGCTCAGAATTTTGCAGTTGAGAGTTGGAATCGGCCGCAGTCAACTGCGGAGTCTCAGACTCCGAAGCAGTAGGATTCTCGGCCGCTTCCTTGGCAACTGGCGACTCTCTGTCGCCAGTTGCGGCCGATGTTTGAGATTCCTTCAGCGGTTGGCTATCATTTATCTTAGGCGATAGAGTTGCGTTCTCTACTTTAGATGCCGATGACAAATCATCTTTGCTCAGATCTTCATTCCTGAAATCAGCCGCAGTTTGTTTATGATCAGGATTGGACCGCTTGGATTCGGGAGGTGTTTCCTTTGCTTCAGGCGGAGTCTCGGTCGCAGAGGGCTGTTGCTCCGCCTTCTCGACGGGCTTGTCAGCCGCGGGATCATCGGGCTTGGGTTCGGACTTCGCCTGCTCTACCGGCTTATCAGCCTTGGCCTCGTCAGGCTTGGCTGCGGGCTTCTCTGCCTGCTTCTTGCCGTTGGGATCGACTTGCTTTGGCGGCTGTTCGTCCGCCTTCTTTCCTTGCGGCCGCTGAGGCTCCTGTTGAGCTTCAGCTGTCTCCTGGGCTGGCTTCTCATCAGGTCTTGGCGTCGGCTTGGGAGGCTGGTCGGGCTTTTCATTCTCTTTCGTCGCAAGCTCCTGCTTTTCCTCCTGCTGCGGCACGAGCTCGACATTGACGCTCTGCTCGGGCTTTGCCTCCGGCGGCGCCGGCAGCAACGGCAACAGAAAAACCGCGATAAACAGGACGTGCAGAAGGATCGACAGGACGAAGCCCGGCCTTATCTCCCTATCCCGTTTTTCCGCGACCTTTTCCATCGTTCAGCGGATGGCTCGCGACGAGAAAGCAATCAGGCGAAAACAACGCATCGATTCATTCGATCCTTATCGGCAAACATATCAGAAGACTTTCCGGTCGCTGACATATGGTACCCGACCATGCGCCGCGAAAGAGGCCTCGGTCGAAATCGAACTTGTCAGGCCTCCGCGCGATCCGCAATGGCGCAAAAACAAACCTGCGTGATCGCGCATCGCCTAGACGGTCGCATTCGCCGTTAGAAGAACTCGTCCAGCAACTGATAGTATGCCATCTTTTCGGCTTGCGGCTCAAAATCGCCATAGGCGTTCAAAAACTCCGCAACCAATTCCTCTCCGAAGTTGTGCTCGATGCTGCTACAGGCAAGTGCAATATCCTGATGGCGATCAGCCACGCCGAGGCGGCCGCAATCGATATAGCCTGTGAATTTCGGGCCGTCGGCCATGAAATTCGGAAGGCAGGCATCGCCATGGGTGACGACCAGATTCTCCGTTGACGGTCTCTTGGCCTGAAGTTCGTGGAAGAGATCTTCTGCTGATCTTCCAAGCCTGGCCTCATCGAAATCGTCCTCATCAACGCGGCCGGCAAGCAAGCGCGCCTTTGCCGCAGCAATTCTGTTCTCCAGCCGATGATCGAAGGGACAGGCGGCGATATCGACGGCGTGCAATCGCCGCAACGCATCCGCCAAAAGCCGCACCCGCTCGAGCGGCTGCAGCCGCTCCGCGCTGACGAAATCGCGGCCTGGAAGAGCGCTCATCAAAAGCCATTCGCGTTCGCCATCCGTCTCGTGGGCAATGATATCCGGGCAGGCAAGCCCCTGCAAGGCCAGCCATCGCAGCCCGACAACCTCGCCTGCCAATTCACCCAAAGCATCGGCCAGCTCGGTCTTGAGATAGACCGGCGCGCGTCCATCGGCCTCAAGCCGGAAGACATGGGCCGAGGAGCGGCCAAGCCCATCCTGCCGCCATTCATACCCGGCCAGCAGATCGCGCAGTCGGACAGGAAGGGATGTCTCCATGAATTGCGGTTTGCTTGCCAAAAGTGGCTCCTCAAATTTGATAATGCCAACTAAAAACCCGGCTCACTTTCGCGAACCGGGCCTTGTTTTTATAGACGGCAGATGTCGGCTTGCTCCAGACCTCAACTGTCGAGGAAGCTTCTGAGCTTGCGGCTGCGGCTCGGATGCTTGAGCTTGCGCAGCGCCTTGGCTTCGATCTGACGGATACGCTCGCGCGTCACCGAGAACTGCTGGCCGACTTCTTCCAGCGTATGGTCGGTGTTCATGCCGATGCCGAAGCGCATGCGCAGCACACGCTCTTCGCGCGGCGTGAGCGATGCCAGAACGCGGGTCGTCGTCTCACGCAGGTTCGCCTGGATGGCGGCGTCGATCGGCAGAAGCGCATTCTTGTCCTCGATGAAGTCGCCGAGATGCGAATCCTCTTCGTCACCCACCGGGGTTTCGAGCGAGATCGGCTCCTTGGCGATCTTCAGAACCTTGCGCACCTTTTCGAGCGGCATGGCGAGCTTTTCGGCCAGTTCTTCCGGCGTCGGCTCGCGGCCAATTTCATGCAGCATCTGGCGCGACGTGCGAACGATCTTGTTGATCGTTTCGATCATATGCACCGGAATACGGATCGTGCGCGCCTGGTCGGCGATCGAGCGGGTGATCGCCTGACGAATCCACCAGGTGGCGTAGGTCGAGAATTTGTAGCCGCGGCGATATTCGAACTTATCGACCGCCTTCATCAGGCCGATATTGCCTTCCTGAATGAGGTCAAGGAACTGCAGGCCGCGGTTGGTATACTTCTTGGCGATGGAGATGACGAGGCGCAGGTTGGCTTCGACCATTTCCTTCTTGGCGATGCGCGCTTCGCGCTCGCCCTTCTGCACCATGTGAACGATACGGCGGAACTCCGAGATCGAAATACCGGTTTCGGTCGCAAGATTCTGGATTTCCTGGCGAATGTCGCGGATCGTCGTGTTTTCGCTCTTGGCGAATTCCTTCCAGCCGCGAGCAGCCAGATTGCCGATGGACTTCATCCAGTTCGGATCGAGTTCGGCGCCCTGATATTGCTCCAGGAAGCTGTCACGCTTGACGCCATAGGATTCGGCAAGGCGCAGCAAGCGGCCTTCGTTCTGCACGAGGCGCTTGTTGATGTCATAGAGCTGCTCGACGAGGGCGTCGATGCGGTTCTGGTTCAGCGACAGAGACTTGACCGACTTGACCAGCTCATCCTTGAGTTCCTTGTAGCGGCGCTCCTGCGCCGAAGAGAGCGTACCGGAGGCCGACAGGCGCTGCTCGACCTGCTGGTCCTGCAGCTTGCGCAGCTTCTTGTAGGTTTCGGCGATGATGTCGAGCGTCGTCATCACCTGCGGGCGAAGCTCGGCTTCCATCGCGGCGAGAGAGAGGTTGGATTCGTCCTCGTCCTCTTCCTCCTCCTCGATCGGCAGACCTTCACCGCCGACATTGGTGATGTCGTCGTCACCGGAAGGAGAGCGGCCGCGGCGTGCCTTTTCCTTCTCTTCGGCGGCCTTGCGGTCAGCCTCGATCTTCTCGGGGCTCTGGAACTGCGGTGCAGCCTTGGCCTCGGGACCGGAATAGGTGGTTTCGAGGTCGATGATCTCGCGCAGCAGCGTCGTGCCTTCGTTGAGTTCGTCGCGCCAGATAATCAGGGCCTGGAACGTCAACGGGCTCTCACAGAGGCCGCCGATCATCGTTTCGCGGCCAGCCTCGATGCGCTTGGCAATCGCGATTTCGCCTTCACGCGACAGAAGCTCGACGGAGCCCATTTCGCGCAGATACATGCGCACCGGGTCATCCGTACGGTCGGTCGGCTCTTTCTTCTTCGCGGTGGCCAGCGCGGAACCGGTGGAGGGGGCCAATTCGCCGCCTTCACTGTCGTCGTCACCACCCGCATCGTCGTCGTCGCTGGCCGCAGCGCCGGCCTCTTCGACATCTTCGTCCTCGATGACGTTGATGCCCATGTCCGAAAGCATGGCCATCGTGTCTTCGATCTGTTCAGACGTCACTTCTTCGGACGGAAGAACGGCGTTGAGCTCGTCCATCGTCACGTAGCCGCGCTTCTTCGCGGCCTTGATCATCTTCTTGACCGCGTCGTCGGAAAGATCGAGAAGGGGGCCGTCGGAGGTGCCGTCGCGCTCGACTTCAGCTTCTTCGTTCTCTTTGACCTTTGTTGCCATCTTTATATCGTCGCTTTCCCTGACGCTGCAAACTTACACGCGGTGAAACAATCACACTGGCTGGCGCGCCCTGCACCAGCCGCGACTCACCGACGAACACCTAACGGAATGACCTTTAATGCCCGATTAACCACGATCACCGCCACCGGAGTGCAAAGCTGGATTGCGTTTGGATTTCCGGCCATGATATCAGGTGATCCGCTTGATCCAGTTTTACCGTTCTTTCCGAAGTCAAACGGTGATTCCCAGAATTTTAGTTCTCGTCAAGCTTTTCCAGCAAAAAAGCCCGTTAAATGCGCGAAAAAGCCTTATCCACAGCCTCCGCACGCAGCAATTTATTGTTTCCCGTATTTAGGAAGTCCCCGCGCGATGACAAGAGCATCCTGAGCAAAGCCTCACATTTCCAGCATCGGCAGGTATTACCGAGCCCGGAAGTGTGTCCGAATGGCATCAATTCCAGTCCATCACGACCTTGCCGGAGTTGCCAGAACGCATGGCGTCGAAGCCATCGCGAAAATCATCGATGCCGATACGGTGGGTGATGACGGGCGATACATCGAGACCGCCCTGAACGAAGGCGATCATCTTGTACCAGGTCTCGAACATCTCGCGGCCATAGATACCCTTCAGGTTCAGCATCTTGAAGATGACCTTGTTCCAGTCGATCTCGAAGCCAGCCGGCGCGATGCCGAGAATCGCGATCTTGCCGCCATTGTTCATCTTGTCGATCATGTCGCGAAAGGCGGGCGCCGCGCCTGACATTTCCAGCCCGACGTCGAAACCCTCGGTCATGCCAATGGATTTCATCACATCGGCAAGGTTCTCCTTGGAAGCGTCGACGACGTGATCGATGCCGACCTTGCGGGCAAGCGCCAGCCGGGTCGGATTGATATCGGTGATGACGACCTTGCGGGCGCCGGAACGCTTGGCGACCATCGCACCCATGATGCCGATCGGCCCCGCGCCAGTCACCAGCACATCTTCACCAACCAGATCAAAGGAAAGCGCCGTATGCACGGCATTGCCGAAAGGATCGAAGATCGCAGCTATTTCATCCGGGATATCATCAGGTATCGGCACGACATTGGATTCGGGAATGCAGACGAATTCGCCGAAGGAGCCTGGGCGGTTGACACCGACGCCGAGCGTGTTGCGGCAGAGATGGCCCCTACCCGCCCGGCAATTGCGACACTTGCCGCAGACGATGTGGCCTTCGCCCGAGACGCGCTCGCCGACGTGATACTTCGTGACCGCCGAACCGATCTCGGCAATCTCACCGCAGAATTCGTGGCCGACGACCATGGGCACAGGAATGGTCTTCTGAGCCCATTGGTCCCAGTTCCAAATATGCACATCGGTCCCGCAAATCGCCGACTTCCTGACCCGAATGAGGACATCGTTCGGTCCGACCTCCGGAACCGGCACATGCTCCATCCACAGCCCGACTTCCGGCCTGGATTTGACCAACGCTTTCATCATGTTCGACATGATCGGTTCTCTCCAACCAATTCAAATGATTCCGAGTTCTTTTCCGGCTTCGGCAAAGGCTGCGATCGCCTTTTCGACATCGGCCTTCGAGTGGGCAGCCGACATCTGCGTGCGGATGCGCGCCTGCCCCTTGGGCACCACGGGGAAGGAAAAGCCGATGACGTAGACGCCCTTCTGCAGCATGAGCGCCGCCATGTCCTGCGCGAGTTTCGCGTCCCCAAGCATGACGGGGATGATCGGGTGATCGGCGCCGGCAAGCGTGAAGCCGAGCTTGGTCATCTCTCGGCGGAAGAGTTCGGCATTGCCTTGAAGGCGTGCACGCAAATCAGCGCCATTTTCGATCAGATCGAAGACCTTCAGCGAGGCTGCGGCGATGACGGGTGCCAAGGTGTTGGAGAACAGATAGGGGCGCGAACGCTGCCGCAACCACTCGACGATCTCACCCCTGGCAGAAGTATAACCGCCGGAAGCGCCGCCAAGCGCCTTGCCGAGCGTGCCGGTGATGATGTCGATCCGGCCTTCGACACCGCAATGCTCAGGCGATCCCCGGCCATGCTTGCCGACGAAGCCCACCGCATGGCTGTCATCGACCATGACCATCGCGCCATATTTCTCCGCCAGATCGCAGACGCCGCCGAGATTGGCGATGATGCCGTCCATGGAGAAGACGCCATCGGTCGCTATCAGCTTGAAGCGGCTGCCCTCGGCCTTCTTCAGCTCTTCTTCCAAAGCCGCCATGTCGTTGTTGGCGTAGCGGAAGCGCTTCGCCTTGGAGAGCCGTACCCCATCGATGATCGAGGCATGATTGAGGGCATCCGAGATGATGGCATCCTCTTCCGACAGCAACGTCTCGAACAACCCGCCATTGGCATCGAAGCAGGACGAATAGAGGATCGTCGCTTCCATGCCGAGGAAAGCCGAAATCCGCGCCTCGAGCTGCTTGTGCTCCTCCTGTGTGCCGCAAATGAAGCGAACCGAAGCCATGCCGTAGCCATAACGATCGAGCGCTTTCTTTGCGGCTTCGGCAAGTTCCTCATTGTCGGCGAGACCGAGATAGTTGTTGGCGCAGAAATTGAGGACGCGCGCGCCACCCAGCACGGCGATTTCGCCAGCCTGTTTGGAGGTGATGACGCGCTCGGCCTTATAGAGGCCGGCTTCTTTCAGGCCGAGAAGTTCGTTGCGCAAATGGGATATGAACGCTGAAGTCATGGTCGCATTCCGATGCTGGTCATAGTGCCTAATTAATCAAGGAATAACATAGGATCTGGCCGCTTGCTGCATCCAGCAGCGGCAAAAATGCGCAACACGGTGACGTCGGCGCGATAGGGCGCAGTTTCGATATTATCTGTCAAACCGACCGGCTTGCGCGCAACTTTTTGGCCCGATTTCAGCGATTGCTATCGCAAAAATTACTTGACTGAGTCCACTATTTCGCATCAGATTGATGCTGGCCAGAAGATGAGGGAGAGCCATGAACATATTTCACAGATTCTCCCTTGCAGGGCGAGTTGCCCTCATCACCGGCGGCGGGCGCGGCCTGGGATTCGAAATGGCGCAGGCGCTTGCCGATGCCGGCGCGCACGTCATCATCAACGGACGAACCGCAGCCATACTTAATGTAGCCGTGGAGACGATCCGAGCGAGAAACGGCTCGGCGGAAGCCGCAGCCTTCGATATTTCCGATCGTGATGCCCAGCACGCAGCAATAAACGACATCGAAAACAATCACGGCCGGCTCGACATACTGATCAACAACGTCGGTGCGCGCGACAGACGCCCGCTGGCCGACTTCGACGACGAGGCGATCCTCGCCTTGCTCAACACGGATCTTGCCGCCTCGATCATGCTCTCCCGCGACGCCGCGCGCCTCATGAAACGAAACAATCATGGGCGACTGATCTCGGTCACTTCGATCAGCGGGCAGGTCGTCATGCCCGGCGACTGCGTCTATCCCGCCGCCAAGCAGGGGCTGACAGGCCTTATGCGCAGCATGGCAGTGGAATTTGGCCCTCACGGCATCACAAGCAACGCCATCGCGCCAGGCTGGTTCGCAACGGAAACCAATGCAGCAATGGTCGCGAACGAAGACCTGATCCCCATCGTGCGCCAACGCATCCCCGTTCAACGCTGGGGACGTCCGGACGAGATTGCGGGCGCCGCACTTTTCCTCGCCAGCGATGCCGCTTCCTTTGTCAACGGCCACGTCCTGACCGTCGATGGCGGCATGACCGTGCGCATGTAGCGCGTCGGCAGCCGCGTTTCGATATCGGCCTTCAGCGCGTCACCGGTTGATGAATTCCGAAATCACGGCAAGGAACGCATCCCCATAGCGTTCCAGCTTCGATTGCCCCACACCGGATATCCCCAGAAGGTCCCTATGATTCGTCGGCCGCTCCGTCGCAAAGGCAATCAGAGTCGTATCCGGAAAAACGACATAGGGCGGCACACCCAATTCTTTTGCGATCCGGGTGCGCTCAGCCCGCAATGCTTCGAACAGCGACTGTGTCTCGCCGGAAAGCCCGTGAGCCTGCTTCTCCGGTCGCCCCGCTCTCTTGCCGCGGCGGCCCGTTTCGGGCCGATCCTTGCGGAAAAACACCTGCCGCTCGCGCTTGAAGACGGCCCTCGCCTGTTCCTGGAGCTTCATGGCACCGAAGGCCGTGTGGTCGATGTTGATAAAGCCGTTCGCCAATAATTGCCGGAAGATCGATTGCCAGGTGCGAGAGGGAATATCCTTGCCTGCGCCGAAAACTGGCATGTCGACATGGCCGAAGCGCTCGGTCTTCTCGTTGACCGTTCCCATCAGCACATCGATGACGTGGCCGGTGCCGAAACGCTCGCCGGTGCGATAGACGGCGGCGAGCGCCTTGATCGCCGCTTCCGTCCCATCCCAGGTTTCCACAGGTTTCAGGCAGGTATCGCAATTGCCGCAACCGCCGCCATGTGCCTCGCCGAAATGCGCGAGGATCGACTGCCGCCGGCAGCCCGCCGTCTCGCAGATCGCAAGCAGCGCATTGAGCTTTGCCCGCTCGACGCGCTTTATCTCCTCGGACGCACCGCCTTCGTCAATCATCCGCCCGCGCTGGATGACATCGGCCATGCCATAGGCCATCCAGACATTGGAGGGCAGCCCATCGCGTCCGGCACGGCCCGTCTCCTGATAATAGGCCTCCACTGATCCCGGCAGATCGAGATGGGCGACATAGCGCACATTCGGTTTATCGATGCCCATGCCGAAAGCAACCGTCGCCACGAGGCACAGGTCTTCCTCTTTCAAGAAGGCATCCTGATTGGCATCGCGAAGCGCCCGGTCCATGCCGGCGTGATAGGGCAGCGCGCGGATACCCTGCCCGTTCAGCCACTCCGCCGTGTCCTCGACCTTGGCCCGCGAAAGGCAATAGACGATACCGCTATCGCCACGATGTCCGTCGAGAAAGCGCAGCAATTGCTGGCGCGGCTGATCGCGCTCGACAATCTCATAGGTGATGTTCGGCCGGTCGAAGCTGGTGGTGAAGACCTTGGCATTGTCGAGCGCCAGCCGTTCGATAATGTCCTCGCGGGTATGGGGATCGGCCGTTGCGGTCAATGCAATGCGCGGCACGCCGGGAAAAAGTTCGGCAAGCCGGCCAAGATCCCGATACTCCGGTCGGAAGTCATGGCCCCATTGGGAGACGCAATGCGCTTCGTCGATCGCGAAAAGCGCGATCTTCGCCCGGCCGAGCATCTGGCAGAAACCTTCCGTCGCAATGCGTTCCGGCGTCACGTAGAGCAGATCGAGCTTGCCTGCGGCAATGGTGCGATAGACATCGCTGGCCTCGTCACGCGACAGCGACGAATTCAGGGCGGCAGCCCGGATGCCGAGCTGCTTCATCGCCTCCACCTGATCCCGCATCAGCGCAATCAGCGGCGAGACGACGATGCCGATACCATCGCGGCAAAGCGCGGGAATCTGGAAGCACAGCGACTTGCCGGCACCGGTCGGAAACAGCACGACCGCATCGCCGCCGGAGACGACATGCTCGACCACTTGCTGTTGCTTGCCGCGAAAGGCAGAATAACCATAGACACGCTTCAGGACATCAAGTGGCGCCGGCGCATCGGTATGCTCGCCGAACAAAGCGTCGTCTGCGGAAAACCGCGGCTCTTGTCTTTCAGGCTGAGGCATCTATTCCCTATTTTCCAGCGGCACCTTTGACGCGGCCGGAGAGCACGCCGAAGCCATCAATGATCGCCTCCTGGTTTTCCAGACGCAGCGCCTCGAGCTGCACTTCCTGCAAGGCGCGAATCAATGGCTCGATCGCTTCACCGTCGCCTTCTTCCGTCGCCTCGGCAATAGCACTCTCCAGCTCGATCTTGTGCCAACGCAATGCTTTCGAGCGCTTGTGGAGCGCGAGCGCCTGGCGATAGCCCTCGCGCGCATCCTCCATGGCGGCTTCCTCGGTTGCCGTCCACAAACGGGCATTGCGAATCTGCTGTTCCAAACCCTTCAGCAAGGCACCGAAATCCTGTTCTTCCAATTGCTCGACCAGTCGCTCGCGGACGAGCTGAGGCCCGACCAGAGTTGCGGCGGCCCCGAGAACCGCGGACCAGAGCCGCTGGAGTTCGCGGCTGTCATAATCGATTGCGGCGATCTCGTCATATTCGTCCTGCAGCAGCGCCGGATGGTTGACGATGGTCAATGCGAGCACGCTTTCTCGAAGGCTCGGAATATCCTGATGTCCCTTGATCATGGCCGAGCGCTGCAAGCGATCGGATGCTGTCATTGTCATCGCGGCCCCGGTGCGTGCCTGTCCACCACGACCTCCAAAGTTGCGGCCATTGCCGTCCCGGGAAAAACCACGTCCCTGCTGGCTGCCCCGCTGGAACTGCGGCTGGAACAGCCCGTTCAGCCGCTCGCGCATATTCTGCTGATAATGACGGCGCACATCTTCATCGCCGATGACCGAAACAATGCGCCGCAGCCGCGCTTCCAGCTCCGCCCGCGCTTCCGGCGTCTCGAAGGTGCCGCTGCCGGCCTCTCTCGTCCATATCAGATCGGCCAGCGGCTTTGCCTGCGCCAGTACCTTGTCGAACGGCGCGCGTCCATCCTGCCGCACGAGATCGTCGGGGTCCTTGCCATCGGGCAGCAAGGCAAAGCGCACAGTGCGGTTCGGTTTGATATGAGGCAGCGCCAGATCGGCGGCACGATTGGCGGCGCGGATACCGGCGCCATCGCCATCGAAGCAGAGCACCGGCTCCGGCGTCATCTTCCAGAGGAGATCGAGCTGGCTCTCCGTCAGTGCCGTGCCGAGCGGCGCAACGGCATTCTCGACACCGGCCTGATGCAGCGCGATGACATCCATATAACCTTCGACCGCGATAATGGTCCCGGCGCCATCGGCGCCCTGCGAAGCGCGGCGGGCGCGGGTGAAATTGTAGAGCACATTGCCCTTGTGGAAGAGCTCGGTCTCGTTGGAATTCAGGTATTTCGCCGGCGCATCCGGCGACATCGCGCGGCCACCAAAGGCAATCACCTTCTCGCGCGAGGACAGGATCGGAAACATGATGCGGTCGCGGAAGCGGTCATAGGAGACCGGCACGTTCTCATGCACGACGAGGCCACAGGCCTCCATCTGCTCCTTCAGCACGCCTTTGCCGGCAAGATGCTCTTTCAAAGCGTTGCGGCTATCGGGCGAATATCCCAGACGGAACGTTTCGATGGTGCGGCCGCTGAGACCGCGGTCGCGCAGGTAGGCCCTCGCCCGCGCTCCATTGGCCGTCTGCAGTTGATCCTGAAAGAACTGAGTCGCCATTTCCATGACATCGAGCAGCGACGTGCGTTCCTTCTCGCGCTTCGCCTCCATCGGATCGGCAACGGGCATCGGAACGCCGGCCATGTCGGCGATCTGCTGCACGGCCTCCGGAAAGCTCAAGCCCTCCAATTCGGTCAGAAAGCGGAAATGGTCGCCCGTCACCCCACAGCCGAAGCAGTGATAACGCCCCTTCCGATCCTCGCAGTGGAAGCTCGGCGACTTCTCGCCGTGGAAGGGGCAGCAAGCCCAGTAATCGCCGCGCGGCACATTTGTTTTGCGCCGATCCCAGGTCACACGACGACCGATCACGTCCGAAATCAAAACGCGGTCGCGAATCTCGTCGAGAAACGTATTGGAAAATCGCATGGCTACCTCTGGCTCATTCCATATAAACAGGAATGCCGGGCATTGCCACGGCGACGCGGCCGCCTCCCACGCTATTCACAGCCCTTTGCCGGCGATTGCATTTTCGCCCCAACGATCACAACTCCGTGAACACGACGGTAGATTTATCCGCATTCGTGTCGAAATTCCCGGCTGCCGTTGACAGGCTCGAAATACCCAAAAGTTGCCTCCGCGTGACCGAAACTGGTAGGATTACATCCATGGGAGTAACTATTTCGTCCGCAAAAATCCGCGAAAAAGCAAAGGCTTGCACAGCCTATGGTCGACAAACGCGACCAGGAGCGATGCCATGGACAATCAATGGCTGCAAAGCAATCGCGCACGCGCGACACTCTCTGACGGCGCATTTGCGGCAAGGTTCGTAAGCCAAACATTATTTTTTTGTAATTTGATTGTTCGTGTGCGCCGCAATAGCGTCCTTCTCACAGGGCGAGACAAGCCGGCAAAGAAACTTCTTTGCGACGCGACATGCCGAGACGCCCTGACGAACCGAAAGCCACTAGGTACGGGCTTTCTGTTTAGGAGAGGGAAATGCGCGTTCTGATCGTACCCTTGGCAGCAGCAGCCATCTTCGCCACAGCTACCTATAGCTCGGCCACGATGGACGGCGGCGCCAGCGAAAAGAATGTGCTTTATGCCGGTGCGGGATATCAGTTGCCGGCGAATATGAAAGTTCCTGCCCTTACGGCAGGCGTAAAGGTTCAAATGTCCGAACTGCCGCCGCAGGCATTGGCTTTGCCCCAGCAGATCAGGATTTTCAGATAAGTTCAGCAGATACTCAGGTGGGGCACCATCCCTACCCCCGGCGCCGCCCCACCTGAGTGCCTTTGCAAAAGACGTTTGATTTTTGGGCCCCACCCTGCGTCATCAAACGTCAGCAAAGCGCAAGAAGGCAGGAGCTCCCCCAGCTCCTGCCTTCTCTAATTTTGGGCCATCTCCAATTCGCGACAATACGAGCATCGACACTGCTGCGGAACATCTTTGGTTCCTCGCCGCGAGTATCTTGACGCAACGATATCGATCGATATCCTTTATTATCTACGTATATGCGATCTTAGTAATTATCTCGTCAGACAATTTGAAACTTTGTTCAGTTGATCGGAGACGGTTGCATGTCTTTATCCGCGAAGGAACTTGTTCAAGACCCCAAATTTTTCACGGAAATCCTCGGTTATACACGAGAGATTATATCCACTTATGATGAGAATCAGCGCGTATGCTCTGTCTTTGCTTCACAGCAACGCTGGCTGATGGCACTCGCTGGCTTCGCCCTCTATTGCGGCGGCATCGACGGAGAACCGCCCGGCATTCATGCCAATCGCTTCGCCAACTATATCGTCGAACACGAAATCGCCAGCCACAACACCGCACTCAGCTTCATTCAGGAGATGCTGGCTCTCGGTTTCCTGCGCTTTCTGCCTATCACCAGCGATAGGCGCGCGCGACCAATGCAGCCCACAGAAGAGGCCGCAAGGCAGCTTTCGAGATGGCTGAGCATCCATCTGTCCGTGCTGGATCGGTTGGATGGCGGCAAGCGCAACGCCTTATTTAGCAAAAAACCGGAACTCGTTACGCTGCTTCAGCCTACGATCTCGGTTGGCATCATCGAAAGCGACGAGCTGCGCAATCCGGGAGAAACGTTCGACCTGTTCACCTGGGCAAACTCGGGCGGCATCATTATGGATTATCTGATCTCCCGCATCGGGACGATCAATACGGCGACTAAGAAAGCGATTATCGGACCGGTGGCCTTTACCGATCTCTGCAACCGGTTTCTCATTTCCAGAACAAACGCAAAGCGACTCATGAACAAGGCCATAAACATGCAAAGCGTCGGATGGACGGGAGCGCCTGGGCGGAGCCAGCTTTGGCTCTCCACCGCTTTCATCGAGGAATATCGGAACTATCAGGCGGGGAAGCTCGCCATCATAGACGCCGCCTGGCAAAATACCCTCGGCAGGCGGCCAGTCCGCATACCGAGGGCGAAACAGAGTTTTACTTCAGCAGTTCCTTCAGGATAGCCGAGGCCTTGGCGAAATCCATCTGGCCGGCATAGCGCTCGCGCAAGGCGGCCACGCACTTGCCCATATCCTTTAGGCCTTGCGCGCCAAGTTCCGCGACGACGGCAACACAGATCTTGCGGACCTTCTCTTCGGAAAGCTGCTCAGGCATGAAGCCCTGGATGACCGCGATTTCCGCACGCTCCTTGTCAGCTAGCTCGGGACGGCCGCCATCGATATAGATCTTCACCGATTCCTCACGCTGCTTGATCATCTTGGCAAGCAGCTGCAGAATCTCGTCTTCGCTCGCCTGCTCCTTGCCGAGACCGCGATTGGCGATGTCCTTGTCCTTAATGGCTGCAAGGATGAGACGGACGGTCGAAAGCCTCGCCGTGTCCTTGGCCTTCATGGCATCTTTCTGGGCGTTGGAAAGGGTTTCGCGGATCATGTCTTTAACTCCTTG
This sequence comes from Martinezella sp. CNPSo 3732, assembly GCF_057784515.1. Classification (NCBI taxonomy): domain Bacteria; kingdom Pseudomonadati; phylum Pseudomonadota; class Alphaproteobacteria; order Hyphomicrobiales; family Rhizobiaceae; genus Martinezella; species Martinezella sp. CNPSo 3732. The sequence goes on from NZ_JBXSOO010000003.1 coordinate 328,151, forward strand.
AAGCAGGCCGGCGACGATCGCCCCGGCCATTTACGTCATGTTGCTGTCTCTTAAACCAACAGTGTCAATCAACGCAATTGCGCCCGAGAGCCAGAATTCCTTGACGGGAAAGCAAGACCGCGCATTGACCGGCTCGCCTTGTTTAGCTATGTCCATCACCTGCACATAAGATCGATAGGAAGATCTCAAGCCGCGACCACTGTCGACGGCTGCACCTTGCTACAAACATGGCGGAACCGCCGGTCTCTTCAAGACCGCGCCCGACGCCGGAAACGGGATGACGACTATGACCGCCACAGCCCCATGGACCACTGAAAAGCCGACCGCCCTCCTCGTTCTCGCGGATGGCACTGTGATCGAAGGCAAGGGTATCGGCGCGACCGGCAAGGTCCAGGCCGAAGTCTGCTTCAACACGGCGCTGACGGGTTATGAAGAGATCTTGACCGACCCCTCTTATCTCGGCCAGATCGTCACCTTCACCTTCCCCCATATCGGCAATGTCGGCACGAACGAAGAAGACATTGAAGACCTGACGCCTGCCGCCCGCCACGGTGCCGTCGGCGTCATCTTCAAGGCCGATATCACCGACCCCTCGAACTACCGCGCCGCCAAACACCTCGATCAATGGCTGAAGGCGCGCGGCATCATCGGGCTCTGCGGCATCGACACGCGCGCGCTGACCGCCTGGATCCGCGAGAATGGCATGCCGAACGGCGTGATCGCTCACGATCCGAACGGCGTCTTCGACATCGAGCAGCTGAAGGCGGATGCCAAGGCCTGGAGCGGTCTCGAAGGTCTCGATCTCGCCAAGGTCGCCTCCTCCGGTCAGTCCTCGCAATGGTCGCAGACGCCCTGGGTCTGGAACGAAGGCTATGGCGAACTCGGCGCCGATGACGCCAAGTACCATGTCGTCTGCCTCGACTACGGCGTCAAGCGCAACATCCTGCGGCTGTTTGCCGGCCTCGATTGCAAGGTCACGGTCCTGCCGGCGACGGCTTCCACGGATGACGTCCTCGGTCTCAAGCCGGATGGCATCTTCCTGTCCAACGGCCCCGGCGATCCGGCAGCAACCGGCGAATATGCCGTACCGGTCATCAAGGACCTGCTGAAGACCGAAATTCCGCTCTTCGGTATCTGCCTCGGCCATCAGATGCTCGGTCTGGCGCTCGGCGCCAAGACCGCGAAGATGCATCAGGGCCATCATGGCGCCAACCATCCGGTGAAGGATCATACGACCGGCAAGGTCGAGATCGTCTCGATGAACCACGGCTTTGCAGTCGACTCGAAGTCGCTGCCGGAAGGTGTCGAGGAGACTCATATTTCGCTCTTCGACGGCAGCAATTGCGGTCTTCGTGTCTCCGGTAAGCCGGTCTTCTCGGTGCAGCATCACCCGGAAGCCTCTCCCGGTCCGCAGGACAGCCATTATCTCTTCCGCCGCTTCATCAATCTGGTGCGAGAAAAGAAGGGCGAAGAAGCCCTGGCCGAACGCGCCTGATAAAGCCAATGATCTAACCGCATGAGAAAGCCTCGGATTGGTGCCAATCCGAGGCTTTCTTTTTGTGCGTCAACTTGGGAGGTTTCTCGTCACATATGTTCATGCTTGCCGGAGCTCAGGCTTGCATGCGGCGCTGCTTCACCACTTCAAGCTCGCTCATCAGGATTTCCTCGAGGAACTCGAAATCCGACTGCCCGAATTCAACGAGGCCGAATCTCAGCTTGTAACCCCAATTCTTGTCCTGGGTGAAATCAAGCCAGCCGAGGAGAGGACGAAGCGGCTGTTCGGGCGCATCAAGCCAATCCACATCCTTGCGATAGGCTTTTCCGCAACCCATCTCGGCTAGGTAAGGCTCACCCTCACGCACAAAACCGATGGCAGTGAAGCTCTGAAAGCCATCCCTCTCGCCCATTTTGACAGACGGCGAATAGTAGACGATGCCGTCGCCCGGCTTGATACGCTTCAAAGGGGCCCGCTTGCCGTGGTTTACTTGCATGAAGCCCTGTTCGCGCCCAATACGCACATGCTCGGCACTGGCCACCGCCAGCCAGTAGGACTTCTGCTCCGGCTCCGGTCGCCGGGACGAAGTGTTGGCGTGTGGCAGGAGGCGTACAGCCGCCCCCCGATTGATTTGATCATCCCGCGGGAAAAGCGCGGCATCATTACGATTGCTTGCCTTGAATAACATGGTCGTCTCCCGTCTCTGGTATGAAACAGTTATAGCCGATCATGCTGTCAATTTTTGTCAGCAGTCTCGCAACGCAATGAACGCTGCCGCTATCAGGCGGTAGCCTTCTCCGCCCGTACAAGAAGGTAGAACCGTGCACAAAGCATCGTCGCCGCAGAAGCAAGGCCGAGCAGGAAGCCGAACCAGATGCCGATGCCGCCGAAGCCGAGCGGAAACGCCAACAGCCAGGCGAGGAAGAAGCCGATCGGCCAATAGGCGATCAGCGCCAGGATCATCGGCACGCGCGCATCCTTCAGTCCGCGCAGCAGACCGCTCGCGATCGCCTGCAACCCATCGACAAGCTGGAAGAAGCCGGCCACGACAATCAGCGGTGCGGCAAAGGCAAGGACCTGTGGGGCCTCGGCAGAATGGACGTCAAGGAACCAGCTTGCCAGCCAGGATGGTATAGTCGCAAACAGGATGCTGCCGCAAAGCGCGATGCAGCTCGAAACGACGATCACCACGATGGCAGCGCGCTTCAGGCCGAAATGATCGCCCTGCCCATGGGCGACGCCGATGCGTACGGTCGCCGCCTGGCTGAGGCCGAGCGGGATCATGAAGGCAATCGACGCCCATTGCAGCGCGATGCCATGCGCAGCAAGCTCGATCGTGCCGATCTGGCCCATCAGCAGCGATGCTGCCGTGAATAGGCTGACCTCAGCCAGAACCGTCACACCGATCGGAAAACCAAGCCGGATGACATCCCATAAGGCATGCCAGTCGGGCCGCCAGAATCGCACAAAGATCTCGTAGCGCCGCGCCTCCCGGTGGGCTTGCACGTAACCAACGATGAAGAGCAAACCGGCGGTCTGCACGGCGACCGAGACAATGGCCGCACCATGCAGGCCCATCGCCGGCAGGCCGAAATGGCCGAGCACCAGGATATAGGCCAGCACGGCATTCATAACCAGCATGGCGATAGTCACTTTGAGGATGATGCCAGCACGACCGATGGCGCTCACCAGCGCCCGGATGACATTGTAGAGCAGGCCCGGCAACACGGCGAAGTGGCCGATATCGATATAGCCGCTCGCTAATTTCGCGACGTCAGGCTTTTGTCCGGCTGCAAGCAGAATCTCTTCGGAATAGAAGAAGGCCGGCTGTGCCAACAGCCAATAGGCCGTTACGACCCATAGGCCCATACGCAGCGCACGGCGCACCGAGGTAACGTCGCCTCTGCCATAGGCTTGCGCCACCAGCGGCATGACCGCGATGGAAAAACCCGAACCAAAAACCAGGATCGTGAACAGAAATTGCGCGGAAAGCACCATTGCAGCTAGCTGCTCGGCACCGAGCCGGCCCACGATCATGACATCAGTGGTGTTAATCCCGAGCTGCGCCAATTGCGCACCGATCAGCGGAATGCCCAGCGCAAGCGTTGCGCGCACATGTGCAGACCACGAATTATCATTGTCATGCGCGTAAGGGCGCGCAGGTGCCGGCATATCCATAGCGAAGACTCGATCTTTAGAATCGCGCAAACCGTCCTACCCAAGGGTGCGCGAGCCTGCCGCATTAACGCAACCTAGGTTAAAAAGCCAGCAGACAAGTCGATGATGCTAAAGAATTCATCAGAACATCAAAATATCTGATGATATTTTAGGCCGCTTCGCCTGCCTGCGATTGCGATACCGCTTTCGGCTCGGTCTTGCGGACCTTCGCCACGAGCACGACAAGCCCGGCAACCACTAGAATTGCGCTCATGATGAAGGGAGCACCGGCAAAAACGACGGGTGCGGTTGGCGCGGTATAATACTGGAACAGATATGGAAACAGCACGGGGCCGATGATGGCGGTAATACTCGTCAGGCTACCGAGCGCTCCCTGCAATTCGCCCTGTGCGGAAGGCGGAACCTTGCTGGCTGCAATCGATCGCAACGGCGCATCCGCGACATTTTCGATGACCGTCAGGACGATAACTGCGTAAACCATCCAGCCTTGCCATGAAAAAGCGTAGCCGATCAGGCCGAGACAGGAAAACACCATCCCGAGCACTGCGGTCTTCCACTCGCCGAGAACAGGCACCAGTCGTGGCAACACCAGACCCATAGCAATGGCGGCGCCGATCCCATAGACGGCAAGTGAGAAGCCGATCTGTCCCTCACTCCACTCATAGCGATAGGAGGTGACGAAAGCCCAGACTGCAGGATAGACGCCGTGCGCCAGCCAATTCAGGAACATCACGACACAGACCCAACCGATACCTTGATAGCGGCGCATGTGCCTCAGCGCGCCGAACGGATTGGCGCGTGTAATCTCGAAGGGCCGGCGGTGCTTGGCATCCAGCGTTTCCGGCAACAGGAAATAGGCGCCGACGAAATTCAGGAAAGCCAGAGCCGCCGCACCATAGAAAGGCACGCGTGGACCGAACTCGCCGAGGAAGCCGCCTATCACGGGACCGAGCACGAAACCAACGCCGAAGGCCATGCCGATCAGGCCGAAATTCTTCGCGCGGTTCTCGTCATTGCTGATATCGGCGATATAGGCCGAGCAGGTCGAGAAACTTGCGCCGCTGATGCCGGCAAGAATGCGGCCGACAAACAGCATCCAGTAGGAGCCCGCAATCGCGCAGATGAAATTGTCGATCGCGAACGTCAGCACAGAGGCCAGCAACAGCGGGCGGCGACCGAAGCGATCGCTCAAATTGCCGATCAATGGCGAAAATAGGAACTGCATGCCGGCATAGGCCAGCAACAGCCAGCCGCCCTCGGTTGCCGCCGTGCTGACCGAGGCACCCGTCAACTCCTCCAGATATTTCGGCATGACAGGCATGATGATCGCGATACCGATGACGTCGAGGAAGAGGATAAGGAAGACGAGGAACAGGCCTCGACGGGCGAATTTCTGATCGATCATGGAGATGCCTTCTGGCGGCTCCGCCTCGACGAAAGAGACAGAACGTGAACGAAAAACCGGAGCGTTCCCCATACCTAAAGATTTTGGCGGAAACAATACGTGAACGCTTCAATCCTATTGATTTATCGAACGCTTTTTTTGATCCTTGGCACAAAAGCGACTATCTGTCGCGACCGCGCCGCTGGTCTCGATTGAGAAAGTCGACGAAGGCTCTGAGTGGCGCCGGCATGTGCCGCCTGCTGGCATAATAGAGAAACGGCCCGGAAAAGACCGTGTCCCATTCTTCGAGGATCGGCACCAGCTCTCCGCGGGCAATCAGCGGCGCAAGGAATTCCTTGAATGTTCGGATGATGCCCAAGCCGGCCGCGGCCGCGCTGCGTTCGATATCGATCGAATTCGTCGCGACGACCATCGGTGGCGCAATGAAGATCGTCTCGCCGTTTCTTTCGAACTCCCAGGGAACGACGGATCCGCTCAGAAAGCGATGACGGATACAGCGATGCTCCAGTATATCGCGCGGATGCCTCGGCGTGCCGTTTGCAGCCAGATAGGCCGGTGCCGCAGCCGTAACATAATGCTGTTGCCGCGGCCCGATCGGCACGGCGATCATGTCCTTTTCCAGCCGCTCATCATAGCGGATACCGGCATCGTAGCCGGCCGCCACGACATCGATGAAACTGTCCTCAGCGACGATTTCGACCGAGATCGCCGGATATTCCCTCAGGAAACGGCCGATGATGTCGGGCATGACGACCATGGCGGCAACCGTCGGCACATTCAGCCGCAAAGTCCCGCCGACGCTGTCACGAAAGCTGTTGATATCATCGAGCGCCACAGAGATCTCGCTCATGGCCGGCGTCAGCCGCTCCATCAACCGCTCCCCGGCTTCCGTCGGCGTCACGCTTCGGGTCGTGCGATTGAGCAGACGGACCGTCAGCCGCTCCTCCAGTCGCCGGACCGCTTCGCTCAACGAGGAGGCGGAAACGCCGCGCTTCCGCGCTGCCTCGCGAAAGCTGCGCTCACGGGCAACAGCGGTAAAGGCAACCAGGTCTGCCAGTGGCAAGTCATCCATTGTGCGAAATTCCAAACGACCCGTTTCGATTTACCGGGATTATCGCACAGAGAGCAGCGGAGTAAAACATCATCACAGAAGCCTCTGGCAAAGAGGGCGCACCTTCGACCAAGGAGAGTAACGATGGAAAAGCATCAACTGGGAAGAACCGGACCGCAGGTATCGACGCTTGGCCTCGGCTGCATGGGCATGTCCGGCATGTATGGGCCGTCCGATCGCACCGAAAGCATCGCCACCATCCATGCCGCGCTCGATGCCGGGATCAACCTGCTCGATACCGGTGATTTCTATGGCATGGGCCACAATGAGATGTTGATCGGCGAAGCGATCAAGGGGTTGAAGCGGGACGATTTCCTGCTGAGCGTCAAGTTCGGCGCACTCCGCGATCCCGCCGGAGCATGGCTCGGCTACGACGCCCGGCCGGCGGCGATCCGGAATTTCGTCGCCTATTCGCTGCAGCGGCTCGGCGTCGATCATATCGATATCTACCGGCCTGCCCGCCTCGATCCGAACGTGCCGATCGAAGATCAGATCGGCGCGATATCGGATCTCATCAAAGCAGGCTACATCAGGCATATCGGCCTGTCTGAAGTCGGCGCGGATACGATTCGCCGCGCCGCTGCCATCCATCCGATCATCGACCTGCAGATCGAATATTCGCTGATCTCGCGGGGGATCGAGGATAAGATCCTGCCGACCTGCCGTGAACTCGGCATCGGCATTACCGCCTACGGCGTGCTGTCACGCGGCCTCATCAGCGGCCACTGGCAGAAGGACAATGTCCATAAGGGCGATTTCCGCACGATAAGCCCGCGTTTTCAGGCCGGAAACGTCGAAAAGAACCTGGAACTGGTGGAAGCTTTACGCGGGATCGCCGAGGCGAAGGGCGCAACCGTCGCTCAGATCGCGATTGCCTGGGTCGCAGCCAAGGGCAAGGATATCGTCCCGGTCATCGGCGCCCGTCGCCGCGACCGCCTGACGGAAGCCTTGGGAGCGCTGTCGGTTGAATTGTCGCAAGCCGATATGGCCGCGATCGAACATGCGATCCCGAAAGACGCCGCTGCCGGTGGCCGCTACCCCGAAGCGCAGCTGACGCATCTCGACAGCGAGAAATAACGCGGCAAGGCTTGCCCGCTTACCGTCGTCACGGGAGCGGGCAAGCAAGATCAGACCGGATTGTTCAGCGTATCGCAATCCGAGAGCTTGCCGGATTCGAAGCCCTGTTTGAACCACTTCACGCGTTGCGCCGAAGTGCCGTGGTTGAAGCTATCGGGAACGACATAACCCTGGGTGCGCTTCTGCAGCGTATCGTCGCCGATCTGCTGCGCGGCATTCAAGGCCTCTTCGAGATCGCCGGCCTGCAATATGCCCTTCTGCTGCGTGAACTTGCCCCAGATGCCGGCGAAGCAATCGGCCTGCAGTTCGATGCGCACCGACATCTTATTGGCGTCCACTTCGCTCATGTTGCGGCGGGCCTGATTGAACTTCGGCAGGATTCCGAGCAGGTCCTGCACATGGTGGCCGACCTCATGCGCAATCACATAGGCTTGCGCGAAATCGCCGGATGCGCCGAACTGATCCTTCATCTGCTGAAAGAAGGCCATGTCGAGATAGACCTTCTGATCGCTCGGGCAATAGAAGGGGCCGGTCGCCGCCGAAGCCTGACCGCAAGCCGAAGGGAAGCTGCCGGAAAACAGCACGAGCTTCGGATCCGTATAGGTCTGGCCCATCGATTTGAAGATGCCGGTCCAGGTGTCCTCCGTATCGGCAAGAACGGTCGCGACAAACTGCTTCATCTCGTCATTGGCCGGCTGCCCGCCGCCACTATTGTTGGAGGTGCTCTGCTGATATCCGGAGCCGCCGCCCTCCAGCATGCCGCTTTGCTGTAGCAGACCGATGACATCGACGCCCATGGCTCTCAGGATTAGGAAGATCACGATAAGCACGATAATGGTGCGGAAGCTCAAGCCGCCGCCGCCAATCCCTCCGCCCGGAAATCGAAAGCCGCCGCCACCGCCGCCGCTCATGGGTGATGAGCCGCGTTCGTCCTCGATATTGTCGGATTGCCGACGCCCCTTCCAATCCATAGTGCACCTCCTGGCGATGCCTAAAATCAAAGTCCCTTGAGGCATTTATATATCCAGGAAGTATAACAAAGCCAGTTGGCGATCGACAGAAGATCAGCTTAAACGACGGCGCTGCCATATTTCTTTAGAGATCAGCCATAAAAGCGCGACGCCTATGCCTGCCACGACCACGAGCGGGACAATTTCATCGCCCTCGAAGGCCACCTTGTCCATGATGCGGCCTGGAATGAAGGTAAACGCGCCTGCGCCGACAATACCGCCGAAGTAAAGGCCTCTCACGATGCGCTTATGAGCCTCAATATTGCGTTTGCGGGCATTGACGATGGCGCCCCAGCAACCGAACAGAACATATATCGAAAGCAGGTGGATCGGGCTGAAGCCATAGAACATGTTGATCTGGTGAATGAAGAAGCTCGATAGCGCCGTAACCACCATCAGAACCAGCCATATCTTGCCGAGCAGACGGTGCCTCGGCGTCCCCTTCGGCCTGACGAGGAGATAGGTGCCGAGCAAGGCGGCGGGAATGACCGCCGCGACATGGATCTGAATCGCGAGCGGGGCATCGAGAAGCGGCTCGAAGGTCATGATTTCTATCCGGTTGAGTTTATCGAGCCTTTCCGTGATAGTATCGTTCTCTCAACCGAAATTGCACGAAAGAACGGGAAATCTTCGTGGATCACACCTTTCTGCAGTCCACGCTTCGTGAATTGCAGGTCATCCGGCGTTCACCACGCTTCTGGGCGACCTTCGCCACGATCGTCCTGATCTTTACCCTGACCGGACCGTACGGCACCCTTGACCGGCTGATGCCGGGAGCGAGACTGGGCTACTGGCTTGCCCTGCATGCCATGGCGTGGTCGATTGCAATCGTGTTTGCTGTCGCCGCCGAAATCCTGCTGCGGGGATATGTGGCGAGCATATTCGCCCGGATGATGATCGGCTCCGTCATCGCAGCATTGCCGATCGGTTTCGGCATCGAGCTCGTTGATTTCGCATTCTTCGGCGCGTTGCCCACGGTGAGCGGCAGCCTGCGTCAATCGCTGGGCTCCATACCACTTTGCGCCCTCTTCTGCATCCTCACCTATCTGACCATGCATCGGCAGATCGCGATGGCAACCGCGGGAACAGATCTCTCGGGTGCGAAGACGATATCCGCCTTCGCACCCGAGATTCGGCCCGGGACACCGCAGCCGCCAATTCTCTCGCGCCTGAAGCCGGAAAACCGTGGAGCGCTGATAAGGCTCACCATTCGCGATCACTATACGGAGGTCGTAACGACACGCGGCCGCGAACTCGTCCTGCTGCGTTTCAGCGATGCCCTGTTGGAAATCGGCAATACGGAGGGCCTGCGCCTGCACCGATCGCACTGGGTCGCGATGGATCAGGTCGCCAGCCTGAAACGCGACAACGGCAAGCTTTTCGTCATCGCACGCGATGGAATAGAGATGCCCGTCAGCCGCTCCTATGCGGAAGCCGTTCGGCGCCGTTTCGGCTGATTACGAGGAAGCTGGCAGAATTCATGTCGATTCCGCCATTTATGGGGTTCCGTTTGCAAATACATTTGCCTATAAGCCGCTTCTAGCCTGAAAATATTGCCCATGCGCCCCCGGCCGGTGATCTCCCACCCTGGCCGGTTTTTGGCGCAACGAAAAAACGGATGTGAGCTCATGCCGAAGCGCCAAGATATCAAATCGATCCTCATTATCGGTGCAGGGCCGATTGTTATCGGGCAGGCTTGCGAATTCGACTATTCCGGCACGCAGGCCTGTAAGGCGCTGCGAGAGGAAGGTTACCGTGTCATCCTCGTCAACTCCAACCCGGCAACGATCATGACTGATCCGGGCCTGGCGGATGCGACCTATGTCGAGCCGATCACCCCTGAGGTCGTCGCGAAGATCATCGCCAAGGAGCGCCCGGACGCGCTGCTGCCGACCATGGGCGGTCAGACCGCGCTCAATACCGCGCTGTCGCTGAAGCGCATGGGCGTGCTCGACCGCTATAATGTCGAGATGATCGGCGCGAAGCCCGCCGCCATCGACATGGCCGAAGACCGCGCCCTCTTCCGCGAAGCGATGGCCCGCATTGGCCTGGAGACACCGCGCTCCATGCTGGCAAACGCCACCGACATCAAGGATGCCGACCGCAAGACGCATGAAGCCGAGCGCAGCAAGCTGAAGGCATCACTTTCTGGTTCCGAGCTCGACAAGGCGCTTGATGCACTCGAAAACCAGTGGAACCTCGGTGAAAGCGACCGCAAGCAGCGCTATATGAGCCATGCGATGGCAATTGCCGCGCAGGCGCTCGACCATGTCGGCCTGCCCGCCATCATCCGTCCGTCCTTCACGCTTGGCGGCACCGGCGGCGGCATCGCCTATAACCGCTCGGAATTCTTCGAGATCGTCGGCGGCGGCCTCGATGCCTCCCCAACCACGGAAGTGCTGATCGAAGAATCGGTGCTCGGCTGGAAGGAGTTCGAGATGGAAGTCGTCCGCGACACCGCGGACAACTGCATCATCATCTGCTCGATCGAAAACATCGATCCGATGGGCGTCCACACCGGCGACTCGATCACCGTTGCCCCGGCATTGACGCTGACGGACAAAGAATACCAGATCATGCGTAACGCCTCGATCGCGGTTCTGCGCGAGATCGGCGTCGAAACCGGCGGCTCGAATGTTCAGTTCGCAGTCAATCCGAAGGACGGCCGCCTCGTCGTCATCGAGATGAACCCGCGTGTGTCGCGTTCCTCTGCGCTTGCCTCGAAGGCCACCGGATTCCCGATCGCCAAGGTCGCGGCCAAACTCGCTGTCGGCTACACCCTGGACGAACTCGAAAACGATATCACCGGCGGCGCGACCCCTGCCTCCTTCGAGCCGTCGATCGACTATGTCGTCACCAAGATCCCGCGCTTCGCCTTCGAGAAGTTCCCCGGCGCCTCGCCTGTTTTGACCACGGCCATGAAGTCGGTCGGCGAAGTCATGGCGATCGGCCGCACCTTCGCGGAATCGCTGCAGAAGGCTCTGCGCGGCCTTGAAACCGGCCTGACGGGCCTGGACGAAATCGAAATCCCGGGCATCGAGGAAGGCGAAGGCAGCCAGAACGCCATCCGCGCCGCCATCGGCACGCCGACGCCGGACCGCCTGCGCATGGTCGCGCAGGCCCTACGCCAAGGCATGAGCATTGAAGAAGTGCATGAAGGCTGCAAGATCGACCCCTGGTTCCTCGAGCAGCTGAAGAACATCGTCGACATGGAAGTCCGCATCCGCGAGCATGGACTGCCGCAGGATGCAGCCAACCTGCGCATGCTGAAGGCCATGGGCTTCTCCGACGCACGTCTCGCGACGCTGACTGGCAAGCGCCCGAAGGAAGTAGCCGAACTGCGCAATTCGCTGAATGTCCGCCCGGTTTTCAAGCGCATCGACACTTGCGCCGCCGAGTTCGCCTCGCCGACCGCCTATATGTATTCGACCTATGAGACGCCTTTCGTCGGCGCTGCCCGCTCGGAAGCACAGGTATCCGACCGCAAGAAGGTCGTCATCCTCGGTGGCGGCCCGAACCGAATTGGTCAGGGCATCGAGTTCGACTATTGCTGCTGCCATGCCGCCTTCGCGCTGAAGGATGCCGGCTATGAAGCCATCATGATCAACTGTAACCCGGAGACGGTTTCAACCGATTACGACACGTCGGATCGTCTCTATTTCGAGCCGCTGACCGCAGAAGATGTCATCGAAATCCTGCGTGCGGAGCAGGAAAAGGGCGAAGTCGTCGGCGTCATCGTCCAGTTCGGCGGCCAGACGCCGCTGAAGCTCGCCGAAGCGCTTGAGAAGAACGGCATTCCGATCCTCGGCACTGCGCCTGATGCGATCGACCTTGCCGAAGACCGCGACCGCTTCCAGAAGCTCCTGATGAAGCTGGACCTCAACCAGCCGAATAACGGCATCGCCTATTCGGTCGAACAGGCACGCCTCGTCGCTTCCGAAATCGGCTTCCCGCTGGTCGTGCGCCCGTCCTACGTTCTTGGCGGCCGCGCCATGCAGATCCTCCATTCGGAAGGCCAGCTGCAGGGCTACCTGCTCGACACGGTTCCGGAACTGGTGCCGGAAGACATCAAGCAGCGTTATCCGAACGACAAGACCGGCCAGATCAATACGCTGCTCGGCAAGAACCCGCTGCTGTTCGACAGCTATCTGACCAACGCCATCGAAGTCGACGTCGATTGCCTCTCCGACGGCACCGACGTCTACATCGCGGGCATCATGGAGCATATCGAAGAAGCCGGCATCCATTCCGGCGACTCCGCCTGCTCGCTTCCGCCGCGCACGCTCTCTCCTGCGATGATTGACGAACTCGAGCGTCAGGCGAAAGCCATGGCCAAGGCTCTAAATGTCGGCGGCCTGATGAACGTTCAATTCGCCATCAAGGACGACACGGTCTACGTGCTCGAAGTCAATCCGCGCGCCTCGCGTACCGTGCCTTTCGTCGCCAAGACCATCGGCGCGCCGATCGCCAAGATCGCCGCCCGCGTCATGGCCGGCGAGAAGCTGGATGCGACCTTTGCCGCCTATGGCGAAAAACCCGATCCGCGCAAGCTGAAGCATATCGCCGTCAAGGAAGCAGTCTTCCCCTTCGCCCGCTTCCCCGGCGTCGACACCCTGCTCGGGCCGGAAATGCGCTCGACCGGCGAAGTCATCGGCCTCGACACGGATTTCGCACTCGCCTTCGCCAAGTCGCAGCTCGGCGCCGGTGTCGAACTGCCGCGTGACGGAACAGTCTTCGTATCGGTTCGCGACGACGACAAGCCGCGCGTGCTGCCCGCCATCCGCATGCTGGCCGAGCAGGGCTTCAAGGTGCTCGCAACCGGAGGAACCCAGCGCTTCCTGGCCGAAAACGGCATCGAAGCGACGAAGATCAACAAGGTGCTTGAGGGGCGTCCACATATCGAGGACGCGATTCGCAACCGTCAGGTCCAGCTCGTCATCAACACGACCGACAGCAACAAGGCGATCTCGGATTCGAAGTCGCTGCGCCGCGCGACGCTGATGCAGAAGGTGCCCTACTACACCACCATGGCCGGCGCCGAAGCAGCCGCTATGGCGATCAAGGCGCTGAAGGCCGGAAACCTCGAAGTTCAGCCGCTGCAGAGCTATTTCTGAAGCAGCTAATTCGACCGTGAAGAGCGTGAGCAGGATAGCCGGCTCACGTTCGTTGCGACCTCGCCGGCCGATCGAATGGTCAGGGAGCTTCAACAGGACCTTCCTTAAACCTTCGAATTTTCTGGCTTTCGTCTGTCGCAATCTGCTATAGGTGACAGAATAACGGCTCTGGATGGTTCCGAAGTACCCCTTCGGGACCTGTTTTCTTTTGTGTCTGCAGCAGAGCAACACAGGGAGTGAAGGACAAGAAAAATGGTTGAAAAGGTACCGATGACGCAGAACGGGTTCGTCAAGCTGCAGGAAGAACTGCGCTGGCGTCAGCAGGAAGAGCGCCCGCGAATCATCGAGGCAATTGCAGAAGCGCGCGCCCATGGCGATCTCTCCGAAAATGCCGAGTACCATGCAGCCAAGGAAGCCCAGAGCCACAATGAAGGCCGCATCAGCGAACTCGAAGACCTGACGGCACGCGCCGAAGTCATCGATCTCACCAAGATGTCCGGCTCGAAGATCAAGTTCGGCGCCAAGGTCAAGCTCGTCGACGAAGATACGGAAGAAGAGAAGATCTACCAGATCGTCGGCGACCAGGAAGCCGATGTGAAGGCCGGCCGCATCTCCATCTCCTCCCCGATCGCCCGCGCCCTGATCGGCAAGGAAGTCGGCGATTCCATCGAGGTCAATGCACCCGGTGGCGCCAAGGCTTACGAAATCCTCTCCGTCTCCTGGGGCTGATCGCCCGTGCGCGATCGTGAGACAGCGCATGCGACCGATCTCCGCGAGATCGAAATCATAGCAACGAATTTCAAACGCCGGCTTTCCGGCGTTACGTCTACGATCGTGCAGCTCATCCCCAAGCAGGTCGAGCTCGGCTATCACATCGCCACACTCGGCCCCGGCCTGCCGGAGAACCTCCCAAGGCTCGGTTGGCTCCGCCTGCCCGGTCTCTGGATGAAGCCGCGCCGCTATCGCGTCCGCATTTGGCATGCCCGCCGCAACAACGAAATGCTGGTGGGCTTGCTGCTGCGCTCCGTTCTGCGCATGCCCCTCAAGCTCGTCTTTACCTCGGCCGCCCAGCGCCGCCACACCGGCTATACACGCTGGCTGATCCGCCGCATGGATGCTGTGATCGCCACCAGCACCCGCTCCGGCAGCTTCCTTGAAGTGCCGCACACAGTCATCCAGCACGGCGTTGATCTCAACAGCTTCCATCCGCCGGAGAGGCCTGATGACCGCATGGCCGCAACCGGCCTGCCCGGCACCTATCTGATCGGCTGCTTCGGCCGTGTCCGGCATCAGAAGGGCACGGATCTCTTCGTTAGGGCGATGATCGAGCTGTTGCCGCGTTATCCGGACTGGACGGCCGTCGTCTGCGGCCGCGTGACATCAGAGCATCGCAGCTTTGGCGAGCAGTTGGAAAAAATGGTGGCGGATGCAGGTCTCGCCGATCGGATCCGCTTCATGGGCGAAGTCGACGATATCAAGCCCTGGTATCGCCGCGCCACCCTCTATGTCGCCCCTTCCCGCAACGAAGGTTTCGGCCTGACGCCGCTGGAAGCCATGGCGTCCCGCACCGCCGTCGTCGCCTCGGATGCAGGCGCCTATGCCGAAATGATCGTGCCGGGCGAAACCGGCGCTGTAGTGCCGGCGGGCGATGGCGAGGCTCTCACCAGAGCGATCGCCTTCTATCTGGCCAATCCGGAGGAAACCCTTCGCCAAGGAGAAAATGCCGTGCGCCATGTGCGCAGCGAATTCGCCCTAGAAAAGGAAGCGACCGCCATCGGCGACGTCTACAAGCGGCTGCTCGTCGCCAATAAGTGAGCGGATCAATCAGCGGCCGAGATCGATGCGCTTGCGCTCGATGAGATTGATCATCGAACGATCCTCCACCATGTCCTCTTCGATGCTTTTGACGATGGAAAGGACCTTGTCCCGATATTTCGTCGCACTGCTGTCATAGGTCCATCCCCGCGCCAGCTTCTCCATTAGCTCCTGCCGGGATTTCGTATAATAGTGGTTCAGCTGCAGAAAACGGTTCGAATAGAACTCGGGGGACTTCCGCGCACGCCGGGTAAACCGCTTGCCCGCGTCGTTGGCCGTCAGATCGCCGTAAGTCCGCGTCCGGAACTGGTGCACACTGACTTCGGTTACTTCACATGGGTCGACGATACACTTGAAATTGCTGACGTTTTCCTTCGTCGTCATTGGATCGGCGCCACGTTGCGTATAGTTCAGCGTCAACGGCCCATCGGGCGGCGTCTCATGGCCGCTGGTCGCAAACATATGCCAGGGCAACGAGACATTCGGGAAATCGCCGACGGCCTCCAACGCCTGCTCGACCGTCGCGGCCTCCTTTGGCAGCAGGAACTCGTCGACATCGATAAACGCCATCCAGCGGTAATCACCGCCGAAATTCAGGATGGCATGCGCGAAGGTGATGACCTGACCGTTCAGCACCACCGACGTCGCCGCGTCGCGCATGCGCCCGGCCCAGGGAATAATCGTCAACGCATCTTCAGAGAGCAGATTTCGAAGAAACGAGCAGGTCTCATCCGTCGAGCCGTTGTCATAGATATAGAAATGGCGAATGCCGACCGCCCGGTGGAAGCGCACCCATTCCTCGATGTAACGAGCCTCGTTCTTCACACAGGCGGCAATGGCGATGCCATGGCGCCCTGCCCTTGGCTCGGGCGGATCGATGGATAGCTTCTTGGCGTCGGACGCCTTCGGTTTCAGCCAGCGTATAAGCTTCATTCCATCGACCCTAATTTCACAGCAGGCTCGCCGGCTCCGGCAAGATCACGTCTGCGGCTTCAACGCAAACCTGTCGTTGTAACCAAAATCATATTTGAGCAGCGCCGAAACGCGGGAATAGTTGACGAAAGCGACACCGCGCTCGGCTGCGATCTGCCGTGCAAGTACGAGATGCTCGATGATGCGGGCTTCAGCGCGCGCGATGCCGGAAAAAGCGGTATCGCCGGCGGTCTCATAAAAGCGGGGCTCGCCGGCGTTGGAGATATCAATCCCCAGAAAGCCGACTTGATGCTTTGCGCAGTAAAGAGCGAATTGCAGGGCCGAGACGGCAACGGATCCGCCCAGAAAGACCCCGCGATCAGGCGAAAGCGAAAAACCTGCCGAACCCTCAGCATCCAATCGCACATATTGCAGTTTTTTGAGATCGTCGAGGGAGCGCCGGCGCGCGCCATAGGGCTTGCGGATATCGTCGATCAGGATGATCGTCTTGTCCGCCAGCCAACTTTTGTCGATCTCGCAGAGCGCACGCAGCACCGCCACGGAAAACAGGCAAAGCGAACCGGGAGCCACCTTCTCGCGCAGCATATCAAGATGCCGCCAGACAAAACGCTCATCCTCGACTGCAATTGCCAAAGGCTCGGAGATTGTGTCGCCTGACAAGCGGATAGCACCATTCAAAAGAATGGCGCTGCGGAATTCCAGGCCGCTCAGATCGTTATCGCGAATCGATGGGCCTGACCCGACGATGTAGATCGCGTCGCCGCAGCGTTCGCGCAGACGATCCATGCCCGCAAGGCTCGCGACCTTGACGCCGCGGTAAAGTACCTCGCTGACATTCTGGCTGCGGACGATGCTGAGCCCCGGAAACCAGTCCTGCACATGAGCCCGCGAGCCGCCCAGGAAAAGGCGCACGCCAGACTTGATCAGCGACCGATGCCAGGGGCGATCCGCCATCGCCTAGAGCTCCACTAGGCCGAGCTTCTTGACTTGCCGGATGGTCAGCATAGTGCGCACGGTGTCGACATGTTCATTCGCCGTCAGAACTTCGATGACGAAGTCCTGGAAACGGGTGAGATTTTCCGCAACGCAGTGCAGCAGGAAATCACTGTCGCCGGACACCATCCATGCCTGCCGAACGAGCGGCCACGCCGAAGTTGCGCTGGCAAAAGCCTTGAGGTTCGCTTCTGACTGATGCTTGAGACCGACCATGCAGAAAGCCACGAGATCGAAGCCCAGTTTCGGGCTGTTCAGCATGGCGTGATAGCCTTCGATGACGCCGGCCTCTTCCAGCTTGCGCACGCGGCGCAGGCACGGAGGCGCCGAAATGCCGACCCTGTCCGCGAGTTCGACGTTGGTCATGCGTCCGTCCCGCTGGAGTTCCCGCAGAATCTTGATATCGATGGCATCGAGCTCAGCGCGAAGCACTTTTTTGCCTTTCTTTAATTCCCCCTCGCCAGCTTCTATATAAGGCGGGAAAATACGCAAGAAAGTTTCTCTCGCGTAGTTGATTCTTACACAAAGCAGATTTGCTCTGTGTGTAATGCAAGGCTGCCCTTGAATAAATGCATAAGGCAATCATAAATGGAGCGCGGATCGCGAAATCGCCTGTTTTGCGCGCTTGAAGCCGCGCTTTCGCAATCGCCGAATTGAAAGGACTGACTATGCCTGCCCGCCACACGAAGGTGCTCATCATCGGTTCCGGCCCAGCCGGTTACACCGCAGCGGTTTATGCCGCGCGCGCGATGCTGCAGCCCGTTCTGATCGCCGGTCTCGAACAGGGCGGCCAGCTGATGATCACGACTGATGTCGAGAACTATCCGGGCTTTGCCGATCCTATCCAGGGCCCATGGCTGATGGAGCAGATGCTTCAGCAGGCACAACATGTCGGCGCCGAGATCGTCAACGACCTCGTGACCGAAGTCGATACCAGCAAGCGTCCTTTCGTCGCCCATACCGACAGCGGCCAGGTCTGGACCGCCGATACGCTTATCATTGCCACCGGCGCCAAGGCGAAATGGCTGGGTATCGAGAGCGAGCAGCATTTCCAGGGCTTTGGTGTCTCCGCCTGCGCCACCTGCGACGGCTTCTTCTATCGCAACAAGGATGTGATCGTGGTCGGCGGCGGCAACAGCGCTGTCGAGGAAGCACTCTATCTCTCCAATATCGCCAAATCGGTAACAGTGGTGCATCGCCGCGATACCTTCCGCTCGGAAAAGATCCTGCAGGAGCGTCTGTTCGCCAAGGCAAACGTGAGGATACTCTGGAATACCGAGGTTGCCGAGATCACCGGCACGCCGGCCAAGCCGCCGATGCCGCCGTCCGTCACCGGCGCACGCCTGCGTGATACGCGTACCGGCGCCGTCACGGAAATGCCGATCGACGGCATCTTCGTTGCCATCGGCCATGCGCCGGCGACCGAGCTCTTCAAAGGCAAATTGAAGCTCAAGGACAACGGTTATCTCTGGACCGCACCGGATTCGACCGCGACAAACGTCGAAGGCATCTATGCCGCCGGTGATGTGACCGACGATACGTTCCGGCAGGCGATCACGGCAGCAGGAATGGGCTGCATGGCCGCACTTGAGGCGGAACGCTATTTGACCGGGCACATGCCCGTCGCCGTGGCTGCGGAGTGATGCAGCCGATGAGGGGAAACGGCATGCCATTGGACTGGGACAAGCTGCGTATCTTTCACGCGGCTGCCGAAGCGGGTTCGTTCACGCATGCGGCGGATAAGTTGCATTTGTCCCAATCTGCCATCAGCCGCCAGGTCAGCGCTCTCGAGCAGGATGTCGGCATCAAACTCTTCCATCGCCATGCGCGGGGCCTCATCCTGACGGAACAGGGCGAGCTGCTTTATCGCACGGCTCATGACGTTCTGCTGAAGCTCGAAACTGTCAAGATGCAATTGACCGAGACGACCGACAAGCCGAGCGGCAAGCTGCGTGTGACGACGACCGTCGGCCTCGGCCAGGGCTGGCTCACCGACAAGATCCAGGAATTCCTGCAGCTTTATCCCGATATGTCGATCCAGCTCATCCTCGACAATGAGGAGCTGGACGTGAACATGCGTCACGCCGATTGCGCCATCCGTCTGCGCCAGCCGCAACAATCGGATCTGATCCAGCGCAAGCTCTTCACCGTGCACATGCACGTCTATGCCGCCCCCTCCTATATCAA
This sequence comes from Martinezella sp. CNPSo 3732, assembly GCF_057784515.1. NCBI lineage: Bacteria > Pseudomonadati > Pseudomonadota > Alphaproteobacteria > Hyphomicrobiales > Rhizobiaceae > Martinezella > Martinezella sp. CNPSo 3732. The sequence continues at coordinate 347,469 of NZ_JBXSOO010000003.1, forward strand.
CCGCTACGGCGAGCCGCAGTCGGTTGAGGATTTGGACGAACATCGCATCATCAGCTTCGGCGAGCCGGCACCGAACTACCTACTTGATGTCAACTGGCTGGAGATTGCCGGTCGCTCATCCGACAACAAGCGCATTCCGCATCTGCAGATCAACAGCCAGACGTCGATCAAGCGTGCCTGCCTGCTTGGCATCGGCATCGCGGTACTGCCCGATTATATCGTCGGCCGCGACCCGGGACTCATTCAACTCGCGATCAACGCGGACGTGCCGTCCTTCGACACCTATTTCTGCTATCCAGACGAAATGAAGAATGCGGCTAAGCTCAAGGTTTTTCGTGATTTTATCGTCGCGAAAGCGCGCAACTGGAATTTCTGACGAAGGTAAGTCACTGATAACGAACTCTTTTTACGGCCAGCATACCAGCTACGCATATGACGCATAGCTGATATGCACAAATGAGAGTTGAAGCCTGCACATTTAACTACCATATCGCACATAGCTGATGCACACGGTGGCTTTTCCTCCCAGTTCCACCGCATTGGCTGTTCCCCTCTGGAGGTTTTTGACCTTCATACCTATAGGGCCCTGGATCACTCCGGAGGCCCTTTTTTTTGCCTTTTTGCCGCCGACGTAGCAAACGCATAACTGCCATGCACAAAAAAGCATTGCGCACTGCACAAATTAGCATCATAACGCACTCAGCTGATGCACATGGTGGCTTTTCCTCCCAGTTCCACCGCATTGGCTGTTCCCCTCTGGAGGTTTTGACCTTCACACCTATAAGGGCCCTGGTTCATACCGGTGGCCCTCTTTTTTTGCCCAATTTCTAAGCACGCACGTCGGCAGTTCTGCCAAAAATAATATTCAGCGTCGCCCTTGATATATCGAAAACCGTCGATACATAAATCGTAATTATTCGATATTCATGCGGTGAACGCCATGGACAAGAACGAGATATTGAAGGCCTTGGCCAATCCGGCCCGGCTCGAAATCCTCAATCATCTGAAAGATCCGGAAACACATTTCCCGACCCAGGAACATCCGCTGGAGCTTGGCGTCTGCGCCAGCCAGTTCGAGCGCTGCGGCCTGTCGCAATCGACAGTCTCGGCGCATCTCGGCACGTTGCATCGCGCTGGACTGGTGACGACGCGACGACTTGGCCAGTGGATTTTCTATAAACGCAACGAGGAAACAATCGCCGAATTCCTCGAAGCCATGCAAAAGGAGTTGTGAAGATGCGCCTTGCACTCCCCCTGCTCGCACTCAATTCCTTCGCCATCGGCGCGACCGAAAAAGAAGAGGCACCTACCTCTTCCTGATCTCCTCCTCCTCTCTTCTTCTCCCCCTCATAGAAAGGACTACCCCATGACCAAATTATTCGAACCGACGAAGCTCGGCGATATTTCCATCGCCAACCGCATTGTCATGGCACCCCTGACGCGCAACCGTTCGCCGAACGCCGTGCCGAACGATCTGAACGTCAAATATTATGCCCAACGCGCCACCGCGGGCCTGATCATCACCGAAGCAACGGCAATCACCCATCAGGGCCAGGGCTATGCCAACGTTCCCGGCCTTTACAGCAAGGAAGCGCTCGATGGCTGGAAGAAGGTGACGGACGCCGTGCACGCCAATGGCGGCAAGATCGTCGTGCAGATGTGGCATGTCGGCCGTATCTCCCATACAACCCTGCAGCCGAATGGCGGCAAGCCGGTCTCCTCGACCTCCAGGCGCGCTGAAAATTCAAAGACCTATCTGGTCAACGGCGACGGCACCGGCGGCTTTACCGACGTCTCGGAGCCGCGTGCGCTCGAAACCTCGGAAATCCCGGGCATCATCGAGGATTACCGCAAGGCCGCCCGCGCTGCGATCGATGCCGGTTTCGATGGCGTCGAGATCCATGGCGCCAACGGCTATCTGATCGACCAGTTCCTGCGCGGCGATATCAATGACCGTACAGACCAGTATGGCGGCTCGATCGAGAACCGCACCCGCTTTCTGTTCGAAGTGGTCGATGCGGTCTCCAAGGAAGTGGGCGCGGGCCGCACCGCGATCCGCATTTCGCCCGTCACGCCGTCTGGCGATGCCAGCGACCCGGCTCCGCAGCAGCTCTTCACCCAGGTCGTCGAAGGCCTGGCGAAATACGGCCTTGCTTATATCCATGTCGTCGAAGGCCAGACCGGCGGCAAGCGCGACTTCCTGCCCTTCGACTACGACGCTCTCCATGCGGCCTATAAGGCTGCAGGCGGTAAGGCAGGCTGGATGCTCAACAATGCCTATACCCGCGAAATGGCGATCGAGGCTGTAGACAGCGGCAAGGCCGATGTCGTTGCCTTCGGCAAGCCGTTCATTTCGAATCCGGATCTTGTCCGTCGCCTGAAGGAAAACGCACAGCTCGCCCAATGGGACCAGGCAACGCTCTATGGCGGCGGCGCCAAGGGCTATGCCGACTACCCGACGCTCGAAGAAGCAGCCTGATTAGGGCTTCCCAGCCAGATTGCGCTTTCGACAAAGAGCCCTCGCAACCCATGTTGCGGGGGCTCTCCATATCGGCTTCTGAGGCGGGTGAAACGAGCCATTCACGCAGTTTGCAGGCAACCGATCGATACAAGGCTTGCCCTTACCGCCTCATCGATCGGCGTATGCGGCTCTTCGCCGAGCACGGACACCAGCTTGTCGTTCCGCATTTGCAGCGGCACGTCCCAGAGATAGCTCATTTCGCGCAGCTCCCGCATGAATGTCACGAAGGGAGAGGCTAGCGGCACGATCCACCAGGGAAATGATTTTACCTTCACCCTGTGACCAACGACGCGCTGGACGGCCTCGATCATCTGCCTGCCGTCTCCATCCCAATGACCGCGCATATGATAGGCGGCGAAGGCCGGCAGCTGGTCGCCTTTCTCGATCAGCCGGATCATGGTTTCAGCAACATCGGGCAGATAGGCCCATTGATGGCCGACGCCGCGTTTGCCCGGATAGGTCATCGAAGTGATCAGTTTACCTGGCGTCACCATGGCTTGAGAAAACCAGCTGTTGGCGCGCGCACCCCCGAAGAAATCGCCGGCGCGAACGATGATGACAGGGGTATCGCCCTGCTCCGCCGCAGCCTTCAGACGTCGCTCCATCTGCACGCGGATGGCCCCCTTGCGGGTCTTCGGCCGTTGGGCGCTCTCTTCCGTGACAATCGGGAAAACATCGGGACCGAAATTATAGACCGTACCTGGCAGCACGATCCGTGCACCGACCGCCTTGGCGGCGGCAATGGTATTGTCGAGCATAGGCAGGACGACCTTGCCCCAATTGCGGTAGCCGGGCGGGTTGACAGCATGCACGATGACATCCGCGCCTTGCGCCGCCTTCAGAACATCATCCGCCTGCATGGCATCGCCCTGGAACCAGTCGAATTCCGGCTGGCGACGAGCCGCCTCGGCCGCATTGCGGTTCAGCGCCCGAATGCGCCAGCCGCGAAGGGCAAGCCCTTCCGCGACGGCACCGCCGATGCCGCCGGTCGCGCCGAGTATCAGGGCGGTCTTCGTGCTTTCCTTATTGTTGCTCATCGTCATCTCCATCGGTTTCGATGGCCTGACTATGCTTGGTATCGATGATAAACGAAATTGCCGAAAAATCTGCAGATGATATACATAAATGTATGACTCGAGTCGCTGAGCCAAGCTGGGATTTCTATCGCACCTTTCTTGCCGTGCTGGAGCACGGCTCACTCTCGGCTGCTGCGCGCGAACTCGGCCTGACACAGCCGACGGTCGGCCGTCACATCCTTGCCTTGGAGCAATCGGTCGGCGCGGAGCTGTTCACGCGTTCGCAACAGGGGCTGCTACCCACCGATACCGCCCTCGTTCTGAAACCCTATGCCGAGACTTTGGCGAGCACGACCGCCGCACTGTTGCGCGCAGCCTCCGCCTCGAAGGATAAGGTCAGCGGCACGGTACGCATCAGCGCGAGCGAGGTCATCGGCGCCGAAGTGCTGCCACCGATCCTTGCCAAGCTGCAGGCAGGATTTCCGGATCTGATCGTGGAGCTTTCAGCCTCCGATACGGTGGAAGATCTGCTGCAGCGCGAGGCCGATATTGCCGTACGCATGGTCGCGCCGGCGCAAGAAGCACTGCTTGCCCGGCATATCGGCATCATCTCACTCGGCCTCTTCGCCCATCGCAGCTATATCGAGCGGTATGGCAAGCCCGAAACTCTGGAGGAACTGCGTCGGCACAAACTCATCGGCTTCGATCGCCAGACAGCCTATATACGCATGATGACGAAGCGTTATCCGATGCTCGAAGGCGTCTCTTTCAGCTTTCGCTCCGATCACAGCATTGCTCTGCATAACGCCCTGCGCGCCGGCATCGGCATCGGCTTCCTTCAAATTCCCCTGGCAGGCCGCGACCCAGCCCTCGTCCAGCTGTTGCCGGAGATCGAGGTCGAGATCGACACCTGGATCGTCATGCATGAAAATCTGAAGACGTCGCCACGCTGCCGGGTGACATTCGATGCCCTGGTGATGGGTTTGCTCGATTACATTAAGGAAAACAACGTGAAGAACGGATCTTGACCATGGGAACGGCGGTGGAACTGGTGCCATACGACCCGCGATGGCCAGGGGATTTCGAGCGCATCCGCGAAAAGCTCGAACGATTGCTGGCGCCCTGTGTCATGACGATCGAACATATCGGAAGCACATCCATTCCCGGAATCGCAGCAAAACCGCTCATCGATATCGACGTCATCCTGCGCGGCGCAGCCGACGTGCCTGCTGCAACGCAGATTCTTCTCAAGCAAAATTACGAACCCCGCGGCAATCGCTATGATGATGATGTTTGGGCCTTCATGCGACGCGACGGCAGACCGCCGGAACGAATTTATCTCTGCCCGCCGAACAACCGGACCCATGAGCGCAGGGTGATCTTTCGCGATTATCTTCGGGCACATCCTGCAGAAGCGGCAGCCTACGCCACGCTGAAATTGGAGCTCGCCGAAATGCATCGACATGATGGCGATCGCTACACCGCCGAGAAACGTCACTTCGTCGACGCGATTATCGAGAAGGCAGCCGGTCAGCGGCAGATCTAGGCGCCAGGGGCAGTATCGACCGGCGGAAAATGCATCTGGCCGTCGATAACTTCCGTTTCCGGGCGGTCACCGCCGTCGGCATATTCCTCATGCCACTTGCCGCTCTCGTCCTGCCAGCTGATTTCGGCTGAATCTCCCCCGATTTGCTGTTCCGCCGCCACGATCCTGGCGGCCTCCACGGCCTCGGAATGTGTTGGAAACGCTTCCGAATAAACGTCACGGAAGCGATAAGCCCATCCACCGTCATGCGGCACGATTTCGTAAACGACCTTGACCATTCAGACCCTCCTTCTCATCTGCCAAGACCTTCAAACCGGACGTTGCCGGCAGAATCGCGTGCATCTGAGACGGTTTCGAGGATGCCGCTGCATTGTGGTTGGGCAGACCTATTCGCGCAGTATTCCATTAAACCGCGTTAACTGCAAATTTCGCCCTCTTCCTTGCAAGCTTGATGTGCGAACTCCTTGCTTTAGAGTGCAACCGTGAATCGGCGCAAAGGTGGGAAAGTGATCTTAGCGAAGTGGTTTAAGCAGGAAAGAAGCCTGCTGGTAGCATTGATAATTGCCGTTGGCGCCTATGTCGGCGAACATTCCATTCTGGAAATGGGCCAGGGCGCATCAATGATCGCAGCAGCGGCATTGATCGCGACGATCGTACTGGCCTCCATGCGCGTCGCCCATCATGCCGAGACGCTCGCCGTCAAGGTCGGCGACCCCTACGGCACGATGATCCTCACTCTTTCGGCCGTTGCCGTCGAGGTCATCATCCTCGCCATCATGATGAGCGGCGAGAGCTCGCCGACGCTGGTGCGCGACACGATCTATGCCGCCGTCATGCTCGATATCAACGGCATCCTCGGCCTAGCCGCCCTGCTCGGCGGCCTGAAACACGGCGAACAGCCCTATAATGACGATTCCAGCCGGACCTATGGCGTGATGATCCTGACTGCCATGGGCATTTCGATGATCGTGCCGGAATTCATACCGGATGCGAAATGGCACTATTATTCCGCCTTCACCATCGTTGCAATGATCGCTCTCTATGCGCTGTTCCTGCGCATGCAGGTCGGCCGGCATAGCTATTTCTTCAGCTACAGCTATCCGCGCACGGAAAAGAAGCTCGCAGCTGGGGAGGCTGAAGAGCATCATGAAGAGGAATCCACGGCAACTTCGATCGTGACAATCCTGATCGGCGTCGTGCTGATCGGTGCTTTGGCGGAGTTTATGTCAGCCTTCATGGACACCGGCCTCAAGGGCACCGGCGCTCCGCCCGCCATCGCCGCGATCGTCGTTGCCGCCATCTCGGCCGCGCCGGAAATTCTGACGGCGCTGCGCGCAGCCCTCAGAAACCGCATGCAGGCGACGGTCAACATCGCCCTTGGCGCTTCGCTCTCGACAGTCATCCTGACGGTGCCGGTCATGGAGGCGATCGCGCTCTATACCGGCCAGCCCTTCATCATGGCCATGTCGCCGGTGCAGACGGTCATGGTGATGATCACCCTGATCGTCGCCGCCATCAACCTCAACGACGGCGAAACCAACGCCATCGAGGGCATGACCCATTTCATTCTCTTCGCGACTTTCATCATGCTGACGGCGCTCGGTCTTTAATTCCGATTTCAAGGACTTGCGCCGCCAGGCGGATTCAAATTGCGAAGCGCTTGAATCATTTAATGAAGCCGAAACCGTCAGCCTGAATACGAAAAAGCCCGCCATCTCTGGCGGGCTTTCCATGTAAGCTATCGCTGGCCGCTTACTTGCAGGCGCCGCAGAAGCGCTGGATGCGGCGGCAAGCTTCCTCGAGCAGCTCTTCCGAGGTCGCATAGGAGATGCGGAAGTTCGGCCCGAGGCCGAAAGCCGAACCGTGGACAACGGCAACACCTTCCGATTCCAGCAGCTCGGAGACGAAATCCTCATCCGTCTCGATGACCTTGCCGGTCGGAGCCGTCTTGCCGATTAGGCCGGCGCAGGACGGATAGACGTAGAAGGCACCTTCCGGAACCGGGCACGAAATGCCCTTCGCCTGGTTCAGCATCGATACGACGAGATCGCGGCGACCTTCGAAGATCTTCTTGTTGCGCGGAATGAAGTCCTGCGGACCGTTCAGCGCTTCGACTGCAGCCCACTGGGCGATCGAGGTCGCGCCAGAAGTCTGCTGACCCTGGATCATATCCATCGCCTTGATGAGCTGCAGCGGGCCGGCGGCATAGCCGATACGCCAGCCGGTCATGGCATAGGCTTTCGACACGCCGTTCATCGTCAGCGTGCGGTCATAGAGGCTCGGCTCGACTTCGACCGGGGTGGCGAATTTGAAATCGCCATAGGTCAGGTGCTCGTACATGTCGTCGGTCAGGATCCAGACATGCGGATGCTTGACCAGCACGTCCGTCAGCGCCTTCAGTTCGGCATGCGAATAGGCAGCGCCCGACGGGTTGGACGGCGAGTTGAACATGAACCACTTGGTCTTCGGCGTGATCGCCTTTTCAAGATCGGCAGGCTGGAGCTTGAAGCTGTTGGCCTGCGTGGTCGCGACGAAAACCGGCGTACCGCCGCACAGCGCCACCATTTCCGGGTAGGAAACCCAGTAAGGGGTCGGGATGATGACTTCGTCGCCCGGGTTCAGCGTCGCCATGAACGCGTTGAACAGGATCTGCTTGCCGCCGGTGCCGACGATGGTCTGCTCGGGAGCATAGTCCAGATTGTTCTCGCGCTTGAACTTGGCGGCGATCGCCTTGCGCAGTTCCGGGATGCCGGCGACCGGCGTGTACTTCGTCTCGCCGCGGTTGATCGCGTCGATGGCCGCCGTCTTGATATTATCGGGCGTATCGAAATCCGGCTCACCGGCGCCGAGGCCGATCACGTCGCGTCCTTTTGCTTTCAGCTCGCGCGCTTTCTGGGAAACGGCGATGGTGGCAGAAGGCTTTACACGGGAAAGAGCGTCGGCAAGAAAGGCCATGGTGATCGGTCCTATTCGGTTGAAAATGGCAGAAAGCCTGTGGACCAGATTTCTGCGCTAAGCTCTATGTCGAATATGGACCGACGTTTCAAGCACAAAGGCGTCACAGTGGCTTTATTTCATGGCTTTCCGGGCTCCGCACGCTAGCTTTTCTTACCCGGCTAGAAGCCTGCCCACGAGACCAGGCGCCGCTTTCGCCGAGGACAGATCAAGCGTAGCCGGGCACCGTAGCCCCTCTGAACTTGAATCATCACGCGAAGCACCTGAATCGGATTCTGAAGACGGCGAAAATTTCCAATAGAGATCAAATACTTCATGAATATCCGATTCTCAGAAGGCAAGCTGCACACCTCCTTACGCGGGAAATACCTCGCCTACACGCGGGTTCGGAAGACCCGAAAAGCTTCTTTCAGCCGGAAGCGAGAACACAAAGACGTTATCGGTTCCACAACCAGCCTTGAACGGCAGTCGAACGGCCCCACCTTGCGAAAACAAGACTCTTGGGGAGGTCGAACGGATGCACAGGGCCAAAACAGGATCAGGCAGAAGCGGATTTACGATCGCTTTGATGGTCTGTGCCCTGCTCGCGGGAACACCGGTGCTCGCCGCGCCGGCACAGACCATCAAGACGCAAAAGGTTGATGTCAAAGTCGAGAAGATAGCGACAGGGCTCGAGCACCCCTGGGCGGTGGAAGTGCTACCAGATGGCGCTTACCTCGTGACCGAGCGGCCCGGCCGTATGCGTCTTGTCCGCGATGGGAAAGCCTTGGCCCCGATTTCCGGCGTGCCAGAGGTCTATGCGCGCGGCCAGGGTGGCCTGCTCGATGTCGCCCTTGATCCGAAATTCCCAAGCAACCGCACTCTCTATTTCACGGCTTCCGTGGCAGGCGATGGCGGAAGCGGCACGGCCGTCTTTCGCGCCAGACTATCGCCGGACGAAACTCGGCTGACCGATGTGAAGCGTATCTTCCTGATGAACAAGCTGTCGCGCGGCAATATCCAGTATGGGTCGCGCATTGCGATTGCCCGCGACGGCAGCCTCTTCGTCAGCCTCGGCGACCGTGGTCAACAGGACCGCGCCCAGGATTTTCAGGACGATGCCGGCTCCATTATCCATATCGAAGCCGATGGCAGCATTCCCGCCGACAATCCGTTCACGGACGGCAAAAGCGCTCTGCCGGAAATCTGGTCGAAGGGCCATCGCAACCCACAGGGCATCACTTTCGACAGCCAGACGAACAGGCTCTACACTGCAGAGCACGGCGCCCGAGGCGGCGATGAGATCAACACGCCCGAAGCTGGCAAGAACTATGGTTGGCCAGTTATTTCCTACGGCGTCAATTACAACGGCACGAAGATCGGCATCGGCACGGCAAAGCCCGGTATGGAGCAGCCCCGTTTCTATTGGGATCCATCGATCGCCCCGGGCGCCATTGTCGTCTACCACGGCAAGATGTTTCCTGAATGGAACGGCGATTTCCTCGTCACGGCACTGAAGTTCGAGCTGCTCTCACGGTTGAGCCAGGATGGCAAAGGCAAGATCACCGAACAGGAACGTATGTTTGACGGCGAATTCGGGCGCTTACGTGATATTACGGTCGCGCCAGATGGCGCGCTGCTGGTCACGACCGATGAAGACAACGGTGCGCTTCTGAGGATTTCGAGAGCCGCGAGCTAGGCTCAGCGCTCCGCTCCGGGCAGCTTTCGGCCTTGCCGCGAGCAAAAGCAGCTGCTAACGATCGCCTCATTCTTCCTCCCCTTCCCGCAGGATACAGATGTCTCGCATACAGGCGAATTTGTTGTTGTTGCTTGCCGCCGCGATCTGGGGCGGCGGTTTCGTTGCGCAATCGACAGCGATGAAGGCGATCGGACCGTTCTGGTTCATCGGCCTCAGATTTGCCGTGGCCACCATGGTCGTCCTGCCTTTCGTGTGGATGGAAAACAGAAAGGCCACGAAGCCGCTGACGTCGCGCAACTGGCTCTCCTTTTTGTTGATCGGCCTCGCTCTTTTCGGCGGAGCGGCAACGCAGCAGCTTGGCCTGCTGACGACGACGGTTACGAATTCCAGCTTCATCACCGGCCTTTATGTGGTCTTCGTTCCGCTGATCGCTGTTATCTTCCTGCGCCGCTCGCCGCATTGGGTCATCTGGCCAGCGGCATTGATGGCGCTTTGCGGCATCTACCTGCTCTCGGGCGGCTCCTTCTCGCGCCTTACCGTCGGCGATTTCCTGACCGTAATCTGCGCGCTCTTCTGGGCTGCGCAAATCACGCTTGCCGGCTCGGCCGTCAACGAAACCGGACGCCCGCTTGGTATTTCCGCCGTGCAATTTGCCGTCACTGCCGTTCTCGCTCTCGCGGTTGCCGCCGTCATCGAACCAATCAGCATCGCCGATATAAGCGCCGCACTCGGCGAGATCCTTTATGTCGGCATCTTTTCCTCGGGCCTGGCTTTCGCGCTGCAGATCATTGGCCAGCGTTATACGACCGCGCCGCAGGCGGCGATCTTCCTATCTTCGGAAGCGCTGTTCGGGGCTTCGCTCGGCGCCTTGCTGCTCGGCGAGACCATCGGCCCGCTCGGCTATGCCGGCTGCGCTTTGATGTTTGCGGCGATGCTGGCCGTGGAATTGGTGCCGGAATTGACTCGCCGACGCGACGCCACGGCATAAAAAACGCCGAAAATGCGCGCTTTTAGCCGCTTGACGGCATGCCTCGCCAAAATTTTTCGGGCGCTCGAAAATGGCCGTTCACACCAGCGAATTTGGGGAAATTTCGCCAATACTATATCGCGAGCGATGCAAAACCCTTAGAAACTTGTTTCAAAGTGGGAAAATTTGCGAATCGCCCTAACATATTCGCGTTACGGTATTGTAGCGGTTGTGCCACGTTAAAAAACTTTTGCTTGCCAATTTCCCATAAACACAGCACTCTCAATAGTGTTCGGGCATTTTTAGAGCATGGGAAGTCCTAATAGAATTGCGAGCCGGAAACGCTAATATTCCGGTCAGCCTGGTCGAGAAGCGGGTGGCAAACATCGCATTGAGATCATGCCGAGTTACGGGGACCTTTTCCTTCAAATTTCGAGAACTGCCTGCAAGCGCCCGCAAGGGCAACTAAAGTAATGCTGCCCGTGTGGATGGTGGGCAGAGAGAAAAGGACCTGAGGCATGGCCGAGACTGGCACTGTAAAGTTTTTCAATACCGATAAGGGCTTCGGTTTCATCAAACCGGACAAGGGTGGCGCAGACATCTTTGTACACATTTCTGCAGTTCAGGCTTCTGGTCTGGCAGGATTGTCGGAAAACCAGAAGGTAAGCTTCGACACGGAACCGGATCGCCGCGGCAAGGGACCGAAGGCCGTCAATCTGCAGATTGCTGGCTAAGACACCTTACGGCTTTCAAATTCGAGTTGAGGCCCGGCAGCAATGCCGGGTTTTGTCATTCAGTCTGCATTCAGTTTGCCACGTATAATTTGCCTCCCATGAAAGAGCGGGAATGACTTTTGTCCCGCTTCCGTTAGAGGATAGGCCAATGACCATACTCGGCAAAACGCTCGTCATGTCCGCCGTCGCAGCGGCATTGACGATCACTTCCATGAGCGCCGCGTCCGCCGACGAATATTGGCACCATCATAACCGTGATGGTTGGGCGCTGGGTGCTGCCGGGCTTGCAACTGGCCTGATCGTCGGCTCCGCCATCGCCAGCCAGCCGCGGTACGTCGAACCGTCCCCGGCTTATGTCGACCCGGGCTACGACGCGCCTCCTCCTGGCTACTACTATCGACCAGCACCGCGCCGCGTCTATGTCGAGCGCGACGTCAGCTATTATGCGCCAGCGCCGGCATACGGTCTGCGTCCCTGGTCATCCGCATGGATGCGTTATTGCTACGACCGCTACAGAAGCTTCGATGGCCGCACCGGCACCTATGTCGGCTTTGACGGCATGCGCCATTTCTGCACGACCGACTAATTTCAGCCGTGCCCCGAACGAAAATGCGAGGAACCACGGTGCCGCTTTCGAGCGGCGCCTGATTGATACGGAATAGGTCCCATCGGGAAGCGTTCGTCTTTCCGCCTGGATTTGCGACAGCGTGACCGCCTCTCGCTCGCTGAACGACGCGCCACGCCTCCCGCCTGGATACAACGTCTCCGATAAGAGCTCCGGCCCCATCGCGCGGGAGCTCTCATCCAAATACTGTGTGATAATGTCCTGCCATGGTCACACTGGCATTTAGGCGTATAGCCGTTGGCCGCGCGAGGAAGCTTTCCCGAGGTTGGAGAATGGGCGTCAGGAACTATTTGATCGAAGGCGTTTCTGGCGCCGGCAAGACTGCAGTCGCCACAGAGCTGCAGCGGCGCGGCCATCATGTTATCCACGGTGACCGCGAATTGGCGTACAAGGGTGATCCGGAGACGGGTGAACCTCTGGATGACTCTGCCAATGAGCCGCACACCCTGGATGTGACCTTCGGGCACAGGCATCACCTTTGGAATCTCGACAAAGTCAAATCCCTTGTCGCCGATCGAAGCCATCCGACCACCTTCTTCTGCGGCGGTTCCAGGAATTTCCATCGCTTTATCGATCTGTTCGATGGGGTCTTCCTACTCAACCTCGATCTGGACACGCTGAATCGCCGGCTTGCCGCCAGGCCGGAAGATGAGTTTGGCGGCAAGCCTGCCGAGCGAGACGTCATCGTGCGATTGCACGCGACACAGGAGGACATTCCGAAGAATGCGATAAGCATCGACGCGGCCGCCCCGCTCGCAAGCGTTGTCGACGATATTCTTTCCAGATGCCGCGAGAACGCGGGGCAAAAGGCCCGCCAATAACGCTTTGCCTACAGCCCGCGCAAAAAGGGATTGGCGCGACGCTCGTCGCCGATCCGGCTCCCCGGCCCGTGACCACAGATGAAGCCGACTTCATCGCCCAGCGGAAAGACTTTGTCGCGGATCGATTCTAAAAGCTGCTGGTGATTGCCGCCGGGCAGATCGGTTCTGCCGATCGAGCCGTTGAACAGCACGTCGCCGAGATGGGCAAAGCCCTGCTTCCGGTTGACATAGATGACATGGCCCGGCGCATGGCCCGGGCAATGGAAAACCTCGAATTCATGCTCGCCGAAGGAGACCTTGTCACCCTCCTTCAGGAAGCGGTCCGGCGTGACGTTGCGCACGCCGCTGATGTTGAACATCTTGGCTTTGGCTTCGATATCCTCGAGCAGGAAGCGATCATCCTCATGCGGGCCGATCACCTCGATGCCGAGCTTTTCGCGCACCTCGTCGGCACCACCGGCATGATCGATATGGCCGTGCGTCAGCCAGATAGCCTTCAGGGTAATGCCGTTCTCGCGCACGGTCTGCAGAATGATATCGACATCGCCACCCGGATCGACCACCACGCCCTCCTTCGTCTCCGGATCGAACAGGATCGTGCAGTTCTGTTCGAAAGGGGTCACCGGAATAATGCCGGCTTGGAGCATGCCCATGGAGCGCCTCGTCTGTTTGATCGTCGTGCTGCCGGTATAAAGGCAAACATCAGACAAAGCAGCCCCCGAAGTTTCAAAGTGATGGAATGCCGGCAGCCGAACCTCGAGATTCGATAGTATCCGTTTATTTCAAACGGTTATTTAGTCCTCCCATCGAACGATGACCTATTGGTGTCCGGCAAATCGGAACACTCAGGCACTCGAAACGTTGAAGATAAGTCTTTCAAGACAGAAGGAGAAAACCAATGTCCTTGAAGAGGAATCTGTTGCTGACCGGCTTTGTCCTTCTCGGCAGTGCGGGTCTCGCTCAGGCCGAGATGGCCGCAACCACCGCCACGGATATAGAAGTTCGTTCCGGGCCGGGTGCGGAATTTCCGACGGTCGGCGTCGCCACTCGCGGGTCCGAAGCAACGCTCGACGGTTGCGTCGAAGGGAGCCGCTGGTGCCGGGTTGACGTCAATGGCATGCGCGGCTGGGTCTATGCGCAATATCTGAGCGTCGAACAGAATGGCATCTCGGTCGTCGTTCAGGACCACCGGGATGATCTGGGCATCCCCACCATCACCTACGAACAGACCGATCCGGTCCAGACCGGCAGCGTCCAGCGCGTTCAGCCCGATCCGAGCGACGAATTGCTGGGGCCCGCCGATCAGAGCAGTGGCGATGTAGTCGCAATCACTCCGCCCGAGGAAGTACGGACCTACATTGACGACAATCCGGTCGATGCGGTGCAGTTGCGTGGAGATCTGGCGGTCGGCGCCACCATTCCACAAAGCGTCGAAGTGCACCGTATTCCAGACTACCAATACAGCTACGTCGAGGTGAACCACCAGCCCGTATTGGTCGATCCGGGTACACGCCGCATCGTCTACGTCTACCGCTGATTCGCCCCGTAGTGCCACATAAGATGGCGAAATTGACATGCGGCGGGGCGGCCGCATGTCCAAATCGCGAATTTCCCCTGAAATTATTGCGGGATTCTCCCGTTTGAGTTGCCCTTCTATTTCCAGCGATCCGTGCATGATGTAATCCTAATATCAATGAAGGATTATCGCCGCTCCCTGGCACCGATCCGGGACGCCGCGAGAGGGCATCCGGAAGCGTCTCCGGAATTATGGGAGAAGGGCAGTCATGGAAAGTCTAGGGCCTATCATTACGCAATTGATTGCCGGTGCGATCGGTGGCAACGCCGCAAGCGCCGTTTTGAAGCAGGATGGGATCAATCTCATTGCGAGAACGATCGCCGGGGCCGTGGGCGGCCTTGGCGGCGGCCTCATCCTGAACCTGATCGGCAGCGAAGCTCTGACCGGCCTCATCGCGCAAGGCATATCCTCGTTGGTCGCCGGCGGCGTGCTCTCCGCGATCGTTGGTGCCGTTCTCGGCCGCAAGTCCTAACTAGATCGGATCGCACAAGCCCGGCCGGGCAACGGTCAGGCTTGTGCGGATCAATGCGCAATTCTGCTTGGCAACAGCCGCTTTCACCGTGCATCGAGCTAGGCAAGGCGAAAGCATGCCATCGCTACGATATTTGCTGCCTTCAATGACCGGATATGTGCACTCTCCCACCCGAGAGCCCATCTAAGGCTTTCATTTTGCCCCGGGCGATCTTACCGTTTCACCAAGCATCTGATCCCTGCGTCTCCGTGCCGGCGGGAGCGGAAGAGAATGCAGGATATGTTGGAGTTTTTATGGGGCCGCACTTAATTTCTTAATGAAGCAGCGCCATTTGGGCGGCATGGCATTGTGCGAAAGCGGGCAACGACGTAAAAATGCGTCAACATAACTGACATATTTTTGCGGAAGTTTCCCGGATGCTCCATAATAGGAAAGGAAATGTCACGGTGCCACGACAGATGAGCCAGAATGCGGCAAAGACTGAGCTGCTGGCTACGCCGATGCAGAATGCGGGAAGCATCGATTTCGAGATTATCGAGCTGCTTTTCTTCGCTTACCGTGATTTTGTCTCCGATCCGGACCAGATCCTCGTCAAGAGCGGTTTCGGCCGGGCTCATCATCGTGTCGTCCATTTCGTTAACCGCGAACCCGGCATGACGGTTGCGGACCTTCTGGAAACATTGCAGATCACCAAACAGAGTTTGGCGCGGGTTCTCAAACAATTGATCGATTCGGGTTATATTCGCCAGGTCGCAGGTCCGGAGGACCGGCGGCAGCGCAAACTGTACCCGACGCAGGCAGGGCGCGATCTGGCGCTGGCGCTGGCCGAGCCGCAATCGCGCCGCATTGAAAGGGCATTCGAAGGCGCGTCGGAAGCGACGCGCGAAAGCGTGAAGCGTTTCCTGCGGGGAATGCAGACCGAGAAATGACGGCAATCCCGCCCGTGGGGCCGGTGCGGAATGCGTCAACTCAATCGATGGGTAGGACAGGATCGAGACGAACCGAATGACGACAAAAGCAGCAATCTCGGATGACGCAGCACATCTTCTGGTGGTGGATGACGACACACGTATCCGTGCCCTCCTCAACCGTTATCTTATGGAGAAAGGTTTTCGCGTCACGGCTGCCGCCGATGGCGCCGAAGCCCGCCGCAAGCTGGAAGGGCTCGATTTCGACCTCATCATCATGGATGTGATGATGCCCGGCGAATCCGGCATTGCGCTGACGTCGAGCCTGCGTGCTATCAAGAACATTCCGATCCTCATGCTGACGGCGCTGGCCGAAGCCGATTCCCGTATAGCGGGCCTTGAGGCCGGCGCGGACGACTATCTGCCAAAGCCCTTCGACCCGCGCGAGCTGGTGCTGCGCGTCAACAATATTCTTCGCCGCAACGCGCCCGCCGATTCCCCGAAGATCGAGCTCGTGATGTTTGGTCCTTATACGTTTTCGCTCACCCGTAAGGAGCTGAAGAAGGCGGCGGAGCTCATCCGGCTTACCGATCGCGAGCAGGAAATCATGCTGTTGTTTGCCAAGCGCGCCGGCGAGACGATCCCGCGCCATGAACTCATCGGCAACGATGCCGAAGTGGGCGAGCGGACGATCGACGTGCAGATCAACCGGCTGCGCCGCAAGATTGAAGATGACCCTGCCAACCCTATCTGGCTGCAGACGGTGCGTGGCATCGGCTATCGCCTGAGCATAGACTGAGATCGGCCCGCGGGATCAGATTATGGTGACATTCGATTCGATCAGACGCGACCAGGATCACACGCCATCCAACGGCCTGAGGTGGCTTTCGCGCTGGATGCGTCGCTATATCCTGCCGACCGGTCTCTATGCCCGCTCATTGCTGATCTTTATCCTGCCGATGATCATTCTGCAGGCGGTTGTCACCGTCGTCTTCATGGAGCGCCACTGGCAGATGGTGACGCAGCGGCTGTCGATGGCGACCACGCGCGACATCGCCGCCATCATCACCATCATCCAAACCTATCCGCAGGATGCTGACTATTCCGCCATCACCCAGATGGCGCGTCAGAAGCTCGACCTTAGTATATCGATCGAACCTGGGGGTGAATTACCGCCCCCGCGCGAAAAGCCCTTCTTCTCCATCCTCGATGGCATTTTGAGCGACGAGATAAAGGAACAAATCAATCTACCCTTCTGGATCGATACGGTCGGTAACTCCAGTCTGGTCGAAATCCGCGTTAAGCTGCCGGACAAGGTGCTGCGCGTCTTCGCAAAGCGCAGCCAGACCTACGCCTCGAACACCCATATCTTCATTCTATGGATGGTCGGTACGTCGCTAGTGCTAATCGGCATCGCCGTCCTATTCCTGCGCGGCCAGATCCGCCCGATCCTGGCGCTGGCTCAGGCGGCGGAGAGCTTCGGCAAGGGCCAGCGCCTGGAAAACTACTCTCCCCGCGGCGCCGACGAAATACGCCGCGCGGGCCTT
Source organism: Martinezella sp. CNPSo 3732 (assembly GCF_057784515.1). NCBI lineage: Bacteria > Pseudomonadati > Pseudomonadota > Alphaproteobacteria > Hyphomicrobiales > Rhizobiaceae > Martinezella > Martinezella sp. CNPSo 3732. Next base: position 364,835 of record NZ_JBXSOO010000003.1, read on the forward strand.
GCCTTCATCCTGATGCGCGAGCGCATCGAACGGCAGATCGAACAGCGCACGGCCATGCTCTCCGGCGTCAGCCACGATCTGCGCACCGTTCTCACCCGCTTCAAGTTGCAGCTCGCCCTTGTCGGCGAAAATCCGGATCTTGTCGGCCTCAGCGAAGATGTGGAGGACATGCAAAGCATGCTCGAGGGCTATATGGCCTTCGCTCGCGGCGAGGCCGAAGAAGATGTCGGACAATTCAAGCTCAGCGATATCCTCGAGAAAGTCCGGCAGGACTTCACGCTGCATGACAAGTCCATGAGCTTCTCCATCGAAGGAGATGACGAAATCTCCGTCCGGCCGAATGCATTTACCCGCCTGGTGACGAACCTCGCCACCAATGCACGACGCTATGCCAACAGCCTCCGCGTGGAAGCGAGGCATAGCGCCAAGTGGCTGACGATCATCTTCGACGATGATGGGCCCGGCATTCCGGTCGCCGCACGGGATGATGTATTCAAACCGTTCTTCCGGCTGGATTCGGCCCGCAATCTCGACAAGTCGGGCACAGGCCTCGGCCTTGCCATTGCACGCGACATCGCCCGTAGCCATGGCGGCAATGTCACGCTCGGCGACAGCCCGCTCGGCGGCTTGCGCGCCACCATCCGCATTCCTGCCTGAGAGAGAGAGAGAGAGAGAGAGCATATGCCGATCGATATCGATGGCATGCACTGGTTGAACACGCCGCCGATGTGGGAAGTGAACCAGGGACGCCTGTTCGTCCAGTCCGGCAATAAGACCGATTTCTGGCAGGAAACCTATTACGGCTTCCACCGCGACGACGGTCATTTTCTCGGAATGCCCCGCCGCGGCGATTTCACCGCCGTAGTCACCTTCGTCGGGCATTATCGGGAACTTTACGATCAGGCCGGCCTGATGGTCCGCCACGATGCCAGGCACTGGATGAAATGCGGGATCGAATACACAGACGGCGGCAGGCATTTCAGCGTCGTCGTCACCAATGGCAACTCCGATTGGTCGGCCTTCCGGCTCGATCACGAGTTCGATGCCATGTCGGCACGGGTCACCCGCAACGGCGACGCCCTCTTCATCCAGTATCGCACCGACCGCATGAGCGAATGGCGCATGGCAAGGCTCGCCTGGTTCGATCCGACGCTCGATGAAGTGTTGGTCGGCCCGACCTTCTGCTCGCCGCAACGCGAAGGCTTCGAAGCAGAATTCCTTGATTTCAGTCTGACCGATCCGGTATCAAAAGATATTCACTGAGGACACGTCCTTTCGATTGTGAAAGGGGCGCCGCTCACATCATCCTTTTGCCATTCGGCACCGGATGGGTCACCGCAGCCAGAACGATCGCGCCGGACTCATCCTCGAAACCGAGCGTCAGCACTTCGGAGCGAACCGGCCCGATCTGGCGTGGCGGGAAATTGACCACGGCCAGCACTTGCCGGCCGACAAGAGTTTCCGGCGTATAGTGCACGGTGATCTGCGCGGAGGAGCGCTTGATGCCGATCTCCGGCCCGAAATCGATCCTGAGCTTGTAAGCAGGCTTGCGCGCTTCCGGAAAAGTCTCCGCTTCGATGATCGTTCCGACGCGGATATCCACCCGCTCGAAATCGCCGTAAGTGATCTCTTCCGCCATATCCTGCCTTTATAGGAAACTCAACCGGCCAGTTCCTGCGCCCGTTTGCGCGCCGCTTCGAGGGCCGCGTCGAATAGAGGCTGCATGCCATCCTCCGCCATCAGGACGCTCAGCGCGGCAGCGGTCGTGCCACCGGGAGAGGTCACATTCTGGCGCAGGCGCGAAGCGTCGTCGGGAGACTGGTGCAACAATTCACCAGCCCCCGCGACAGTTTCCCGTGCGAGCCGCATGGCGAGGTCCGCCTGCAGGCCGAGCTTCCGGCCCGCCTCCGCCATGCATTCCACGAGATAGAAAACATAAGCCGGGCCGCTGCCCGAAACCGCAGTCACCGAATCGATATCGGCTTCGCCGGGCACCCATTCGACCGGGCCGGACACTTTCAACAGGTTCTGAACCAGCTGCCGCTGGCGGTCACTCACGCGTGCATTGGCAAAAGCGCCCGTCACACCGCGCCCGACCATGGCGGGCGTATTCGGCATGGCGCGCACCATGGCCGCTTCACCCAGATGCGTCTCAAGCGCGGAGAGCGTCTTGCCGGCCGCGATAGAGACGACGACCGTCGTCTCCCCGACAAGCGGCTTGAACGGCGGCAGAACCGCGTCCATCAGCTGCGGCTTGACGGCGATGAAGAGAACCCCCGCCGTCACACCTTTCGGAACTTCGGTGACATGGCTTGCACCGGCATCCGCAATCATTTTCCCCATCGCTTCCGCCGGATTGGGATCGACGACGATGACCGATGATCCCGGCACGCCGTTTTTCAGCCACCCCGTCAGCAATGCCCCGCCCATATTGCCGGCGCCGATCAGAACGATCGGTCCTGAGGATGCAAATGCATTGGCGGATTGTTCGCCTGTCATGTCACGCTTCGCCTACCGTTTCGAAAAGTACGGCTTCCATGGCGCGATTTGCATCGAGCCCGGACCATACGACGAATTGGAAAGCCTGATAGTAAGCCTCGCAGGTGTCAAGCGCGTTGGAAAGCAGCACTTCCACCTGACGGTTGGTGGGCTCCGCCCCGCCCGACAAGAGAAGGGATTGGCGGAAAATGACGATGTCTTCCTGACGCCACAGATCGAAATGACCCATCAGCACCTGCCCGTTGATGCACGACAAGAGCTTGATCACCTCGTTGACGCGCGGGTCCGGAACCTTGACATCGAACGCGCAGGCTATGTGCAGCGCTTCGAATTCCTCCATCCACGAGAACGAGACGTGATAGTCGGTCCATCGCCCTTCGACGGTCATGGCGATTTCGTCCTCGCCGGACCGTTCGAACGACCAGTCGTTGTTGGCGGCGACGAATTCGATCATGTCGACCGGATTCGATTGTCGTTCGGCTTCCATTTCCATAAGGCTCATGCAGCACCTTCTTGACCGGATCGGTTGCAGTTTTCCCGTGGCTCGACACTGAAAGAACGCAAACAATTTTACTCCGGAAACATCCTCGGGATGATGTTGAACGGCTGCCAGACTAACGCTTCCACCATGCCCGGGGCTTACCAAGTCCGTTTCGAATCATCATTTAAAATCAGTGTATAGCGGCATGCCCGGCATGCCAGCCCCTGAACGATGATTTTGGAAACGGCACTGTGGAAAGCTCTTCCGGCGTCTATTCAGAAGGGAGTCATAACCGACTCTGGCGATTGGCTTTTTTGCCTATGTCCACAGGTGGAAAACCGGACGGAAATTTTCAGAGGAAAAAGGCACGGCAAACGGGTGCCGCGCCGATCAGCAAACAGAAGTCCAGGCTTATTTGCCCTTGGAAGCGAGCTTGGCTTCGAGCGCTTCGATTCTCGCCAGCAACGCCTCGTTCTCGTCGCGCGCCTTGATCGCCATTTCGCGAACAGCCTCGAATTCCTCGCGCTTGACGATATCCATGCTGTTCAGCCAGCGCTCGGCATGGGCATTGAAGGCGGTCTCGATTTCGCGGCGCACGCCTTGGGCAGCACCGGCGGCATCGGTCATCAGCTTGGCGAATTCATCGAAGATTCGGTTCGGTCCAGTGCTCATGGCAGTCTCCTTGCGGCCGTCGGCCCTCAACGGTCAGGCATCGATATGGGCCAGATAGTGCTGAGGTAGGATTTCCAAGGGGCCGATGCAAGCAAATTGAGATAGGACTGGACAACCGGACCTGCCATCTCGGCGAGATCAACAATCGACTTGACCGTTTCGACAGCGAACGCCATGTTCCGCGCACATTTTGGATATTTAGCATGATCTTGCCCCGAAATGGCACGATGCTTTCGGGAACATGCTGCAACGGGCCTGACGATCTTGCTGACTTCCGCCAATCTCGCCGCCATCCTGCCTTTTCCGGATATTGATCCGGTCGCCGTTTCTCTCGGCCCGGTTTCAGTCCATTGGTACGGGCTTGCCTATGTCGCTGGCATTCTGCTCGGCTGGTTCTATGCCAGACGGCTGGTCGATAACGGCAAGCTCTGGCTGAACGATACGGCACCGATGACGCGCCAACATCTGGACGATTTCATCCTCTGGGTCGCCTTCGGCATCGTTCTCGGGGGCCGCATCGGCTATATCCTTTTCTACGATCTCGATCCGGTGCTGGCCAATCCGATCCGCGCCATCGAAGTCTGGAACGGCGGCATGTCCTTCCACGGCGGATTAATAGGCACGACCATCGCCATGATTTTGTTCGCAAGGCGAAACAAGATTCGCGTCTGGAGCCTGTTCGATATCGTCGCCGCCGTCGCCCCGATTGGCCTGTTCTTCGGCCGCATCGCCAATTTCATCAACGGCGAGCTCTGGGGCCGCGTCTCGGACGTTCCTTGGGCGATGGTCTTCTGCAGCCCGCATGTGATCGCCGCCCATAATGGCGTCTGCCCCGCAGGCTCCGATCCGCGCCACCCCAGCCAGCTTTACGAGGCTGGCATCGAAGGCATTATCCTCTTCCTCCTGCTCTTCATTTTGACCCGCTGGGCCCTAGCGTTGAAAAAGCCGGGCACGGTCAGCGGTATTTTTGTCATCGGCTATGCCTTCTCGCGTATTTTTGTCGAATTCTTCCGTCAGCCTGACGAGCAGCTCGGCTATCTGCTCGGCACGAACTGGCTGACGATGGGGATGGTGCTGTCGCTTCCGATGGTGGCGATCGGCCTTTGGGCCGTTATCCGCGCCCGTCAGGCAGCGGCAAGGCAGATGGCTTGAGGTGGAGTTCAATATCGCGTGGTCTTCATAAAGGTTGCTCCCATTTTGTCTGGGCCACGCATTAGCGAAAGCATAGAATGACAACGGCGCTCGGGGAAAAAATCAAAGCCATCATCCGCACCAACGGGCCATTGAGCATTACCGATTATTTTTCGCTGTGCCTCGCCGATCCGGTGCATGGTTATTACAAGACGCGTGAACCCTTCGGCCAATCCGGCGACTTTGTCACCGCGCCCGAAGTCAGCCAGCTATTCGGCGAGATGATCGGCGTCTTCATGGTCCATGCCTGGCAGCGGCATGGAACCCCTGCCGAGGTGCGTCTCGTCGAAATCGGCCCGGGCCGTGGCACGATGATGTCCGACATGCTGCGCGTCATCGGCAAGCTGGCCCCGCCGCTCTATGATGCCATGACGGTCCATCTCGTCGAAACCAGCGAGCGCCTGCAGGGCTTTCAGCGCCAGACCCTCGAGCCCTACGGCGCAAAAATCTCCTGGCATACGGATTTCGGCGAGGTGCCCGAGGGTTTCACCCTGCTCGCCGCCAACGAACTCTTCGACGCCATTCCCATCCGCCAGTTTGTTCGCACCGCCAACGGTTTCCGCGAGCGCACGGTCGGCCTCGACGCCAATGACGAGCTGAGCTTCACGGCAGGCGTCGCCACGCTCGATCCTGCACTTCTTCCGGAGGGCGGACTGCCGCCGATCGGTACGATCTTTGAAATCGCGCCAGCCCGCCAGGCCGTCATGACGACGATCTGCGACAGGCTTGCCGCCCATGGCGGCACGGCGCTTGCCATCGACTACGGCCACATGGCGACAAGCTTCGGCGATACGCTGCAGGCCGTGCGCATGCACGAATACGATCCGCCGCTGGAACATCCGGGCGAAGCGGATCTCACCAGCCATGTCGATTTCCAGCATCTGGCACAGACCGCCCTCGCCTCCGGCCTGCACATCAACGGCTGCTGTCATCAGGGCGATTTCCTCGTCGGGCTCGGCCTATTGGAGCGGGCGGCGGCCCTCGGCAGAGACCAGGATGCGGCAACCCAGCAGAACATCCGTGTCGCCGTAGAAAGGCTGGCCGGCGCCGGCGAAGGCAAGATGGGAGAGCTCTTCAAGGTGCTGGCGGTTTCCAGCCCGGCGATCGATCTCCTGCCCTTTCGTGCCGTCAGCTGAGGCTTGACCACCAATCCTACGGATTGACAGTGCGCGCCGGACTGGGCCAACATCCCAGTCAAATCGAACTGCTTCGCCGCGGCTGCGTTATTCATCGCACGACAGGCTGAACCAAGACACCAAGGGACACTGCAGTTGCCGACACCACTTGCAAGCACGCTGCTGAGCGCCGCCGAGGCTGCCGGCATTCGCCATGGTTATTTCACCCGCGCCGGCGGCGTTTCCGAAGGCCTTTATCGCGGGCTGAATGTAGGCTTGGGTTCGCATGACGATCACGAGCACGTGCAGGAAAACCGCCGCCGCGTGGCCGGCTGGTTCGGTCTGCCCGTCGAACGGCTTGCTACCGTGCATCAGATCCATTCGCCCGATGTCGTGACAATCGGCGCCTATTATGATGGAAGCCGGCCGCAGGCCGATGCGATGGTCACGGCGACACCGGGCATCGCAATCGGCGTGCTCGCCGCCGATTGCGGCCCCATCCTTTTTGCCGATCCGGAAAATCGGGTCATTGGCGCCGCTCATGCCGGATGGAAGGGCGCGCTGACCGGTGTGCTGGAAAATACCATCGATGCGATGGTGGCGCTTGGCGCTAGACGTGAAACGATCATTGCCTGCCTCGGCCCGTCCATCAGCCGGGCGTGCTATGAGGTCGGCCCCGAATTCGTCGAGCGCTTCCTCGCCCATGATCCCGATTATGCCAGATATTTCATCCCTTCGGAGCGCGACGGCCATGCCATGTTCGATCTGCCGTCCCTCACGGTCGATCGCCTGCACAAGGCGGGCGTCACCGCCGAAAGCCTGAACCTATGCACCTATCCGGATCCTGAGCGCTTCTTCTCCTATCGGCGCACGACGCATGCGAAGGAGCCGGATTACGGACGGCAGATTTCCGCCATCGCTATCGGAAAGGCAGCTTGATATGGCCTTGCATTTCGAACGCAGCGAATTCGACGCTCGTCTGGCACGGCTGCTGGCGAGAATGCAGGAAGAAAAGCTCGATGCCATGCTGCTTTTCGCACAAGAGAGCATGTATTGGCTGACGGGCTACGATACGTTCGGCTTTTGCTTTTTCCAGACGCTGGTCGTCAAGGCGGATGGATCTCTGACGCTGATGACGCGCTCGGCCGATCTGCGCCAGGCGCAGCTGACTTCTGTCATCAGCGACATTCGCATATGGGTCGATCGCGTCAACGCCGATCCGACGCTCGATCTCAAGGAGCTGTTGTCCGATCTCGATCTGCTCGGTGCCCGTATCGGTGTCGAGTATGACACTCACGGCATGACGGGCCGCATCGCTCGCCTGCTCGATCATCAGCTTGCGAGCTTCGGACAGATCATCGACGCCTCTTATCTTATAAGTCGACTGCGTCTGACGAAGAGCCCAGCGGAAATCGCCCATGTCGAACGTGCCGCCGCACTGGCCGACGATGCCCTCGATGCGGCGCTGTCTGTGGTCAAAGCCGGCGCGGACGAATCGGATATTCTCGCGGCCATGCAAGGCGCCGTCTTTTCGGGTGGAGGCGATTATCCCGCCAACCCATTCATCATCGGCTCGGATGCGGAAGCCCTGCTCTGCCGCTACAAGTCCGGCCGCCGCAAGCTCGGCGCCAATGACCAGCTGACGCTCGAATGGGCCGGTGTGGATGCTCATTATCACGCCGCCATGATGCGCACCGTCGTCATCGGCACTCCCACCCATCGCCATCGCGAGCTCTATAGCGCCTGCCTGGAAACGCTGCAGGCGATCGAAACGATCCTGATGCCGGGACACACCTTCGGTGACGTCTTCGACATGCATGCGAAGATCATGGACGAGCGTGGCCTTGCCCGCCACCGGCTGAACGCATGCGGCTATTCGCTCGGCGCCCGCTTCTCGCCGTCATGGATGGAGCATGAAATGTTCCATATGGGTAATCCGCTGGAGATTCAGGAGAACATGTCGCTCTTCGTGCACATGATCATCATGGATTCCGACAGTGGCACCGCCATGACCCTCGGACAGACCTATCTGACGACCTCGCAGGCTCCGAAAGCCCTTTCCCGCCACCCTCTCGAATTTCTTAACCGTTAGGGGCGTAAGATAGCGATCCTGGACGGTAAGACCGTCGGGAGAAAGGATCGCGTCAATGGGAGTGGTCAGGATAACGTTGACTGTCGCCGGCTTTTGCCTCGCGCTCTCCGCCTGCAATACCACGGACGCCCTGACGCCGCCCGAAGCCATCGGTGATGCCGGCTCCAGCCCTGTCACCCAGCGCGATGTCGAGCGCATGGCTTCGACACCCCAGCGCCGCCAAACCTATCAAAGCGCGCAGGAGAGTTACGGCTATCAGCAGCAGACCACGCAGCAGGCCTATCAGCCGCAAAACTACGGCGGCAGCGGCACGCTGGACGACCAGGCCTCGGCGTTGAGGTCGAACGGCACCAATCCCTATGCGTCGCGCCCGCTCGACGGGTCCCGCACTGCTTCCATCGCTCCAGCCAACAATCAGTTTTCGGAAGCCGACGAGCAGCGCGAAGCCGACCGGCGCTTGTCGGACGATCAGCAACCCCGGCAGCAGCAGCAAACTGCCGACGACCCACAGCCGGAACAACAGCAACCGGATCAACAACAGGCGTCGCTACCGCCCACGGCTGCGGCCGGCGGCAACAGCGTCCGCTTCCTGCCGATCATCGGCGCTCCCGTCGAAGCCGTCACGCCGCTGTCGCGCCAGCTCGGCGCCGACGCCCGCTCGCTCGGCCTGACGATCAAGAGCTCAAGCGATTCCAGCGCCGCCTATATCCTCAAGGGCTACCTTTCCGCCTTTGAAGACGGCCCGCAGATTTCCGTGACCTACGTTTGGGACGTGCTTGATAGTAATGGCAACCGCGTCCACCGCATCCAGGGTTCAGAAAGCGCGCCTCTGAAGCGTGGTGACCCTTGGTCAGCCGTTCCTCCAACGGTCATGCAGAAAATTGCCACCAAAACCATGTCGGATTTCAATTCCTGGCGCGAATCCAACGGTGGATAGCTAAAAGCTTTTCAGAAATATGAAAGCTAACACGCCTCTCCCTCTTGCATTCGAGAGCAAGGCGGTTAAAAGCGCGGCTATCAGGTTGGTAATAGGCGGGCCACAATGAAGGTTTTCGCAGGCAATTCGAACCGGCATCTCGCCGAAGCGATCTGCAATTATCTCAACGTTCCCTTGGGAAGAGCTAGCGTCCGTCGGTTCGCCGACCAAGAGATTTTCGTAGAGATCCAGGAAAACGTACGCGGCGAGGATGTGTTCCTGGTACAGCCGACGTCGTTTCCGACCAACGATCATCTCATGGAACTGCTGATCATGATCGATGCGATGCGCCGCTCGTCGGCACGGCGCATAACCGCGGTCATCCCCTATTTCGGTTATGCCCGCCAGGATCGTCGCGCCTCTGGGCGCACGCCGATCTCGGCAAAGCTGGTCGCCAATCTGATCACCGAGGCTGGCGCAGATCGCGTTCTGACGCTCGACCTGCACGCAGGCCAGATCCAGGGCTTCTTCGATATCCCCACGGACAATCTCTATGCGGTTCCGATCCTGACGCGCGATATCAAGGCGAATTATGATATCGGCAACGTGATGGTTGTCTCGCCCGATGTCGGCGGTGTCGTGCGCGCCCGCGCCCTGGCAAAACGTCTCGACTGTCTGTTGGCGATCGTGGACAAGCGCCGCGACCGCCCGGGTGAGTCCGAAGTGATGAACATCATCGGCGAGGTAGCCGGGAAGGATTGCATCCTGATCGACGATATCGTCGATTCCGGCGGCACGCTTTGCAATGCTGCCGAAGCACTGCTCGCACAAGGTGCGGCAAGCGTCACCGCCTACATCACCCACGGCGTTCTCTCCGGCGGCGCGGTGACCCGCGTGGCAAATTCGAAACTGAAGGAACTGGTAATTACCGATTCCATCCAGCCGACGACAGCCGTACTTTCGGCGCCGAATATCCGCGTCATCACGACGGCGACGCTGATCGGCGAAGCCATCAATCGCACCAGCCAGGAAGAATCGGTTTCCAGCCTGTTCGACTGAGCCTTGGGGCCGCCTCAGGTGGCCTTTGCTCCCGCAGGATGCGCCTGCTTCCATGCGAGCAGGCCAATGCCCAACAGCCCCGAGATGAAGACGGCCGCACCCGATCCCATGATCGAAGGCCCGATGCCGAACCACCCAAACAGCGTTGGCGACATCAGGTAGGCCAGAAGCAGGCCGGTGAAGATCGCGCACATCAATAGGCGATAGACCTGCGCCAGACGATGCGGCTCAGCGCGCGTCTGCATCAGATGCAGCATAGCAAGGTTCTCGAAGGGTCCGTTGATCGCCGCAAAGCAGGCAACAATCATCAGCCCTATCCGATCATGCATCAGCGGCAACAGGAAAACGCCAGATCCGAAAATGAGCTTCGCCGCGATGATCCAGACCACCGGCCGGCGCGGCTTGACGCTGCCGAGGATCAGATTGGTCGTCAGATTGCCGACGCCGTAAGCCGTCATCATCAGGCTGTAGTCGGTGAGCGGGTCGGCGCTGGTTTCGCGCAAGTGCAGGATCATCCCAAGTAGGATCCCCATCGCCCAGGCGACGTTTCCCATCAGGTTGGTGAAGAGGCCGTAGAGAATTGCCGCATGGCCACGCGCTGCGCGCCACCCGCCGAGAATGCCGTCCATGACGGCCGCCATTCCGGAGAAATCGCGACGCCGCGACGCCATCGGGAGTTTTGCCACCGCGAGCCATACGGCAACCGCCGACAATATGAAAGTAGCGGCCGTGACCGTGAAGAACTGAGATTTCGGCAGCAACCCGTTCACAAGCGCGATCAGGCTCGGACCGAGAATACGCGCCATGCGGCGGGTGGCATCGAACAAACCGTTTGTCGCATGCCGGATTTCGGCATCCACCGCAATCGTCGGCAAGGTCGCCTGCAGCGAAGGGTCGAACGTTGACGTCAGCAGTGCGATGCTTCCGGCAAGCACGATCAACAGCGGCAGGCTCATCAGATGCAGCGTTCCTGCTAGCGATAGGGCTAGCAATAGAGCCGCCCGCATCAGATCGGCCGTGATCATCGTCGTGCTATGCCGCCAGCGATCCGTGACGATCCCGCCGAACAGGCTGCCGAACAGCAGCGCGCCCGACTGCAACGCGGAAACATATCCCGCATTGCTGCCGATGAAGTCAGCCGCAATCCACACGACTGCGACCATGTAAAATTCGGAGCCTGTAGCCGCCAGCACCTGGCCGGCCCATAAGAGAGAGATCGAGCGCTGGCTCAGCGGCTTCAGGACAAACATGATCGCATTCTGATTTCGGAGTGGCTTATTTCATGACCTGCCCATTGACTGTCACGTGACCGTCGTCGGAAAGATCGATATCCCAGCGCGAGCGTCCATCGGCATCCGTCTTGGCAAAGCCCTTGGCCATCATCAGGCCGAAGGAGAGCTGAGACAGATCCTCCTTGGTCTTTGCGGCCTCCTGGATGGCGGCAATGGTCTTGTCGAGATCTCGGGCAAGAACCGTCATCTTCATGGCGACGCGGTCCTTTTCGGTCAGCCAGCCGCGCATACTGCCCGACGCCTCGACATCATAAAGATCCGAGACAGCGCTAATCTTCGGGAAGTTGATGGTCATTGTCCCGTCAGGGAACATGGCCTTCTGCAGCTTCTCGTCCAGGGCTTTATCGCTCTCCGGGTTCTTGAAGTCGGCTTGCTGGAACACATCCGCCAGAGCGGAGAAATTCAAGTTCGGCACCTGCACCTGGATATCGGCCGTATTGGGAATGAAGGCGACATAGTCTTCGGGGATGAGGCCCGTTTCCAGGGCAAGCTTCTCGGCATTCAGCCCGAAATCGGCATTCATGGCATCGGCCGGTCCGGCAATCTTGAAGAAATAGCCCATCTTCTGCAGGCCGCCATTGCCGAATGGCGTCGTGACCGCGATATCCTTGATCGCGACGGACTCCTCGAAGGAGCCGACAATCGGCATAGCATCCATCAGCAAGGACTTGACCGCTTTGCTATCGGTATCAGAAAGCGTCTTCTCATTCTTGTGTTCGGAGACGAACTGCAGCAAGGAATTCAGTGCCTTCAACGGCAGTTTCGTTGCCCCCATGTTGAAATCGATCGCCGCGATCTTGACTTCCCCGAGCGTTGCGTCGTCGGCCGAGATCTTGTCGTAGAGCGATTGCAGGCTGCCGTTCATCTTGAGATCGAGCCTGCCCGGCTCACCGCTGTCTGCCGACGACACGGTATAGGTAATGCTCTCGGCTGTGGCGTCATTGCTCTGGACGCTTTTATCTTCGTCGGTAGTTTTTGTCGCAATGGTGATGCCGTTGCCCTTCATATCCATGGAACGCAGATAATGAAGTGCGGGATCGAACACGCCCTGAAAGGTCGACGACGCCAGGGCGTAGCGAACTTCAGTGTTGGGGCCCTTGCCAGGCTTAGACTTCGCAGTGATATCGAGGGCATTGTTGCCTTCGATATTCCAAAGGCCGCTATCGAGCGGCGTCGCCAGCATGATCAGGGGCTTGAGGCCACTAATGGCGAAATCGCTCACGTTCAGCTTGTCGAGTAGCTTCTGCACATCATAGGTGACTTCGTAGTGCGAGCTGACCGGCTTGACCGAGATCGCGCCGCTCTTGGCGATATCATCAGGCAGAAAATAAGTCAGATTGCCGTAAAGATCCTTGGCACCCTGCTCGCTGACATCAGCCGCCTGCACAAGGCCGGCCACGCCGGCAGCGAGAACAGCCGCCGTGGCAACCGCTTTGAAACGCATAATTCACCCCCAAATATGATGGAAAAGAAACGTGGAAATCTGGAAAGCGCCGACCGGCCTTTCGCGTGGAACTTTATCATCGCCCTGATACATGGGCTTGCCCTCAAACCTCAAGGCTTCTTCATCACCTGTCCGTTGACCGTCACCGTCCGGTCTTCATCCATCGTGACGTCCCAGCGCAGACGGCCGTCCGGGTCGGTCTTGGCAAAGCCCTTTGCAGCCAGCAGGCTGAAGGAAACGCTGTTCAAACGAGGCTGAGCCTTGGCGGCATCCTGAAGTGCTGCAACCGTCTTGTCGAAGTCGCGCGCCAGGATCGTCGCCTGCAGCGAAATGCCGGAATGCGGCTTGGTCGAGCCCTTCAGCGCGCCGGAAACCTCGACGTCGTAGACATCAGACTTTGCGCTGATCTTCGGGAACTCCAGCGTTCCATAGCCGTTCGGAAACATCGTGCGTTTCAGAGCCTCCCCGGAGACCGGCGTCGCCCGTGTTGCAATCGAATCGAGACCGGCATCGATGAGACCGGTAAAGTTGATATTGGGCACGCCGAGCTGAACGTCCAGCACCGCGGGCAGGAAAGGCGTAAAGGCATCAGGCACCAGACCGGCGTCGGGCGTGAACTGCTCGGCCCTAAGCTCCAGGTTGACGTTCGAAGCCTTGGTCAGACCGTCCATCTTGAAACTGTAATCGATGCGCTTGACACCGACCTTGCCCTTCTCGGTTGCCACCAGTGCGTTGTTCACTGTCACGGTCTTGCCGAGCGAACCGAAAACCGGCAGGGCCTGATGGACCAGCTGCTCGAACTTCTCGCTGCCGCTTTGCGATAGCTGCTTGGCCTTGACGTGTTGAACGAAGAAACGGATGAGCGCGCCCAGATCCTTCACCGGCAGGCTCGTGGCAGTGACGTTGGTATCGACGCTATCGGCGCTGAAGGTGATGGGCGAAGCATCCGGACGCACCGTGAACTGCTCATGCAAGCGTTGCAGCGTTCCTTGCAATTGCAGGTCGACCTTGCCCGCTTCGCTGCTGTCGGTGACCGTATGGGCAAAGGAGGCACTGTCGATGGTGGCATCGATCTTGCGCCCGCTTTTCGGGCCGCTGCCGGCGCTCGAAAATTTCATGCCGCTGCTCTTGATACCCATAGACCGCATCATTTCGATGCCAGGATCGAAAATGCCGTCGAAAGAGCTGGAGGCGATCGAATAGGCGATGTCAGCGGTCGGCGAGTGCAGGGCGACATCGAGGCTATTGTCACCCGTCAGATGCCACCGTCCCTTTTCGACCGGCTGCGCAAAAAGCGAAAGCGGCTTGAAACCTGTGACCGAAAACGCGCTCGAATTGATCTTGTCGAAGAATTTCGCAAGATCGTAGGTAATCTCATATTGATCGCCGGCCGGCTTGACGGTCACGAAATCGCTGCGGGCAAGGTCCTGCGAGAGCGAATGGGTCAGGACGTTGCGGAGTTCCTTGGCGCCTTGCTCATTGACGTCGGCAGCCTGTGATGCGCCAGCAAGACCAATGGAAAAAACCGCGGCGGCGATTGCTCTGGAACGCATGCCCGACCTCTCCTTCTGACGCCAATCGATTGGATTCGACTGTTGATGGGGCCGAGGGTATATGTCAAGGCGTTGATAGACATGATACCTCAGGCTTGTTCGTGGCAGTTGCAATGTCACCACAAGGCTTCGTATTCCGGGGTGCTTGCACCTTTAGCCGCTTTGTATTATACGCCACGCGTCCGCGTAGACACCCTTGGAGGCAACGCGGATGAGGCAGGGCATGCCCTCCTCCAGTTCAATCGATACGGCGTAGGCCGACCGAATGAACTCTCCAAATAACCTCGAAAGGAATAGCTATGAGCCACGAAAGCTACGAGCTCAAGGCCGAGGCGCGCGAACGGGTTGGTAAGGGGTCCGCCCGTGAACTTCGCCGCAATGGTCTGATCCCCGCTGTCATCTATGGTGACAAGCAGGCCCCCATTTCTATCGCTCTCAACACCAATGAGGTGACGAAGCGCATCCACGCCGGCGGCTTCCTCACGACGATCGCAACGATCGACGTCGGCGGCAAGAAGATCAAGGTTCTGCCGAAGGACTACCAGCTCGATCCGGTCCGTGACTTCACGGTTCACGTCGACTTCCTGCGCGTTTCCGGCAACACGGCGGTCACCGTCGAAATCCCGGTTCACTTCGAAAACCATGAGAAGTCCCCGGGCCTCAAGGCTGGCGGCGTCCTGAACATCGTTCGCCACGAAGTCGAAGTTCATTGCCCGGCCGATGCGATCCCGGAATTCTTCACCGTTGACCTCTCCGGTCTGAAGAGCGGCGACAGCATCCACATCTCGGCCGTCAAGCTGCCGAAGAACGTGACCCCGGTCATCGCCGACCGCGACTTCACGATCGCAACGATCGTTGCTCCGGCAGCCGGTCTTGCTGAGGACGAAGCAGAAGGCGGCGAAGAAGCCAGCGCCTGATTGGCATCTTCGACCTGAAGCATTGAAACCCGCCTCCCCTCGGGAGGGCGGGTTTTTTCATGTTCGGAAACAAATATTAGAGAAAGTAAAAATAAGAACGTCTTGGATCTATACTATCGTTGATTTCCATTAACCCCACAGTTTCAGCAACATTTAACGGATTCATGAAAATCTGCTCGAAAGAGTTGTAGAAAGCGGCGCCCTCCCAAATCCGCTGGTCTATAACCGGGGAGCTAACGGAACTATGAGCCATTCGGTCGAAAACCGGTTTTTCGCGATCGTTTGCGGTGCGCTGCTGGTTTTCGTGGCGCCGCTCTTCGTGCTTTTCCTTTTTCTGTCGTCCGAACGCGCCGAAAAGGAAATCAAGGATCACATAGCCGTTCTACTCGTCGCCAATGCCCAGGCCCTCGCAAAGCCGTTATGGGACCTTGATGAAGACAGCGTCACCCAGATCAGCGCGACCACCGTCGCCGAAGGCGCGATCGTCCGCGTCAATGTCCGCGATCTTTCCGGCCAGCTCGACGTCACGCAATCGACCATCCCGAAATCTTACAAGGGCAATCTGGAGTCCGTTGACCGGCCAATTATCTACAACGGCGTCGACGGTGCGAAGCGGCTTGGCACCATCACCGTCTATTATCCTCAGCTCGGCCTGTTCGACGGCCTGAAGAGCGAAGAGATCGTCTTCATCTCCATCTTCATCTTCGCCGTGTTGACGGTCTTCGGCGCGGCGCTGATCGGCAATCGCATCTTCGTCATCCAGCCGCTGATGCGGCTGACGCATGCCATCGAGGCCACACGGCGGCTCGGCTCGCGTCATCACGTCGACTGGCAGTCAAACGACGAGATGGGCCGGCTTGCCAGCAGCTTCAACGATATGCAGAGCAAGCTCCAGCGCGAGGAAAACGAACTGAAGCTGGCCCATCGGCGTGCGACGGATACCTATAATCTGACGCCCGCCATGCTTTTCTCGCTCGACAAGAACGATTGCATCGCTGCCGTCAGCGACTACTGGCTCGCTGCCACAGGCTATGATCGCGCCGAGGTGATCGGCCGCGAGTTTGCAAGCCTGATCCTGCCGGATTCACGCGTGCAATATATCGAGCGCAAACGCGGCAACCCCGATAGTGCCGCCCGCCTTGCCGTGACGGTGAAATTCCTTTGCCAGGATGGGTGGATCATGGATGTCCTGATCCTCGAAACGACCGCGATCCAGGACGGTCTGTCGCTCTCCGTCATGACCGACGTTACCGAACTCAAGCAGTCGGAAGACCGTAATCTGCGGCAGGCGATTACCGATCACCTGACCGGCCTTCTCAACCGCCAGGGCTTCGAGAGCGCGCTGGACGCAAAGATCAATGAAGCCGATCTGCGCAAGCGCGAACTCGCCTGCCTCTTCATCGATCTCGATCGCTTCAAATGGATCAACGACAATATGGGCCATGCCGCCGGCGATGCGGCACTGCGCGAATTGGTATCGCGCCTGCAGAAATGCCTGAAGCCGGGCGACATCGCCGCCCGCCTCGGCGGCGATGAATTTGCCATGCTGCTTCTGGCCGAAAATGCGGAAGCAAGAGCGATCGACATGGCGGCTCTTATCGCCGAGGTCTTCGAGGCGCCCTTCATCGGCGATGCGCGCCTCAGCGCCAGCATCGGCATTGCGATTTATCCCAGTCAGGCCGCCAATGCAGCCGAACTGCTGCTGAAATCCGACATCGCCATGTATGCCAAGAAGCGCGATGGCAAGAACGGCGCACAAATTTTCGACAACGGCATGCTGGACGATTCCCGCCGCCGCGCCGAACTGGAGAACCATATCGAAACCGGCCTCAACGAAGACTGGTT
The DNA here is from genome assembly GCF_057784515.1 of Martinezella sp. CNPSo 3732. NCBI lineage: Bacteria > Pseudomonadati > Pseudomonadota > Alphaproteobacteria > Hyphomicrobiales > Rhizobiaceae > Martinezella > Martinezella sp. CNPSo 3732. Next base: position 381,911 of record NZ_JBXSOO010000003.1, read on the forward strand.
CGAAGCCTATCTGCAGCCCGTCGTCAATATAGACGACCGCTCGATCGCCGGTTTCGAGGCGCTGATGCGCCTGCATCACCCGCAAAAAGGCATCCTGCCCCCTGGCCGCATCATCGAGGTTGCTGAAGAGACCGGATCGATCATTCGCATCGGCAATCGCATCATGGAGAAGGCTATCGCCGATTTTGCTCGCCTCTCGCGGATCGAGGGCATGCATGACACCTATCTCGCCATCAACTTCTCGCCGCTGCAGTTCGAACAGGAATTGCCGCTGCGCATTGCGGCCCTGCTGTCGCGCCACGAAATTGCCGCCCGACGCATCGTCGTCGAAATCACGGAGGCTGTGCTCATGGATGACAATCCGGAGACGCGCATGGTGATCAACGAGATCTGCCGCTACGGCTGCCGCATTGCACTCGACGATTTCGGCACGGGTTATTCGTCACTGAGCTATATCAACCGCTTCCCCGTTGACATTATCAAGATCGACCAATCCTTCATCCGCGCCATCAACGACACCGCCTCCGATGTCAGCGCCAAAAGCCGCATGCTGGTCGAAAGCATCACCACGCTGTCGCACAAGATGAATTGCACAGTGATTGCGGAAGGCGTGGAGACCGAGGAGGAATGCGCGACCCTGCGTGCCATGGGTATCGACTATGGCCAGGGCTATCTGTTCTATCGGCCGCTGCATCCAGACAATCTGATACGGACGCTGGTCGGCTCGCACCAACATCACCCTTCCCCCGTAGCACAAGCGTCATAGCGATGAGGAACAGCATGCGAAAACCGCTGCTTATGATTGCTACCGGCCTGTTTTCGCTCACGCTTTTCTCCTCCGTCCACGCCGAGACAATCCATTTCACCACCGAGGAATATCCGCCCTTCAACTATCGCGAGGGTAAGACCGTTGTCGGAGCGACCACCGACCAGGTGCGGAAGGTAATGACCGATCTCGGCGTCGACTATACGATCGACATCATGCCCTGGGCGCGAGCCTACACCCAGGCGCTGATGGAACCCATGACCTGCGTATTCGTTGCAGCTCACAACGAAGAACGCGACAAGCTCTTCAAATGGGTACAGCCGCTGCTGATCGACCGTAACGTTTTAATCAAGCATAGCGGCTCCAGCGTTACCGCCGGCAACATCGCCGAAGCCAGAAAGTATCTCGTCGGCACCTGGCGAGAGGATTATACGGAAGCGATCCTGCGCCGGAACGACTTCCCGCGCATCGACGTCGGTAGCGACTTCAAGGCCGCGTTGAAGAAGCTGATGAGCGACCGCATCGACCTGATGCCGATTTCGGAATTCTATTTCGACAAGTTGCAGAAAGAGGGCAACGCCGTGGAGAAGGTGACCCTTCTCTCGCAACAGCCTATGGGGATCGCCTGTCACAAGGATTTCCCCAGCGACCTCTTGGATAAGATGCAGACGGCTTTGAATGCGCTGATTGCCGACGGAACGCAAAAGCGGATTTTCCTGAAGTACGGCCTGCACCTCAGCGACTGACCGCATCCCGCCTTGACTTTGTCGTCAAATCGCTGTGGTGAAGGGCATCGGCATTTTCGAAGGGCGAAGCACATGCTTCTCATCGCAGGCCTCGGCAATCCGGGCGCCAAATATCAGGGCAACCGCCACAATATCGGATTCATGGCCGTGGAGGCGATCCACCGCCGCCACAACTTTTCGCCCTGGTCGAGGAAATTCAAGGCGGAGATTGCCGAAGGCGAATTCGGCGGCCAGAAGGTGCTGCTCATCAAGCCGCAGACCTTCATGAACCTCTCGGGCGAATCCGTCGGCGAAGCCATGCGCTTCTATAAGCTGCAGCCGTCCGACCTCGTCGTCATCTACGATGAACTCGATCTGCCCGCCGGCAAGGCGCGGCTGAAGACCGGCGGCGGCCATGGCGGCCATAACGGCATCAAGTCGATCGATGCCCATTGCGGCAAGGACTATCGCCGCCTGCGCCTCGGCATCGGCCATCCCGGTGCCAAGGAGCTGGTGCACAACCACGTTCTCGGCGATTTCGCCAAGGTGGACAGGGACTGGCTGGATCCCTTGTTCGATACGCTTGCCGACAATGCCGACATGCTGGTGCGCGGCGAGGACTCGCAACTGATGAACAAGATCGCGCTTGCCCTGGGCGGCAAGGCGGAGGACGACGCGCCCAAGCCGGAGAAGAAGGCGCAAGCCAGCAAATCTCATATTCATCAGGCGCGCAATCACATCAAGCCGAAGATCCCGGAAACGGGTCCCATGGCGGAGATGCTGAAGCGGATGTTCGGCAAGAAGGACGATTGAGATGTCGGAGATAGCGCCGGAAAGCGGAGCAGATATCGTCGTCCGGTCGGTCGCGATGGCGGACCTGCCGACGCTGCTTGCACTTTACCGGCACCTGAACGCGGAAGATCCGATACTGGAGCTAGGGCTGGCGGAGAGCCGCCTTACGGAAGTCCTTGCCCATCCCGGCATGACGATCTTGGCCGCCTTTGACGGCGACGAGGCCGTCTCCTCCGTGACGCTGGTTGTCATTCCCAATCTCACGCGGGGCGGCGCGCCTTATGCCTTGATCGAGAATGTGGTAACCCACGCCGACCACCGTCGGCGCGGCCTTGCCGGCACGGTTATCCGCAGGGCGTTCGCAAGCGCCTGGGAGAGGAACTGCTACAAGGTCATGCTGCTGACGGGCTCGAAAAATCCGGCAACGCTGCGTTTCTATGCCAATTGCGGCTTCAAGCAGGACAAGACTGGCTTCCATATCCGCCGGCCTGCCTAGCAAATATCACCATGCCTATTCCTCAGGCTCGGTCGTGAACATCAGCGGGAAACCGGCGCTTTTGGCAAGATCGACCGCTTCCTGCGCCTTCGTCTCGGCAATATCCCGCGCACAGACCATGACCACGCAAGTGCCGAGCTTGTGTGCCGTCATCATGACGCGATAGCCGCTCTCCTCGCTCATGCGGAAGACGGCTTTGAGCACCATGATGACGAATTCCCGCGGCGTGTAATCGTCGTTCACGAGAATGATCTTGTAGAGCTTTGGCCTCTCGACCTTCGGCTTTGTTTTAGTCTTTGGTTTCAGGACAACATCATTGTCACTCATCGGCATCACCGTTGACGACAGGGGAAAGGGTTTTGGGCTAATGGGGAGATTATAGTGCAGCGCACCACATCCTTCAAGGATGGTCGTGTCAGGGAGACAATGTGGCCGTTTCCCGCTCTCAGCCCTCCATCAGCAGAAAAGCGGCTGTTTGCCCGCACAAGACTTGACCCGCAACGGCCGTTCCCCCATACGCACTGCAAAGATTTTCAAGATATGGACAAGGTGCCATGGGTTTCAAATGCGGTATCGTCGGGCTGCCGAATGTCGGCAAGTCCACTCTGTTCAACGCACTGACCAAGACGGCAGCGGCGCAGGCGGCGAATTATCCGTTCTGCACGATCGAGCCGAACACGGGTGAAGTCGCGGTTCCCGATCCGCGCATGCGCAAGCTTGCCGACATCGCCAGGTCGAAGGAATTGATCCCGACGCGCATCTCCTTCGTCGACATCGCCGGCCTCGTGCGCGGCGCGTCGAAGGGCGAAGGCCTCGGCAACCAGTTCCTCGCCAATATCCGCGAAGTCGATGCCATCGTGCATGTGCTGCGCTGCTTCGAAGATAGCGACATCACCCATGTCGAAGGCCGCATCAATCCGGTCGCCGATGCCGAGACGATCGAAACCGAGCTGATGCTCGCCGACCTCGAGAGCCTTGAGCGCCGCACCGAGCAGACGCGCAAGCGCGCTACCGGCAAGGACAAGGAATCCATGGCGATGCTGCCGATCATGGATGCGTCGCTCGCATTGCTTCAGGAAGGCAAGCCGGTGCGCACGCTGCTCTCGAAGCTCGACGCCGAAGAGACTCGCATCCTCAAGGGCCTGAACCTGTTGACCTCGCACCCGGTGCTCTACGTCTGCAACGTCGCCGAGGGCGATGCCGCGACCGGCAACGAGCATACGGCAGCAGTCGCTGCCATGGCCAAGGAGCAGAATTCGGAAGTCGTCATCATCTCCGCCGCCATCGAGGCGGAAGTGGCGCAGCTGCCCGACGAAGAGGCGAAGGAATTCCTCTCCGCGCTCGGCCTCGACGAAGCTGGCCTCGACCGCCTGATCCGCGCCGGCTACAAGCTCCTGCACCTCATCACCTACTTCACCGTAGGCCCGAAGGAAACGCGCGCCTGGACTATCGAGCAGGGCACGAAGGCACCGCAGGCCGCCGGCGTTATCCATTCGGATTTCGAACGCGGCTTCATCCGCGCCAACACGATCGCCTATGACGATTACATCGCCTATAACGGCGAAACCGGCGCGAAAGAAGCCGGCAAAGCCCGTGACGAAGGCAAGGAATATGTCGTCCAGGACGGCGACGTCATCCACTTCCGCTTCAACACCTGATCGCCTTTATCTTGCCGGCGCCTATCTCAACGCCGGCAATCTCGCTTGCATGCCAGCAGGCAGGCACCTCACGATGAGGCGGCGCAGATCGGCCCAGCCGATGCCGATCACGAGCACGACCAGCCCTACGATCATCAACACCAGGAAGCCGACCTTATCGAGACCGGCATTGTTGTGCCTGAGGATGGCTGCCGTCGCCAAGCCCAGCGATACGAGGCCGGCGGTGACGAAAGCGCGGCGATCGATGACGAGCCCGATCAGCATCATCACCAGAACCGCCACGAGGACGGTCACCGCTTGCAGATAGCCCCCGAAGAGGGCATCGGTGAGATTGGTGAACACAATACCGTTACTGGCAAGCTCGAGGCGCAATGCCAACAGGATTGTCGAGTAGAGTAAGGCCGGCGCCGTAGCGAGATGCAGCCAGAAGGCCACGTCGGACCGGCGCGTAACTCTCTGCGGATCGCTGAGATCATAGCGCATTGCCAATATAAAGCTGCCAAGAGCGGTCACCAGCAAGATCATCATCGTCTGGATGGGATAATCCGCCGGCACATTCGAAGAGCCAGTTACCGTGCCGACGGCATAGAAGACCGCGGCGAGAAACAGGCCGAACAAGGAAAACAGGAAGAGCGCCAGCGCCAACGGCACGCGGTAGCGCCAGTAAAACAAGGCCAGAGACAGCGGGAATGGCGCCACCAGGACGATTGCGCCGATCGTGAAATCGTTGCTGAGTGCCGGTGTGGAGCTGACATAGGTCACCACCGTATAGAAAACCCAGACGGCGAGGGCGACGGTCAAGACCACGGCCGGAAGCGCCAGTCGCTGGCGGCGCACCAGGATCTCGGCAAGCACGACGATCGCCAGTATGGGCGCATAGCGGTTCGCCAATCCCCATAGTCCGATGAGCAGCACGATGACGCCGATAGTGATGAGTACATCGTGAAAGCCACGCACGAAACGCGGCGCTTCCGTATCTTCCAGCGGATTGGGATCGTCCTGCCCGTGCTGCGATGAAAGAGCCTGCGCCGGCAGCACGCCGATATTCCTCGCAGTGAGGTAGGGCAGCAATCGTTCTGCCTGGCCCGAGGAAATAATCCCTTCGCCTGCAGCATCTTCCAATGCGACCTTGAGTTCGCTCATTCTCCCTCTCGCTTCATTTCATCACCGCCAAGCCTCAACATATCGTTGACCCACAATCAAGGGCTGTCGGTCGTCGATAGACAATCATCTTTGGCCACACCTTGTCACGAGCATGAAAATGCTTGCACCGTCACTGCAGGCTATGCGATTGCCGATGGATTAGACGTGGAGGACGACAGCAGACATGACGAAACTCGTCTACGAAGACTTCCAGCCAGGACGAGAATTTGCCCTCGGCCCGAAGCATATGACCGCGGCGGAGATCATTGAATTCGCCAGTGAATTCGATCCGCAACCGATGCATCTGGACGAAGAAGCCGGCCGCGCCAGCATTCTCGGCGGCCTTGCCGCTTCCGGCTGGCACACCTCGGCGGTGTTCATGCGCATGATGTGCGATTCCTATCTCCTTGCCACCGACGCGCAAGGCGCACCGGGCATCGATTTCATGGAATGGAAAAAGCCGGTTCTGGCCGGGGATACCCTGTCAGGCCGTTCCATCGTGGTCGAGGCGCGCCCCATGCGCTCCCGCCCCGGCATCGGCATCGTCAAATTCCGTCATGAAGTCGAAAACCAGCGCGGCGAACTCGTCTGCCTTGGAGAAAACGCGACCATGATCCGCATGCGCGCCGGCGCGGAGGTTTCGGCATGAAAATGAGCGACCTCTATGCCATCGGTGAACGCATCGAGATCGGCAGCCACACCTTCACACCCGAAGCCATCGTCCACTTTGCCTCGCGCTTCGATCCGCAGATCTTCCACATGGATGCGGAAGCGGCCAAACATTCCTTGTTCGGCGGCCTCTGCGCCTCCGGTTGGCACAGCTGCTCCATGTGGATGCGCAGCTTCGTCGATTTCTGGAAGTCCGAAACGGCAAGACTGACCGCCGAAGGCAAGACGCCACCCAATCTTGGCCCCTCGCCCGGCTTCAAGAACCTGCAATGGCTGAGGCCGGTCTTTGCCGGCGATACCATCAGCTATGGCGTGGCGATCCTCGACAGCCGCGCCTTGGCCTCGCGCCCCGGCTGGACGCTCTACACACTCGCTTGTGACGGGATAAACCAGGATGGCTTGCCGGCCCTGCGCTTCGAAAGCACGGTGCTTGCCTTAGAATAGCAAGCCGCGGGGGCCGCTCGTGATGACCCCGCCCATCTTCCAGGCCGATCAGTGACCGGCGAATTCCACCAGCGTATGCACGGGCACGTCAAGCTCTTCCAGCTTCCTGCGCCCACCAAGGTCAGGCAGATCGATGACGAAGCAGGCTGCAACCACTTCGGCGCCGATCTGGCGCAGAAGCTTCGTCGCGCCGACGGCGGTGCCGCCCGTCGCGATCAGGTCGTCAACGAGGATGACCCTCTCACCCGGATTGACCGCATCACGGTGCATCTCCATTTCGTCGACACCATATTCCAGGCTGTAAGCGATGCGGACGATGTCGTGCGGCAGCTTGCCCTTCTTGCGGATCGGTACGAAGCCGGACGACAGCTGATGCGCCACCGCGCCGCCAAGAATGAAGCCGCGCGCTTCCATGCCGGCGACCTTGTCGATCTTGGTGCCGGCATAGGGATGCACCAGCGCATCGACGGCGCGGCGGAATGCCCTGGCGTCGCCAAGCATCGTCGTGATGTCGCGGAAGATGATACCGGGCTTGGGGTAATCCGGAATGGAGCGGATGCTGGCGGCAAGCTCCGAAGCGATAGTGTTCATCAAATATAGTCTCTCAGGCTGTGATAGGGCCGGCTGCACCCTATCAATACCAGGGCGCTATACCAACAGAAAAGGCGGCCTCGCCGGGCCGCCTTCTCTAGATCGTTGTCGCGATGCTCAGTGAGCGCCAGCCTTGGCATAGACGGAACGCTTGGTGAGATAGATCAAGATTGAGAAGATCAGCAGGAACACCATGACCATGAAGCCAAGGTGCTTGCGATCTTCCAGGTGCGGTTCTGAAGTCCACATCAGGAATGCGGAGACATCTCTCGCATACTGATCGACCGTCTGCGGCGCGCCGTCGTCGTAAGTCACCTGACCGTCCGAAAGCGGCTTCGGCATCGCAAAGGTCGCAGCCGCATCGAAATACGGATTGTAGTGCGAGTTCTGCGGTACGGTGAAGCCGGCCGGCGGCTCTTCATAGCCTGTTAGCAGCGAGTAGATGTAGTCCGGGCCACCTTCCTGATATTGCGTGAAGATGTCGAAGATGAACTGCGGGAAGCCGCGCTCGATTTCGCGCGCCTTGGCAAGCAGCGACATATCAGGCGGCACGGCTCCGTTGTTGGAGGCAGCGGCAGCCTCGTCGTTTGGGAACGGCGAGTTGAAATGGTCAGACGGAAGCGCCTTGCGGGTGAACATTTCACCCTGAGGGTTCGGGCCGTCCTGCACTTCGTAATTGGCCGCAAAGGCCTTCACCTGTGCTTCCGTATAGCCGAGGTCTTCCAGCGTGCGGTAAGCCACGAGCTTCATCGAATGGCAGGCGGAACAGACTTCCGTATAGACCTTGAGGCCACGCTGCAACTGCGCCTTGTCATAATAGCCGAACGGGCCGGAGAAGGTCCAATGCTGCTCGCGCGGCTCCTTCAGCGGGTAATGCGGCGTTTCGGCTTCGGCAGCGGGCTTCGTTTCCGCGGCGATTACGGCGGCAGTCGAGATGCCGCCGATGAGCGTCAGGGATAGAAGGCCGACAATAATCTTCTTCATCGTTTTCTTCCTCTATCGCCGGTTATGCTTGAACCGGAGCGGCAACTTTACCGCCCTGTTTCTCAAGAACCGCTTCCGTAATCGAATTTGGAATGCGCCTCGGAGTCTCGACAATGCCGAGCACCGGCATGATGACGAGGAAGAAGAGGAAGTAGAACAGCGTCGCGAACTGCGCAGCCGTGGTGTAGATGCCTTCCGCGGGCTGCGAGCCCAGCCAGCCGAGCAGGACGGCATCGGCGATGAACAGCCAGAAGAACAGCTTGTACCACGGGCGATAGACGGCCGAGCGGATCTTCGACGTATCGAGCCAGGGCAGGAAGAACAGCACGATGATCGCGCCGAACATCGTCAGAACGCCGCCGAGCTTGGAGTCGATCGGGCCGATGTTGAAGGTAATCGAGCGCAGCATCGCGTAGAACGGCAGGAAGTACCATTCCGGAACGATGTGGGCCGGCGTCTTCAGCGGGTTGGCCGGAATGTAGTTATCGGCATGGCCGAGGAAGTTCGGCAGATAGAAGACGAAGTAGGCGAAAACCAGCAGGAAGACGGAAACGCCAAGCGCATCCTTCAGCGTCGCATAGGGCGTGAAGGCGACCGTGTCGGTCTTCAGCTTGACTTCGACGCCGGTCGGGTTCGTCTGGCCGGTCACATGCAGCGCCCAGATGTGCAGGATGACGACACCCGCGATCATGAACGGCAGCAGATAATGCAGCGAGAAGAAGCGGTTGAGCGTCGGATCATCAACGGCGAAGCCGCCGAGCAGGAAGGTCTGGATCCAGTCGCCGACCCATGGGAAGGCCGAGAAGAAGCCGGTGATGACGGTCGCACCCCAGAAGGACATCTGACCCCAGGGCAGAACGTAGCCCATGAAGGCGGTTGCCATCATCAAGAGGTAGATGATCACGCCAAGAATCCAGAGGATTTCGCGTGGCGCCTTGTAGGAGCCGTAGTAAAGGCCGCGGGCAATATGCAGGTAGACGGCCACGAAGAAGAAAGATGCGCCGTTGGCGTGCATGTAGCGCAGCAGCCAGCCGTGATTGACGTCGCGGACGATCTTTTCGACCGAGTTGAACGCAATCGCAGTATTGGCCGCATAATGCATCGCCAGCACGACGCCGGTCAGGATCTGCAGGACCAGCATGACCGCCAGCATGGCGCCGAACGTATAGGCATAGTTCAGGTTGCGCGGAACCGGATATGCGATGAAACTATCATAGACCATACGTGGCAGCGGAAGCCGCGCGTCGACCCATTTTTCGAGCCCCGTAGATGGCTCGTAAGACGAATGACCACTCATGATTCAGCTCCCCCTCAACCGACCTTGATCTTCTTTTCCGACGTGAACGCATATTGCGGTATGAAGAGGTTCTGCGGCGCAGGCCCATGGCGGATGCGGCCGGCGGTATCGTAGACCGAGCCATGGCAGGGACAGAACCACCCGCCATATTCACCTGCCTGGCCGAGCGGAATGCAACCCAGATGGGTGCAAACGCCGATCATGACGAGCCAGTTTTCCTTGCCCTCGCCGGCCGAACGGGCAACATCGGTTGCCTGTGCGTCAGCCGGAAGATTGGCGTTGCGCGCGATCGGATCCTTCAGGTCCGACAGCTGCGCGCCCTTGGCATCGTCGATTTCCTTTTGCGTGCGGTTACGGATGAAGACGGGTTTGCCGCGCCATTTCACCGTCAGCGACATGCCAGGCTCGAGGCTCGACACGTCGACTTCGATGGAAGCAAGAGCAAGGGTCGATGCATCCGGGCGCATCTGATCGATAAACGGCCATGCGACCGAAACCGCACCAACGGCGCCGGCCATGCCTGTTGTCAAATAAAGGAAATCGCGGCGCGTAGGCTCGCCTGTGGATTCACTTGTCGTACTATGCTCGCTCAACGCTGCACATCCTCTTCCCGCAAACCACGGCAAAACCGTGGTACCCCTCACTAACGGCGAATCATCGCGACCATAATTCCGCCATAGATTCCTCCGTAACCCGCTGCGTTCTAAGCTTGATCGCAAATTATGTCCAGTCTTGGCAAGGGGTCAGGGCACAATGTCGCGGCAAAACTGCGCTATTGCGTCGCAAGGCTGGAGCCTGAACATTCTCAGAGCCGATGCGAAAAGTTAAACCCATGAAAAATCTGGGGATTTCTGTAGTATTTTCTTATATTGCAAGGCAAAATAGACAATGATTTCAATGCTGCATTGCGGAAGGCAACGTACTATCGGCACTTTCACCACTTCGTGGGACCTACGCTTTACTACTTAAATCCCAATGGATTTCCCCCGCGATTTATGGAGGATTGCGTTCGTTGTCTTGCGCATACGAAGCAGCGAAAATGAAGTACGAGAACTTCTCATGAGACACACGATTTATTGCATCCTATGCGTTCTCGCCACGCTGGCGGTCGGCATTCTTGCCGCACGTTACATTGCCGATTCCTGGCTGCTGGCCTTTTTCGAAAGTCTGCAGACCCATATAAGCCTGTTCGCGATCCTGCTTGCCTTGATCGCATTCGCCTTCAAGCGCCACTGGTATGCGCTCTTCCTGATTGCCGCCGGAATCATCCTGCTGGTTCACTCCATCCTCATGCTGCAGGAATACGCTGCGTCTTCGCTCGTCGCTTCGGCTGAGGCGAGCGGCGAGCATTTCAGGTTGCTCTCCTTCAACATCGAGGACAGCAATTTCGAAAACGGCCCTCGCATCGCCGATCTCATCATCGCCTCGAAAGCCGACGTCGTCGAAATCTTCGAGGCGGGACCGATCTTTTCCGAGATGGACCGCATCTTGAAAGTCTATCCCAACCGCATCGGCTGCGGCGTGATGACCACCGATTGCGACTCCCTGCTGTTGTCAAAGAGACCGTTCCAGACCCAACTCATGCGCAGCCTCGGCAGCCTCTGGGACAATCGCTTCATTCTTGCCACCATCGACATGGACGGCCAGCCCGTGAACTTCGCCTCCGTTCATCTGAGCAAGCCTTATTTCGATGCATTCCACCAAATCGAGCTTGGCCTGCTCGCTCCGGCCCTCAATGACGTGAAAGGGCCGTTGATAGTCGCAGGAGATTTCAACGCTTCGGTCATCACGCCCGACATGCGCGATTTCCTGGCGGCAACCGGCCTTCGCCATGCCTTTCCCGAGCCCGCCACATGGCCGATTGCTGCTGGAGCCTATGGGATCACCATCGATCACGTCTTTGCCCGCGCGCCGCTTCGGCTGATATCCGTGAAACAGATCCGCGACGCCATGGGCTCGAACCATTTCGGCCTCATGACGGAGTTCAGCATGCCTCGGCAGCAATGATCCGGCGGGTTTCAGGGTGGCTCAATCGGCATCCGCCGCAATGAAACCGCCGGACTGGCGTGCCCAGAGCTCGGAATAGAGGCCGTCCCGCGCGATCAGCTCGTCATGCGTCCCCTCCTCGATGATCTCGCCCTTGTCGATGACGACAAGCCGGTCGAGCTTGGCGATGGTCGACAGCCGGTGCGCGATCGCAAGCACGGTCTTGCCCTCCATCAGCCCATCGAGATTGGACTGCAGCACGGCTTCGACTTCCGAATCCAGCGCCGACGTCGCCTCGTCGAGCACGAGAATGGGCGCGTTCTTCAGCATGACGCGCGCGATCGCAATGCGCTGGCGTTGGCCGCCTGAAAGCTTGACGCCGCGTTCGCCGACATGGGCGGCATAGGCGGTGCGCCCCTTCTGATCCTCGAGAGCGGTGATGAAGCGATCTGCCTCCGCCCGCCGGGCCGCCTCCACCATCTGCTCGTCGCTGGCGTCGGGTCGACCGAAGAGGATATTATCGCGGATGGAGCGATTGAGGAGAGCGGTGTCCTGTGTCACCATGCCGATCGCGCTACGCAGCGACTCCTGCCTGATGGCGGCGATATCCTGTCCGTCGATCAGGATGCGGCCGCCCTCCAGATCGTAGAAGCGCAGCAACAGGTTGACGAGCGTCGTCTTGCCTGCTCCGGAGCGGCCGACGATGCCGACCTTTTCTCCCGCGCGTATGTCGAGAGAGAAATTGCCGATGATGCCGCCGCCGCGCCCATAGTGAAACGTTACATTGTCGAAACGAATTTCAGGTCCGGTGACGACCAGATCCTTGGCATCAGGCCGATCGACCAGACCGATAGGCTCGGAGATCATTTCGGCCGAATTCTGGATGGTGCCGAGATTGCGCATGATGGCATTGAACTGCGACATCATCCGGCCGAAGAGCATGTTCAGGCGCAACACCATGCTGAGCGTGAAGGCGACGCCTCCAGTCGAGATTTCACCCGCCAGCCAGAGATGAACCGCGAGCGCGCCGATCGTGGTGATCATGACGCCTGACAGCAGCGCCAGCGATGAGCGCACGCCAGTCAACAATCGCGTGAACGGCATGACAGCCGCCTGGAAGCGGTCGAAACCATTGCGGATGTAATGGTCGTTCTGCTCCTCCCGCCCGAAGAGCTTCAGCGTCTGAATATTGGCGTAGGCATCGACCATGCGACCATTCAGCATCGAGGAGGCCTCGGCTGCATTGCGCGCATGCCGACGGATGCGCGGCACGAAATATCGCGCAAGCAGAGAGAAGACGCCGATCCAGACCGCGATTACCAGCGCCAGCCGCCAATCCAGCCCGCCGACCAGCGCGATGGTGGAGACCGCATAGATGATGATGAACCAGACGACCTGCAGCAGCGAGACGACGAGATCGCCCGTCGCCTGCCCCGCCGACCAGACCTTGGTGACAACACGGCCGGAAAAATCATTCTGGAAGAATTCGACGGATTGCCTCGCCACATGCCGATAGGCCTGCCAGCGCACGAGATTGAGAAACCCCGGCACGACCACCTGTTCCTCGACCAACGCGCCGAGGCTGACGACCACGAACCGCACTACGAGTACGACGAAAACCATGCCGACCAGCGCCGCGCCATGGCCGGCAAGCAGCCCTGACCATCCCCCACCCGGTTTCACCTTGTCGAGGATGTCGACGAGATGCCCGACGAACCAGAACAACGCCGCCTCGAGCATGGCGACCGCGCCGCCGAGTGCCGCCATCGCCAGGAAGGGTCCTTTGGCCTGACCAACATAGTACCAGATGAAGGCACCGAGCGACCGCGGCGGCCGAAGATCGCCGCTGCGATAGTAAGGATCAATCCAGGTCTCGAACAGACGGAACACGGAACGGATGAGCATGCCAGCGATATAGGGAATTTCGGTGCGTCCGGAAAGTAAAGAGAGGCTGCGACAAAAGTTACATTTTCGTTAGGTTGAATAAGACGATGAGCTGGAATAGCGACCGACCCGCAATTTCATTCAAGACCCGAGAACACGACACCTCGATATTGCTTCAGGCCATCATCGAGAGGGATCCATGCTTGCCATTTCCCCACACATCGACGCGACGCATCAACGGCCTCCGTCATCCGTCGGCAGCTGCCCCGCAACGAACGGTCCGATCGGGCTTCCGCCGCACAAAAATATCACTCTGTCCTGAGGGCAATCATATGAGCATGGAGTTTCTGATAACGACGCTCATCATCGTGGCGTCTCCCGGCACTGGCGCAATCTACACGCTTGCGGCCGGATTGTCGGGTGGCATAAGGGCAAGTGTGGTCGCCGCGCTCGGCTGCACGCTTGGCATCATCCCGCATTTGCTCGCCGCGATAAGCGGCCTTGCCGCACTTCTGCACGCCAGCGCGATGGCATTTCAAGCCCTCAAATGGCTCGGGGTCGCCTATCTGCTTTATATGGCCTGGTCGATGTTTCGAGAACGAGGTGTTTTGCGTGTCGACGGCGCACCGACCGACAGGAGTACGCGGCAGGTGATTGGCTCGGCGATCCTGATCAACCTGCTCAATCCGAAATTGTCGATCTTCTTCTTCGCTTTCCTGCCTCAATTCGTGACGCCGGATCAGACAAGTCCGATCATGCTGATGCTGAAGCTCAGCCTGGTCTTCATGGCGCTCACCTTCATCATTTTCGCAGCCTATGGTGTGTTCGCGGCCTACCTGCGCCGCCATATCGTCTCAAATCCGACTGTTCAGTCGTGGATGCGCAGAAGCTTCGCGACCGCATTCGGAGTGCTCGCAGCGCAGCTTGCCCTTGCGAGCCGTTAGCGTGTTGCCTTCCAGACTTCTTTGTTAGATTTTGGATTTTTGGAAAATGGTCGCTTAGGAAAATAGCAGCTGGGGCGCCGTGGCGCCCCAGCTCTTCGGTTCATTATTGCGCTGCCGCCTCGACCTCTTCGTGGTCGGCGAGGAAGCCACCGGACTGCCTGCTCCAGAGCTCGGCGTAGATACCGCCCTCCTGGACCAGTTCCTGATGCGTGCCCATCTCGATGATCCGGCCCTTGTCGAGAACGACGAGACGGTCCATCTCGGTCAGCGTCGACAGGCGGTGGGCGATGGCAATCACCGTCTTGCCGTGCATCAGCGCGAAGAGGTTTTCCTGGATCGCCGCTTCCACTTCGGAATCGAGCGCCGAGGTTGCCTCGTCGAGCACCAGGATCGGCGCGTCCTTCAGAAAGACACGGGCGATCGCGACGCGCTGCCTCTGGCCGCCTGACAGTTTCACGCCTCGCTCGCCGACCTGCGCATCGAGCCCTGTGCGGCCGTGCATATCGACCAGACCTTCGATGAAGTCCCAGGCATTGGCGCGCTTGGCCGCCTGGATGATTTCCTCGTCGGTCGCCTCCGGACGGCCGTAGGCGATGTTGTCGCGGATAGAGCGGTGCAGCAGCGATGTGTCCTGCGTCACCACGCCGATCATGGAGCGAAGGCTGTCCTGCGTGACGCCTGCGATATCGTGGCCGTCGATGGTGATGCGGCCGCTCTCCAGATCGTAGAAGCGCAGCAGCAGGTTCATCAGCGTCGTCTTGCCGGCGCCCGAACGGCCGACCAGGCCGACCTTTTCGCCCGCGCGGATATCGAGGGTCAGATCCTCCATGACACCCTTCGCCTTGCCGTAATGGAAGCGAATGTGCTCGAAGCGGATCGCACCCTGCTTGGCAACGATCGGCGATGCTGCCGGCTTGTCGACGATATCATGCGGCTTCGACATCATCTCCATGCCGTCGTAGACGGTGCCGATGTTTTCGAAGAGCGCGGAGACCTCCCACATCACCCATTGCGACATGCCGTTGACGCGCATCGCAAGGCCGATGGCAATGGCGATGGAGCCGACCGAGATCGAGCCGCTGAGCCAGAACCAGATCGACAGAGCCGAGACGATGAATAGCGCCGCGCAGTTGTTGAAATAGACCGAGGCGTGGAACAGCGTCACCTTGCGCATCTGCTTGTGCACGGTATTGAGGAATTCCTCCATACCGGCCCTGGCATATGTCTCTTCGCGGCCCGCATGCGAGAACAGCTTCACCGTCGCGATGTTGGTATAGCTGTCGACCACGCGGCCCGTCATCATCGAGCGCGCATCGGCCTGCTGCGCGGCGATCTTGCGCAGCACCGGCACGAAATAGGCGACGATGGCGACATAGACACCGAGCCAGACCAGGATCGGAATCATCAGCCGCCAGTCGGCTGCCGCGATGACAAGGATCATCGACAGGAAGTACGTGAACACGTAGACGAAGACGTCGAGGATCTTCATGACCGTTTCGCGCACGGCAAGCGAGGTCTGCATCACCTTGGTGGCGACGCGGCCTGCAAACTCATTGGCGAAAAAAGTCATGCTGTGGCGCAGCAGGAAGCGGTGCATCTGCCAGCGCGCGATCATAGGATAGTTGCCGAGCAGCACCTGGTGCATGATGAAGCTGTCTAGGATCGCCGCAGCCGGCAAGCCGATCAGCACCATCGCGCCCATCCAGAAAAGCTTGTGCCATTCCGTCTGCAGGAAGGTCGCCTTATCCGCATGTGTCAGCCAGTCGACGATATCGCCGAGGAACTGGAACAGCGCCACCTCGCCGATCGCGATCGACATGGTGAGGATGCTCATGGCGATCAGCCACGGCAGGGCCGGCTTGGAATAATGCCAGCAGAAGGCGAAGAGGCCGCGTGGCGGCGTATCCGGCACCTCGCTCGGAAATGGATTTAGTCGGCGTTCGAACCAGCTAAACATGGACATGCTCCAAAGACTCGACCCTTCGACGACCCACTGCGCTGAAAGATCGCAGATTCATATGGTGGTCGGGTGGTAAAACGACGAGGCCATGGTGGCCGCGCAATGACTTAAAGAAGGGGGGTACTTGCGAATACGCGCCTTGTAGCGCTCGTCAAATCCGTGGGTTCACGGCACGGAGGCGCATCATCACAAACAAGATATCCATCTGAGCCTCCTTCTTTCGCAAGTTGTAGAGCGCCCGTCTTTTAGCGCGACTTTTCCTGTTTGAAAAGCGAAATATGCCTGAAAAATGGGCTGAAACCTTCAATTCTCTTTATGGGAGACATCACGGAAATGAAGAGCGCTCGAAAAACCTGAGACAAATCCGGACGATTTCGCTAGAGGCACCATATGACAAAACTGCGCATCGCCCTTTACCAACCCGACATTCCCGGCAACACCGGCACGATCCTGCGGCTTGCGGCCTGCCTCGGCCTCGGCGTCGACATCATCGAACCGGCCGGCTTCGACATATCCGACCGCAATCTGAAGCGCGCCGGCATGGATTACCTTGCCGCGGTCACCCTGATTAGGCACGTCAACTGGGAACGCTTCGAGGTATGGAGACAGGAAAGCGGACGGCGGTTGGTGCTGGCCTCGACGAAAGCGGCGCAGCGCTATACGGACTTTACTTACCACGACGACGATATTCTCCTCTTCGGCCGCGAAAGCGCCGGCGTGCCGGAGCATGTGCATGAAAAGGCCGATGGCCGCATCCTGATCCCCATGGTCGAGGGCCAGCGCTCCATCAATGTCGCGATGTCGGCGGCCATGATTTCGGGTGAAGCCTTGCGGCAAACGCAATGGCCGCCGCTTACCGCACTAGGGCCGCACCTGGCCTGAATGTCGCACCCGAATAGGCGTTGGCACGCCGGATAAAGTGTGAGAAGCTTCGCTCTGGAATGCTCTAACTCAGGCAGCCTTGGCGAGGTGACCCATGTTCCAGACGGCATTCACGCTTTCCCTTACGCAGTTTGCACGTACATTGAGCCTCCCCGAACGGCTCCAGCACTCCCCTTTGCGCAACCTCGCGCTTGAGGGCCTCCGCCAGCGCAACCTCGCTCTCGATGCGCTGTTCTACGACGTCAAGGTCATCACACCCGAGGAAGCCTTCTATATCAGTGACTCGCTCGCCGCCGAAGGCGCGATCATGCTCATTCCGCCAAGCGGTCTTGGAGCACTCACACTCTGCGAAACCATCGATGAATTCGTCCTGCGCGGCGGCCGCAATGCCCGGGCGCTCGCAGTCGCCGGCATCGGCGGTTCCGCGCTCGGGGCAGCCGCCTTTGCCCGCAACGTGGCCGATGCGATCGACGCACCAGTCGCAGTCGTCGTCTCCGGCTATGGCATAGCCGACGCCATCACCGAAGCCTTCGGCGGATCGTTTTTCTTCGGTCATTTGAGGGGGCTGCGGCCACTGCTTGAAAGCTTGGACGACCTTGCCGGTCGCCCTAGGTTCGGAGCACAGGCTGAGACGGCAGCGGCTCGCAGCAGCCTCGACACGAGAACCGTGCAGGCGCTTCTTGCCGATCCCCGCCTCTCCTTCCCTCTGCTGACGGGCCACTCCAAGGGAAACCTCGTGCTGTCTGCCGCACTGCATAACCTCTCGAAGCAGGATAAAGGACGAGTTGCTGAGCTGGCGCGGCATACTAAGATCGTGACGATCGGTGCGCGCATCGCGATGCCTCCGGTATTCAACGATGTCATCGATGTCATGGGCGAGTGGGACTGGTTCGGCGAGATCAATTCCCGCCGGTTCATCCACGCCGATCGGCGCGTCGCGCATGCATGGCATCACACGAACACCGACTTAGGCGGCCACCTGCCGGTGACCATCACGCTGATGGAAATTCTTGCGGCATCACCCATCGCCGAAGATCAGAAAGCTGGAGAACACCAAGCTGCAAAGCTCGGTGCCGCGGCCGAACGGGCGGCGATACCGGTGACAAAGTCTCCCTCACCTTCGACCGGCGGCAATGCGACTGCGATCGAGAAGGTCAAGAAAGCTTTCTCCGCGATGCCCATGCCAAGCACTCAGCCGCCCGCGTTCGGCCCGTCGGATGAGCCGCCACCGACCATGCAGCATTGAGCGCGTGACCAATCGCCAGCCCGCCTCCGAGAAACGGGAACACACTTCGAGAGCCAGCACCCGTCGACGCGGGTGCCATGTCGTTCAGTTCAGTCCGCCGATGGCAGGCGCCGCATGGTGAATTCGATGCGGTCGCCGTCGACCTGACGCCAGCTTTCGACTTCGGTCCAATAGGCCGCTTTCGGGAATTCGTTGAACCATTCACGCGCCTTTTCGCGCGCTTCCGGGCGACTGAGACAAAAGGTCTCGCGAACGAATTCGCTCTTTCCGCCGGTCGGATGGTCCTGCCGGTAACGGAATATTCTGTTTCTCAACCCATCCAGGGGCGGCGGTCCGGGTATCCTCATGATAAAACCTCGCCTTTGAGAGAGGGAACATAATACCGCATTGTGAAATTTGCGAGTCGATTCTCCTGCGACGTTGCTGCACTGGCTGCGCCGCAATCTTGCTGATATTCCAAATCACGATACATACGGTGCGAATCGCGGGCCGCCGGCTGCTCGCACCGTCGGAGAGCGTGAATGGAACGACCCAATCTTCCCAAGGGATTACCCGAGGATATTGAAGAAAAGAAAGAGGCAGCGCGACACTGGTTCGAAGGCCTGCGCGATACGATCTGCGCGGAGTTCGAGCAGCTGGAAAACGAGCTGACCGGCCCCCTTTCCGACCAGCAACCTGGCCGCTTCGTCGCCAAGGACTGGCAGAGGGACAAGGGCCAGGGCGGCGGCGGCCGCATGTCGATGATGGAGGGCCGCGTCTTCGAGAAGGTCGGCGTCCACACCTCGACGGTCTATGGCGAATTCTCTCCCGACTTTCGCAGCCAGATTCCTGGCGCCGAGGAAGATCCGCGCTTTTGGGCTTCAGGACTGTCGCTGATTGCCCATCCCGTCAACCCGAACGTGCCGACCGTGCATATGAACACCCGCATGGTAGTGACGACGAGCCAGTGGTTCGGCGGCGGCGCCGACCTGACGCCGGTGCTCGATCGACGCCGCACCCAGGAAGATCCCGACAGCGCCCTCTTCCACCGCGCCATGCAGATCGTCTGCGACCGCCACGCCGTCGCCGACTACCAGCGCTACAAGAGCTGGTGCGACGAATATTTCTTCCTGAAGCATCGCAACGAGCCGCGCGGCATTGGCGGCATCTTCTTCGATTGGCTGCATTCGCCGGAAGAATCCGGCGGCTGGAATGCCGATTTCGCCTTCACCCGCGACGTCGGCCGCGCCTTCGCAATGGTCTATCCGCGGATCGTCCGCTCCAATTTCAACGAAACATGGTCGGAAGAAGATCGCGACGAACAATTAATTCGCCGCGGACGTTATGTGGAGTTCAATTTGCTGTACGATAGGGGTACAATATTTGGACTGAAGACGGGCGGCAACGTGGAGTCGATCCTATCGTCTCTGCCGCCGGTGGTGCGCTGGCCTTAAGATACGTCGCGCAAAAGCAGGCGGCGATTTTGCGACAACGACGCAGGGTGAGCTTCGAACTTCAAGCGCAACGAATCTAAAGGATCCCGATGCGCTTGAGACGTTCAACATTAAATGATCGGACAGTGTCCTGAAATCGGCGGGAGGAGTGCCTAAGTGATCTAATGCTCGTTTCAATCGGAGGAGGTTGTAATGGCAGCAGAGAAACAAGTCGCACAAGCTTCGAAAGAACAGAAACTTTCGCGCACAGTCGATAGTCCGGAGTTTATCATCCGACTGGCCGAGGATATGCGGACCCGGAGCGGGTCCGACCTACCCCTCTCCTGTTTCATAGAGCAGGTAAGGATGCAATTGGCAGGCAAATCTCCGAGCGATATCGCCCGTTTCGCGGCCGATCGTTCGGCCAGGCAGCCGCCAATCACCCGATATCAATCGTCGGATTGCTTCAAATCCTGGGCAATGCCGGATTGATGTCCGGAAGAGCCGCCGGCAAGCGGGAGACTTGCCGGACGGCAGAAACCTTTTCTCGTTCGTTGCGTTTAGGCCTTCAGGTCGTTTTTGGGCGAGAAGCCGTTGAAAGATGAGGAGGAAGATATGCGACTGTTCGAATGTGGTACGCTCGTGCCCGGTTGCGCCTGGCACACCCGCGCCAAGGATGACGCCGAGGTGGTCCGTCGCGCCGTCGAGCACATGCGCGAAGCGCATGGCGAAACCATCATCCGCGAAAACATGGTCGACAATATCAAGGCCCGGATTCGCGACGAAGCCAACGCGGCCTGATTGGCGGACCGGGCAGTCAGCGCCAATTAGGCCTCATTATCAGGCATTGGCCAAATCCTTGAGTCGGGCGAGTAGGCTCGCCCGGTTCATCGTAAAATTCCCGTCGAGCCATTCCTGCTCAAGTTTACCAAGAAGCTCGCCCACGCGCGGTCCCGCATCGACCCCCGCAGCAAGCGCATCCGCGCCATTGAGCGGAAAAGTGGGCTTCTTCCAGTTTGCCGCCCGTTTCAGCAATTTCCCGAGCCGAGCTACGCGCGCCATCTCCTCGAAATCGCCCTCCGCCTTACTGCGGGCAACGGCTAGCGCCAGCTTCAGGCGAACCGCGATGCCGGTCGGATCATGGCGATAAAGCAGGCGATCGAAGGCCGCGTCCGAAATATCGTCCTTGACGATTGGCGCATTCGCCCAGGCTTGCAGATAAGCCCCTTCCGCTTTCGAGAGGCGCAGGCGCTCGGCAAGTTTGGCGAGCCTTGCCGCATCGGGCGGCACAATGGCCGCAAGACGAAGCAGAGGTTCCGGCGGCCAACCGAGAGCCTGTTCGGCGGCAATCAGCCCGGGAATAGCATCGATCCCCCATTTCTCGGTTTCCGGCAGCACCTCGGTCAAAATACCAATCTGGCGCATCCAGAGTAGCGCCCTGCCCGGATCCGGTGCCGCCAGCAGCTTCTTAATTTCGGACCAGACACGCTCGGCCGAGAGTGTTGAAATCTTTGATTTTGCAGCAGCACAGGCGCGCAAACCATCCGCATCAGGACGGCCGCTGCCGTAATAGGCAAAGAAACGGAAGAAGCGCAGGATGCGCAAATGATCCTCGGCAATCCGCGTCGCCGCATCGCCGATGAAGCGAATGTTGCGGCGTTCCAGATCGGCAAGCCCGCCGACGAGATCTACGACCTCGCCATCAGCGGATGCATAGAGCGCATTGATCGTCAGGTCTCGTCGCTCGGCATCGGCCTGCCAATCCCGGCTGAAGGCCACTACGGCGCGCCGCCCATCCGTTTCAACATCACGCCGCAAGGTGGTGATTTCGAACGGTTTTCCATCGATGACTAAGGTAACCGTGCCATGCGCAATGCCGGTCGGCACCGCCTTGATCCCGGCCGCCTCTGCTCTTTCCACGACCGTTTCCGGCCGGAGGGTCGTCGCTATGTCGATATCGGCAACGGGCAGCCCCATCAGACTGTTGCGGACGGCACCACCGACCACGCGCCCCTCGCCGCCATCGGCATTGAGCAGCGCCAGCACTCGCTGCAATGCCTCATCGCGAAACCAGGCCTCATCGGCAACGGACGTCATGTATAGAGCCTTTCATAAAGCGTTCGGACGATACCCGCGGTAATGCCCCAGATCATGCGCTGCCCATAGGGCATGCGGTAGAAATGGCGTTCGCTTCCCTGCCAGAGCATCGTATCGGTCACATGATGGTCAGGGTCCATCAAGAAGGAGAGCGGCACCTCGAAGGCATCTTCCACCTCCGTCGGATTGAGAGCCAGATGAAAGCCCGGCTTCACCACGGCGAGAATGGGTGTGATGCGAAAGCCGGTAGCCGCCAGATAATGCGGCAGCCGCGCCACCGGTTCGATGAAGATGTCGGCGAGCCCGATTTCCTCGCCAGCTTCACGCACCGCCGCCATTTCCGGCGACGCGTCTTCCGGATCGATGGCCCCGCCCGGAAAGGCGATCTGGCCGGAATGCTTGCGGAGCGTCGATGTCCGGAGGGTAAAAATGACCCTGGCATCGTCGCCGCTGTCGACAACAGGCACGAGCACGGCGGCATCCTTGAGCTTCAGGTCCGCAACCTGCGATATGGTCTCGGGATTGAGGAGATGATCGCCATGATCGCGCCAGGCAAGCTCCACCGGCCCACCACTCTGATGGAGGGCGCGACGGCGGAATTCATCCGCGGAATAGAGGGGAAATTCATTCATCGAGTAAGCGCATCCAGTTCGGCAACCGGCATGACGGGAAAGATAGAGCTGCCAGAACGCACGCAGAAGATCTCCCGCCCGGCAATCACGACGGGCTCACCAAGCTCGATGAGATCGTACATGACCGCACGCGTCACCAGAGCCTCGAGCCGCCCGCGGACATGCAGATAAGGCTTCAGCTCGTCGTTCTCGCCGCGTATGACGAAGCGGATCGGATGGTCCCTGCCCGCCTCGACGACATCGCCGACATTCGTGCGGAAGGTCAGCACCCGTCTGCCCTCACGCTCCGTCACGCTCATCTCGACGGCCACGAACGGCGCGTCGACGACGCGAATGCCCACCTTTTCCACAGGCGTGACGAGATAGGTCTTTCCATCCTCGTCCTTGCGCAGCACTGTGGAAAACAGCCGCACTAAAGGCGCGCGGCCGATCGGTGTGCCAAGATAGAACCAGGTGCCATCGGCGCGGATCTCCATGTCGATATCGCCGCAGAATGGCGGATTCCAGCGATCGACTGGCGGCAGGCCCTTCTTAGAGCCGCCGCTATCGCCGGC
The DNA here is from genome assembly GCF_057784515.1 of Martinezella sp. CNPSo 3732. Lineage (NCBI taxonomy): Bacteria > Pseudomonadati > Pseudomonadota > Alphaproteobacteria > Hyphomicrobiales > Rhizobiaceae > Martinezella > Martinezella sp. CNPSo 3732. Next base: position 405,073 of record NZ_JBXSOO010000003.1, read on the forward strand.
CGCGCGCGAAATCAGCGCCGCGAGGCTTGCGGCGTCGCCCGTTGTCCTGATTTCCTCGGTTGCCATTCTTCTGTCCCGGTTGGTCGTTAGTCAGGAATATGACAGTTCTCACGAGATAGTCATTTGAAACGTGCTTGTCAGCGGTCTTGCTGGCGATAAGTTGTATTGATTATGAGGCAAATGTGTAACGACTGCGAATCGCGCGCACCGTTTTTCTGCCATTGGAGACGCAAATGGGCATGATCAAATCGACCGAAACGAGCCTCGACGAGCAGGCCATCATCGCCTCAGCCGAAAAGGCACTGGGCGATATCGCCACCATTCGCCAGGAGGTATCGAAGGTCATTTTCGGCCAGGAAAGCGTCGTGGAAAACACGCTGCTGGCCGTGCTTGCCGGCGGTCATGCCCTGCTGGTCGGCGTGCCGGGTCTTGCCAAGACGAAGCTCGTGACCACGCTCGGCGCAGTCCTCGGCCTTGCCTCCAATCGCGTTCAGTTCACACCGGACCTCATGCCCTCGGATATTCTCGGTTCCGAAGTCATGGACCAGGATGAGACCGGCCGCCGCTCCTTCCGTTTCGTCAAGGGTCCGGTCTTCGCGCAATTGCTGATGGCCGACGAAATCAACCGCGCCTCGCCGCGCACGCAGTCCGCCCTTCTGCAGTCCATGCAGGAATATCACGTCACCATCGCCGGCCAGCGTTACGACCTACCTGCCCCCTTCCACGTTCTCGCCACGCAGAACCCGCTGGAGCAGGAAGGCACCTACCCGCTGCCGGAAGCCCAGCTGGACCGTTTCCTGCTGCAGGTCGATGTCGATTATCCCGAACTTGCCGACGAGCGCCGCATCCTGCTCGAAACCACGGGCTTGAGCGAGGCAACGCCGCAGGCGGTCATCGACGCCGAACGCTTGCTGGAAATCCAGCAACTCATCCGCCAGATGCCCGTCAGCGACGGCGTCGTGGATACAATCCTGTCGCTCGTGCGTTCGGCCCGCCCGGGCCAGGGCAATGCCTCCACAGACAAGCATGTCGCCTGGGGTCCAGGCCCGCGTGCCGGCCAGGCGATGATGCTCTGCGCCCGTGCCCGCGCCCTTTACGAGGGCCGGCTTGCGCCGTCGATCGACGACATTCATGCGCTCGCCGAGCCCGTGCTGGAACACCGTATGGCGCTGACTTTTGCAGCTCGCGCCGAAGGCATGTCCGTGCGCGATGTCATTTCAGGGCTGGTCAAGCAGTCGAAGTCGTGACCCGGATGTCGAGGAGAGTATAGCGCGTGGCATCCATCGGACAGACCGTCAGACCGACCTTAGGCAATGATGCCCTCTCCCGAGCCCGCAGCCGCGCCGCCCTCGTGCCGGATTGCCTTGTCGAAGCCAAGCGCATCGCCAACACGGTCATCGCCGGATGGCACGGCCGGCGCAAGCGCGGCATCGGCGAGAATTTCTGGCAGTTCCGCCCCTATACCGAAGGCGAAAGCCTTTCGCGCATCGACTGGCGGCGCTCGGCGCGCGACGATCATACCTATATCCGAGATCATGAATGGGAAGCCGCGCATACGATCTGGCTCTGGGCCGATCTGTCGCCATCGATGATGTATAAGTCGACCTATGGCCATGTGTCCAAGGAAGGCCGTGCACTTGTCATCATGCTGGCGCTGGCGGAAATCCTGTCCCGCTCCGGCGAGCGCATCGGCTGCCCGGGCATCATGGAGCCGGTTTCGACCCGCAACGCCGCCGAGCGTCTGGCTGCAGCCCTGATGCATACCCCGCTCGAAGGCGGCTTGCCGCAGACGGCGATGATTCGCGGCTGGAGCGATATCGTGCTGATCGGCGATTTTCTCGACGATGCAGATAGCGTCATGGGCAGGATCGGACCCTTGGCCCGCCGCGGCTTGCGCGGTCACGTGATCGAGATTGCCGACCCCGCCGAAGAACTATTTCCCTATAGCGGGCGCACCGAATTCAGCGATCCCGAAACGGGCTCGAAGCTGATCGCCGGCCGCGCGGAAAACTTGCGTGAAGACTATCAGCGCGCCTATCTGGCGCGACGCGAAAATCTCGGCCAGTCGCTGCGCCATCTCGGCTGGACCTTCGTCAGCCACCGCACCGACCGGCTGGCTTCCGAAGCCTTGGTCGCCGTGCATATGTATCTCTCAGGCATGCCCGCAAGGGTCGCGTCTGGAGGCCAGCCATGAGCGGTCTCTCCTTTGCATTCGCATCACCGGCCATCCTGGCTGCGCTCATTCTGCTTCCTGCGATCTGGTGGCTGCTGCGCCTGACCCCGCCGCAGCCGCGAACCGAAGTGTTCCCGCCGCTCCGCATTCTGGCGAGCATCCTCAAGCGCGAGGAAACCCCGGCCCGCAGCCCGTGGTGGCTGACGCTGCTGCGCATGCTGCTGGCCGCCCTCGTCATCCTCGCCATCGCCAATCCGATGTTCAATCCGCGCACCAACACGCTCTCTAGCAGCGGCCCGCTGGTGCTGATGATCGACAATAGCTGGGCGAGCATTTCGGATTGGGAACGCCGTGTGCGCACGGCGGACGCGCTGATCGACGATGCCGACGCCAAGAGCATTCCGGTCTCAATCGCCTTCACCGCCGAACAGGGCAATGACGCGACGCCGGGTGCCGCGACATCGGCCCGCGACAAGCTGCATGCAATAAACCCCCGACCACTGGTGCCGGATCGGCAACGCGCCGCCGAAGCAGTGAAAGCGGCGCTCAACGGCAGCAAGCCCGGCACTGTCGCCTTCCTCTCCGACGGTATAGAGAGCAAGGACAAGGACGATATCGTCAGCCGCCTCGCCGCCCTGCAGCCGAGTGAGCTAAGGCTCATCGAGGGCGATGGCCGCGATGTCGTCGCGCTCACGGGCGCAGCCAATACCGCCAGCAACATGACCGTTACGGCAACACGACTGAACGGCAGCGGCCCGATGCGCCTCGGACTGACGGCGCAGGACAATCAGGGACGGCCGATCGCCGCCGGTTCGCTCGATTTCACGGGCGGGCAAACGGTTGCGACCGGCTCCATTGCCGCGCCCTTCGAAATGCGCAATGATTTCGCCCGCATCAGCATCGACCGCCAGGCAAGCGCCGGCAGCGTCTATTTGCTGGACGACGGGTTTCGGCGCCGCCGGGTGGCGCTCCTCTCCGGACAAGCCGCCGACGAGTTCCAGCCGATTCTGTCGCCACTCTACTATATCCAGCGCGCTCTTCAGCCCTATGCCGATCTGACGCAGCCCAACAGCGCCGATCTCGCAAAGTCAATCCCCCAATTGCTCGCGGGCAATCCCTCCGTCATCATCATGGCCGATGTCGGCCGCCTGCCGCAGGAAACCTATGCGCCGCTGCAGAAGTGGATCGAGAGTGGCGGCACGCTCGTCCGCTTCGCCGGACCGCGCCTCGCCGCAGCTCCCGCCGACGATCCGTTGGTCCCGGTTACATTGCGGCAGGGCGAACGTACATTCGGTGGCGCTCTTTCCTGGGCCGAACCGCAGCCGCTTGCCGATTTTCCGTCGTTCGGTCCCTTCGCCGGCATGCCGAAGCCGAATGATGTCCTGATCAAGCGGCAGGTTCTGGCCGAGCCGACGCCGGATCTGGCCGAGCGCACCTGGGCGAGCCTTGCCGATGGCACGCCGCTCGTCACGGAAAAGCAGATGCAGGCCGGCCGCATCGTACTCTTCCATGTCAGCGCCGAGCCGCAATGGTCCGATCTGCCGATATCTGGCAATTTCGTCGAGATGCTGCGCCGTATCGTCCAGCTGTCGCGCGCCGGCGGCGTCGCGTCGAGCCAAGGGGCTGCCAAGGCAAGCGAAGCAATGCCACCCTACCGGCTTCTGACCGCCAAGGGCGTGTTGACCAGCGAGATCGGCAGCGCACGCCCGTTGGAACCAAACAACAAAGGAGCCGCAGTCGCAAGTTTCGACAACCCGCCCGGCCTCTATGGTTCCGAAGAGGGCTTCAGCGCGCTCAATACCCTTCCGAGCGGCGCAGCGCTCAAGCCGCTGGATACCTCGGCAGCGGGGGCGGTCGCACGAGAAGGCCTGATCGGCGGCGAGGCCTGGTCCGCGAAGCCGATCCTCTTCACCTTCGCCTTCCTGCTGCTGCTGGCCGACAGCATCATCGTCCTATTCATGAACGGCGCCTTCCCGCGCCTAGGCAGATCGGCCAAGACGATTGCGGGCGGCGCGGCAATGCTGCTGTTGGCCGCCTCGCTCGCCATGTTCCTTCATCCAGCAAATGCTCTGGCCGACGATTCCAAACCGGGCGACGACGCCATCTTCTCGCGGCTGGACAAGACGCATCTCGCCTTTGTCGTCACCGGCGAAACGGATGTCGATCACATTTCGGAGCGGGGGCTTGCAGGCCTCTCCGACTATCTCACCTATCGAACAACGCTCGAACCCGGCCCGCCGGTCGGTGTGGATCTTGCAAAGGATGAACTCGCCTTCTATCCGCTGATCTACTGGCCGATTTCTGCAACGGCGCCGATGCCGTCCAACGACGCCATCAATCGCATCGACGCCTATATGCGCAACGGCGGAACGGTGCTCTTCGACACGCGTGACGCCATCGACACGATGGGCGACACTTCGTCGCCAAGCCCGAACGGCCAGCGGCTGCAGCAAATTCTTGCCAATCTCGACATCCCGCCCCTGGAGCCGGTGCCCGCGGGCCATGTGCTGACCAAGTCCTTCTACCTCCTGTCGAGCTTCCCCGGCCGCTATGCCGACAGCCCGCTCTGGGTGGAAGCGCGTCAGGATGCGCGTCGCGATGCGAATGCGGTCGCCACCTCCGACGGAGTGACGCCGATCATGATCACGGGCAATGATTTTGCCGGCGCCTGGGCCGTCGGCGACAATGGCTCGCCGCTGCTGCCGACCGTCCCTCCGGACGAAACCCAGCGCGAATATGCCTACCGCACGGGCGTCAACATCATGATGTACATGCTGACCGGAAATTATAAGTCCGATCACGTCCACGTTCCTGATATCCTGCAGCGCTTGGGGCAATAAAATGAATATCGGTTTTGCCCCCTTCCTCCCCTGGCCTGTGCTTGCCGCTTTGGCGGTGCTGACGCTCGCCATCGCGGCGCTGGCGATCTACAGGCGCTTGCGGGGCGGCTGGATACGCGCCCTGGCAGGTATTGCTCTGCTCGCGGCGCTCGCCAACCCGGTGCTGATGCAGGAAGATCGCGATCAGCTGACGACGATCGTTCCTGTCGTCGTCGACCGCAGCTTGAGCCAGCAGACGCCGGAACGTACCAAAATGACGGACGAAGCTCTGGCGATGCTCAAGGATCGGCTGGCGCAATTCCCACGCATCGAGCCGCGCATTGTGGAATTCCGCGATCCGGCGGAATCGGAATCACCGTCGACACGGCTTTTCTCTGCGCTATCCTCGTCGATCGCCGACGTGCCACCGGCCCGGATCGGCGGTGCCATTTTCCTGACCGACGGCCAGATCCACGACATTCCCGGCATCAATCAGCAGCTCGGCTTCGACGCGCCCGTCCACGGGCTGATCACAGGCAAGCCGGACGAATTCGATCGCCGCATAGAGATCGTGCGCGCCCCGCGCTTCGGCATCGTCAATGATGAGCAGCAGCTGGTCTTTCGGGTCGTCGACGACGGCAAGAGCCCGGGCGGGACCGCAGCAGTCACGGTCAAGATGAATGGCGACGAGATTGCCACGCTGCAGGCAACGCCCGGCCAGGACACACCCTTCAGCTTCAAGGTGCCGCGCGCCGGCAACAATGTCCTCGAATTCGCGGTCGCCGAAGTGCCTGGCGAAGTCACCGGCATCAACAATCAGACGGTCCAGCTGATCGAAGGCATCCGCCAGAACATGCGCGTTCTCCTCGTTTCGGGTGAACCGCATGCCGGCGAGCGCGCCTGGCGCAACCTGTTGAAATCGGACGCCTCGGTCGATCTCGTGCACTTCACCATCCTGCGTCCGCCGGACAAGCAGGACGGCACACCGATCAACGAATTGTCGCTGATCGCCTTCCCGACGCGCGAGCTTTTCGTCGACAAGATCAGCTCTTTCGACCTGATCATTTTCGATCGCTATCAGGACCGTCAAAACGTCCTGCCGACGATCTATTATGATTACATGGCGCAATATGTCGAAAACGGCGGCGCCTTACTGGTCGCGGCCGGGCCCGAACATGCCGGCGGCAGTTCGATCGCGCTGACGCCGCTTGCCTCGGTGCTGCCGGCTGAGCCGACAGGTCAGATGATCGAAAAAGCCTTCTATCCGCGCCTGTCGGACCAGGGCAAGAAACACCCCGTCACGCGCGGGCTGGATGGCTCCGAAACCGAGCCGCCGCATTGGGGCCGCTGGTTCCGCAGCGTCGATGTCGAAAGGCCCCAGGGCCAGACCGTGATGGTCGGTGCTGATAATAGCCCCTTGCTGGTGCTGAACCGCGTCGGCCAGGGGCGTGTCGCCATGCTGCTCTCCGATGAGGGCTGGCTCTGGGCGCGCGGTTTCGAGGGTGGCGGCCCGCATGTGTCGCTTTACCGCCGCATTGCCCATTGGCTGCTCAAGGAGCCGGCGCTGGAAGAAGAAGCTCTGACGGCCAATGCCGCCGGGCGCACGCTGCAGGTAACGCGCCAGACGATCGGCAACGATCCCGGCCCCGCCACGATCAAAACGCCATCAGGCAAGACGGACACCCTGCCGCTGAAGCAGACGCAGCCGGGCCTTTATCAGGCGGAGAAGCATATGGGCGAGATCGGGCTCTACCAGATCGCCAGCGGCAATCTGTCGACGCTGGTCCATATCGGCGCCATCGATGCTCCGGAATTCAAGGCGATGATCTCGACTACCGAAACACTGAAACCGCTCGCACAGAAGACCAAGGGTCTCGTCACCCGCGTCGACGGTGCGAACGGCGGCGTGACGGTGCCGCAGGTCCTGCCGGTGCGCGGCGCAGTGCGCGTTGCCGACGACCAGCGCCTGACCATCCGCATGACCGACGAAACCGTCTTGAAGGGTATCAACACTCTGCCGCTCTTTGCCGGCTTTGCCGGCCTCGCCGCCCTTCTTTTTGCTTTCTCCGCCACATGGTGGCGCGAAGGACGGTGACTATGAAGATCGATGTGACCGATACACCATCGGAAAGCGAGCTCGCGGCTATCAGCGAGGGATTGACGGCGTTCAACACCGCTGATGTCGGCCCGTCCGGCCGGCAATCCCTCTCCGTTCTGATCCGCGATGATGCGGGCAAGACCATCGGTGGCATATCCGGCTACACCGCCTGGGGATGGCTGTTCACCCAATGGCTTTTCGTGCCGGAAAGCCTGCGCGGCCAGGGCATGGCCGGAAAGCTCTTGGAGGCGGCGGAAGCTGAAGCCAGCGCGCGTGGCTGTTTCGGCGCATGGATCGATACCTTTAATCCGCAGGCGCTGAAAGCCTATCAGCGGCAGGGCTACGCCATCTTCGGCGAACTGCCGGATTTCCCCGTTGGCCGCAGCCGGTTCTTTCTGCAGAAGAGACTGTCGCCCCGCTGATATTAGGCATGGCAATTTTTCGTTGATAGCGCCTTAGACAGCGATCGCGGTGAGCTGCATGACATCATCCAGATCTTCATCGTCTTCGGCTTCCATAGCCGCAGCGGAATCATCACGCCAGATGATCGAACCCTGCAGCCGCGCATGCGTATCCCCGGCAACCGGCACGACCAGCACCCGGTTGGGATCGACCGGCCCCGGGAAGGTCAGTGCATTGTAGGCGACCTTTTCGAAACCGAGTGGGCAATAATAGGGCGGATCGCCGATCAGGATGACGGCTTCCGATCCCTTGCGCTGCGCGGCCGCCACCGCGATCCGCACGAGCTCGCGGCCGATTCCCTTGTTCTTGTGCGAAGGGCGCACGGCAAGCGGGCCAAGCAGATGTCCCTTGACCGATCCTGCCAGCACCGGCGTCATCCGCACGGAGGCGATCGTCTCGCCATCATCGGTGCAGATGAAGGACAGCGACCGGTCGTGCGGCCCCTGTTCGCGAATGCGAGCAGCAGCGCGGGTAAACCGCCCCGGACCGAAAGCTTCTTCGTTGATGAGTTCGATAGCAGCGTCGTGCGACGCATCCTCAGTGAGGTAGACCAGATCGTGCTTGTACATTAGCCCAAAAAACCAGTAGACGGACGATATTGTTCCCGAAAGCGCTCATCGAGCGTTCAAGATCATCGGCGTCGTCGCAGGCTTCTGGTTACTTTCATGACAAGGGGTCCTTAAAGTGTGAAAAGCCGGATAGCAGGAAATATCCGGCGCGTCCAATGCAAAATGTATCCTGCCGTTCATTCATGCAAGATCTCGATCTCGACACCACCCGATCAGCCCGCGAGGGGCACCTATGACACAGTGTTCATCATTTGCCGTCTCGAAATCCGGAGCGCATACCGTATCTCTAGAGTTATAGTTTCGGCAGTTTTCCGGAAGGATGAAGCAATGGGTATGTTGGTTAACGGCGTCTGGCATGACGTCTGGTATGATACCAAAGAGACGAAGGGTCATTTTAAGCGCGCTGCATCGCAGTTTCGAAACTGGGTGACCGCGGATGGCAGCGCCGGCCCGACAGGCACCGGCGGCTTCAAGGCAGAGGCCGGACGCTATCATCTTTACGTGTCACTCGCCTGCCCCTGGGCGCATCGAACCCTGATCTTCCGCAAGCTGAAGAAGCTGGAGGAGCTGATCTCCGTCTCGATCGTCGACCCGCTGATGGTTGAAAACGGCTGGGAATTCAAAGGACAGGATGGCGGCACTATCGACCATCTCTTCGGCGCGACAAAACTCTGGGAGGTCTATGTCAAGGCCGATCCGCATTATTCCGGCCGAGTTACCGTTCCCGTTCTCTGGGACAAGCAGACCGGCACGATCGTCAACAACGAATCGGCCGAAATCATCCGCATGTTCAACACGGCCTTCGACGGCCTGACCGGCTCCACGGCGGCTTTCTATCCTGCTGACTTGCGGGCCGATATCGATGCATTGAACGAGCGTGTCTACGATACGGTGAACAACGGCGTCTACAAGGCCGGCTTTGCGACGACTCAGGAAGCCTATCAGGAAAACGCACTCCGCCTCTTCGAGACCCTCGACATGCTCGATGAGCGACTGGCGACGCAGCGCTATCTATTCGGAGATCGCTTGACGGAGGCTGACTGGCGGCTGTTTACGACGCTTATCCGCTTCGATGCCGTCTATGTCGGCCATTTCAAATGCAATATCCGCCGCATCGCCGATTATCCCAACCTCTCGGCCTACCTCCGGGATCTCTATCAGATCGGCGGCGTTGCCGAGACGGTGAACATCGGGCACATCAAGAACCACTATTATCGCAGTCACAAGACGATCAATCCGACAGGAATAGTGCCGATCGGGCCGGAACTCGATTTCGATCGCCCGCATGGGCGCGAGCAGCTGACAAAAGCCGCCTGACCCAGGCGTCGGAGGCTACCAATAGCTGGAGGGAGCCTCCGCTCCTTCCAATTCCTTTAGCCGGCGATAGGTTGCCTTCGTCGTGCCTGGCGGCAGCGCATCGACCGGAAAGAAGCCGCTTTCGACGATTTCGCGATCCGGCTTGCGCGGCGAGGTCTGGGTGACCTCGGCGCGATAGAAGACGACGTGGTCGCGTTTGCTGGTGTGATTGTTGAAATAGACGTGGAAGAGCTGCGGCTTGCCCGAGATCACCAGATTGCCCTCCTCGCGCAGCTCCTTCTCAAGCGCCTGCTCCACAGTCTCATGGCGTTCGACGCCGCCGCCGGGCAGATGCCACCCGGCGATATAGGAATGCCGAACCAGAAAAATCCGCCCTTCGCCATCGAAGCAGGCGGCGCGCACGCCGATCGTCATGCTGCGGGTCAGCACGAAATAGACATGCAACGCGCGGCCGAACAGACGCACAGCCAAACCCTGCCTTTCATCGCGTCGATTGTCTTCACTCATGCCTGAACCCCGGCATGGTGATCTGCAATCGGATCGAGGATGTATTTGTTTTGACAATAGAGTGGGCTATGTCTCATCCCATGTTCAAGCTCGCGCATATTTCCGATGTTCACCTTGGTCCACTGCCACGTCTTTCGATCAGAGAACTCGCCTCCAAACGCATTACCGGATTTGTGAACTGGCACCGGAACCGGCGCAAGCATCTTTTTGGCGATACGCTCGATGTCCTTCTTGACGACATCAAGGCGAAACAGGCCGATCATCTGGCCGTAACCGGCGATCTCGTCAATCTGGCAAGCGGCATGGAGATCGAGACAGCGGCTGCATGGCTGAAGACGGTTGGCGATCCCCTCCACACATCAGTCGTTCCCGGCAATCACGATGCCTACGTGCCCGGCGCCTACGAAAAGGCCATGCGCTCCTGGTATCCCTATGTCCGCGGCGATGAGGCTCCCGCCGAATGGCAGGAGGACAAACGCATTTTCCCCTATCTGCGCGTCCGAGGTCAGGTCGCCATTGTGGGATGCTCCACAGCCGTCGCCACCCCACCCTTTGCCGCAAGCGGTTTTTACTCCTCACGCCAGGCCCGCGAGACGGTGAACATCCTGCGCGCAGCCGGAGATGCCGGACTCTTTCGTGTCGTTATGATCCATCACCCGCCGATTCGCGGCGCGACCAGCTTCTACAAGCGGATGATCGGCATTCGCCGTTTTGCCGCCGTCATCTCGACCGGGGGCGCTGAACTTGTCCTGCATGGCCACACACATCTCAACACCTTGCACTGGCTGCGCGGGCACATGGGCCCGGTTCCGGTCGTTGGGATCGCCTCAGCATCGCAAGGGGTGGGCGGATTGAAGCCGCGCGCTGCCTATAATCTCTTCACCATCGCCGGCCGGCCGGGCGCCTGGGAACTGAAAGCAGAGCGTTACAGCCTCAGCGACAATGGCAGCGGCGTCGATCCCGAAGGCTACGATATTCTGGCGACATGGTGAAGCTTTCAGCATTGTCGCGCGCATCGTTTCGGTAGCGTTTTCTAAGATACGGAGCTACAATCAAAGCATTGGAATCCGGAAATATGGGACGGATTTTGAGGTCGTGACAAGGAATACCGCATGCCAGCTTTCGGAGCCTGTATCCACCGGGGTTGCTGCTTCCTGGAAGGCTCTGGCCAGCGCCGGGACAGTATCGGCCGATACATTGTGGGATCACCGCGGTAAGAACGACAGTCAAACGCGCGGGTGCTTTTGAAGACTTGCGAAACGGCAGGAAAATGGTTCATACCAGTACAGGACGATTATTCCGCTCGCATCACCTTTCTTACAGGGAAGGCCTTCGATTGCGGAAGCAAATTGCCGATCTGACAACCTCCAACGCCTTCCTGGAACGATCATGCCAACGCCGGTAGCAGCCATCGATATCAGACGCGATCTGGTCGGCCTTCTTCCGAAGCTTCGCCGCTTTGCAGTGACGCTGACCGGCGATCTCGCCGAGGCAGACGAACTTGTCCAAAACGTCTGTCAGCGCGGCATAGCCAAGTTCCATCTCTGGAACAGCGGCGGCAAGCTGGAAAGCTGGCTCTATACCATGGCCCGGCACCAATGGGTCGATGAGGCACGGCGCCACAAGCTGCGCACCGCCGGCAAGGGCAATGCCCTTGAACAGGGTGATCCGGCATCGCAAACCCATTTAAATCCGGTGGAAGCCGGTGAAGCGCACCGCCTCGTCACATCTTTGCCAGAAGGTCTTGCCAGTGTCTTCCTGCTGGTCGATGTCGAAGGACACAGCTACAAGCAGGCGGCCGATGTTCTCGGCATCCCGTTGTCGGCGGTGACATCAAGGCTCTCCAGCGCACGCCTTTACCTCGCCTCCCAGGGTCATAGCCGCTCGCCCCGAAGGTTTTAAGCATTGCAAGACATGAAGAAAACGCCGCTCGAAATCCGCTTGTCCGCCTTCATGGATGGCGAGACGAGCCGCGAAGAAAAAGAAGAGCTGGAAAAGCTCATCGCCTCAGATCCGAACGCGCGACGTATTTTCGATGAGCTGAGGCATGGCTCCGACGTCGGCCGCAAGGCTTTCGATGAGGTTCTGAAGGAGCCGGTGCCTCTGGCGCTCGTTCGCTCCATCAAGAGCACTCAGCCTCCGAAGACCCGAGAGCCATCTCCACGCATTACCAGGCATTCGCTGAAACTGGCACCGACGGGCAGGCAATCATTGGCCGCGGCCCTTATCCTGTTCGCCGTCGGCGGCGGCATCGGTTATCTTTTCGGTATGCAGCCCGCTGACGTCCCGGCGAGCGCTCCGCCGACCCCGTCACAGCTTATGACGCGCAACTGGCTGGATGATATTGCCGCCTACCACCGCATCTATGCGCGCCAGCCGCAGCATATGGTTGAGTTGCAGGCAAGCCAGTTGGACGAGATCGCCAAGTGGCTGGCGAGCACCGCCGGCGTCAAATTCAACTTTCCGGATCTCGCTGCTGATGGTCTCGTCTTCCAGGGCGCGCGTATGTCCGTCGCCGCCGGTAAACCTGTCGGCCAGCTGATCTACAAGAACCTCGATGGCGATGTCGTCGCCATCTGCTTTACCAAGACGGACGGCATCGCCGACGACGATTTTAACGAAACCATCAAGGACGATATCAGCATCGTATCCTGGCATCGCAACGGCACCACCTATGCGGTCGTCGGCCCCTCCTCGAATGCGATGCTCGATCAGATCGCCAATCGGGTATCCTCGGAGATCTGACTGATATCCCATCCGTTTTGCCGCTTGCAGCTACCAGCCGGTCGATGGATAATAAGGCGCGGTAATCGTGTGGGGTCCGATAGTCTTGCTGGAGTTTCAACATGTCCGACGTTCTGCTGACCATTCCTGAAATCGACAGGCGTATTGCGGCAATCAGGGAAAATCTTCGCGAACTGATTGAGCAGGCAACAGCCTTTTCCGGCGCCGCCGACGAAGAGCGGGCGTCCGAGCGGATAGCCGAACAGGAAGAAGAGCTCGAGCGTCTGACGAAGCGACGCGATGAACTTGCCAAAGGCCAGGCCTGAGCAAAATTCACCATTGAAACATATATATCCTCGGACGACCTCGACGCGAGCCGTGTAAAGGACGCTATTCGCTCATCTATGTCGAACGATCCCGATACAATTGCTGCTGACATCGGCACCGATACACGCTATGTAGGTTGCAGCGACCAATGAGGAGAGCACTCTGATGAAAAATCGCGGCACAGGAAGCCACCGCTGAAAAGCAGTGCCGTGAAGGGCTGCTTTATCGGCCCGACCATCAGATTGATATCTTCGCCCGTGGAGGGCACTCATGTTTCGTCGCTTCGAAGAGCTTGTCGATCCATTTCAGCATCATGACCAGCCGCAACCGGCATCCAAGGCCTGGCGCTATCTTCTAAACAACCTTCGCCCGTTTCGCACAGTCATGGCAATCAGCCTTGGCCTGACTGCCATCGGCGCCGTCATCGAGATCTGGCTCATCGGCTATTCCAGTCGGCTGGTGGATAATCTCGCCGCTGCCCGACGAGATGATTTCTGGACATCCGAAGGAGCTGGACTGCTGGCCGCCGCCGCCCTCGTCCTGATCGGCCGGCCTCTTGCCGGCTATCTTCGCGAAAGTCTGGATGATATCGCGTTCCGACCCAATGCCGAGACACTGTTCCGCTGGCGCGCCCATCGTCACGTCCTTCGGCAATCCGTCGGCTGGTTTCGCCAGGATTTTTCCGGGCGTATCGCCAGCCAGGTGCGCGACATAGGCACGGCCGCAACGGGCGCGGCCTATCAGGTCCTGCACACGCTCTCCTTTGTCACGATCTATGTGGCCGGCTCGCTCTGGCTGATGGCCTCGATCGACCCGCGCCTCATGTGGCCCCTCTTGGTCTGGCTTCTCTGCTATCTCGCACTGATGGCCTATGTCATCCCTCGCCTGCAGAAGGCCTCCGCGCAATACCAGGGAGCCTATGCCGAGCTGACGGGCATGTTGGTGGACAGCTATGCCAATATCGACCTCATCAAGCTTTTTGCCGATGCAAAGGCGGAAGACAAGGAGGCTCGCCGTCGTTTCTCTCAAGCCCGCGAAACATTTGTCCGGGTGCAGAGGCTCGAGGTGCTGGTCAATTCGAGCATGCTGTTTCTCGGCAGCTTCCTCATTGTCGCGCTCGTCGGTTATGCGGTCGTGCTGTGGCAGTCCGGCGGCGCACCGCTAGGACTGATCGCGGCATCGCTCGCCTTGAGCTTCCGTATAACCGGCATGGCCGAATGGATGCTGGATGCGGTGTCGTCGCTTTTTGCCCATCTCGGCGCCATGCGGCAATCACTGCTGACCGTCTCGCAGCCCCTTGCGATTACCGATGCGCCGGACGCCGAGCCGCTTGCCGTCACCAAGGGTGAGATTGTCTTCCGGCAAATCACGCATCACTACGGCAAGGAAGATGGCGGGCTCGACGGCGTTTCGCTTCGAATTGCGGCGGGCCAGAAGGTCGGCCTTGTCGGTCGCTCCGGCACCGGCAAATCGACGCTGGTCAATCTGCTGCTTCGTTTCTTCGATCCGGAGGGTGGCATCATCGAAATCGACGGGCAGGATATTCGGCAGGTGACGCAGGATAGTCTGCGCCGGCAGATTGCCGTGGTCGGCCAGGAGGCATCGCTCCTTCACCGCTCCATCCGCGATAACATCGCCCATGGCAATCCCCGCTTTTCGGAGGATGCGATTCTCGCTGCGGCCGACAAGGCTGCCGCCAGCGATTTCATCGCGGGCCTGCGGGATCAGGAAGGAAGAACCGGCTTCGACGCTCACGCCGGCGAACGCGGCGTCCAGCTCTCCGGCGGTCAGCGGCAGCGCGTCGCAATTGCCCGTGCTATCCTGAAGGACGCCCCGATCCTGGTGCTCGATGAAGCAACCTCCGCCCTCGATTCCGAAGTCGAAGCCGAAATCCAGGATACGCTCTACGGCATCATGGAAGACAAGACGGTAATTGCCATTGCCCATCGCCTGTCGACCATCGCGCGCATGGACCGCATTGTTGTGCTCGACCATGGCCGCATCGTCGAGGACGGCACGCATACGGAGCTGATCGCCCGGAACGGCATCTACGCAACCCTGTGGTCGCACCAATCCGGCGGCTTCATTGAAGACGACGAGCCGTCAGCCGACTAATGTACAATAAAAGCAGTCCCCTCGAAAACGAGGGGACTTCCAAATCAGAGCTGCAACCACGCCAGAGCCTTATGCCGCCTTGATGGCGAGCACGCGGTTCGCCGCCGAGACGATCGCCTCGAGGGACGCGGCGACGATATTGGTGTTGATGCCGGCACCGAAAAGCTTGCCGCCCGGATAGGAGACCTCGACATAGGAGATCGCCGCAGCATTGGAGCCGTGCTGTAACGAGTGCTCGGAGTAATCCTCGACGGACATCGGGATGCCGAGATAGATCGAGAGCGCATTGATGAAGCCGTCGATCGGGCCGTTACCCCTGCCCTCGATGCGCTTCACTTCGCCCTTGTCGGTGATCTCGGCCGCGACGATGCGCTGCCCCTTATGCTCGGGATCGGCGAAAGTGTGGTGGTCGACGAAGCGGATCCGCGCGTCCGGCTGCGTCACATAGCGCTCGATGAAATGCTCATAGATGCGCTTCGACGGCAATTCCTTGCCTTCCTCGTCGGTGATGCGCTGGATCTCCTCGCGATATTCCACCTGGAGATTGCGCGGCAGGTTCAAGCCGTAGTCCTGCTGCATAATATAAGCGATGCCGCCTTTGCCGGACTGCGAGTTGATGCGGATGATCGCCTCATAAGTGCGGCCGACATCCTGCGGATCGATCGGCAGATAGGGCACTTCCCAGACCGGGTCGTTGGCAACCTTCGCGGCCTTCATGCCCTTGTTGATCGCATCCTGATGCGAACCGGAGAAGGCCGTATAGACTAGTTCGCCGACATAAGGGTGACGCTCGCCGATTGCCATCTGGTTGGAATATTCGAAGACTTCCTTCATGCGCTCGATATTCGAGCAATCCAGCTCCGGATCGACGCCCTGCGTGAACATGTTCAATGCCATGGTGACAACGTCGACATTGCCGGTGCGCTCGCCATTGCCGAACAAGGTGCCCTCGACGCGGTCGGCGCCGGCCATCAGCGCCAGCTCGGCAGCAGCAATGCCCGTGCCACGGTCATTATGCGGGTGAAGAGAGATGATCAGGTTTTCGCGGTTATCGAGATTGCGGCACATCCATTCGATCTGGTCGGCATAGATGTTCGGCGTCGCCATTTCGACTGTCGACGGCAGGTTGATGATCAGCTTGTTATCAGCCGTCGGCTTCACGACATCGATGACAGCGTTGCAGATTTCCAGCGCCACATCGAGCTCCGTGCCAGTGAAGCTCTCCGGCGAATATTCGAAGCGATAGCCGCCACCGGCCTTGGCCGCCATGTCTGTGATCATCTTGGCCGCATCGACGGCGATCTGCTTGATGCCCTGCACGTCCTTGGCAAACACCACGCGGCGCTGCAATTCGCTGGTAGAATTGTAGAAGTGCACGATCGGCTTATTGGCGCCTTCCAGCGCCTCGAAAGTGCGCGTGATCAATTCCGGGCGGCACTGGACGAGAACCTGCAGCGACACATCGGCAGGCACGTTGCCCTGTTCGATACACCAGCGGGCAAAGTCGAAGTCGGTCTGCGAAGCCGAGGGGAAGCCGATCTCGATTTCCTTGAAGCCCATGTCCAGCAGCAGCTGAAACATGCGCGCCTTGCGGTCATGACCCATGGGATCGACGAGGGCCTGATTGCCGTCGCGCAGGTCGACCGAGCACCAGATCGGCGCCTTGGTGATGGTCTTGGACGGCCACGTCCGGTCCGGAATATTGATCTGGGGATAGGCGCGGTATTTCACCGCTGCTTCGGGCATGCCTTTGGGGGAATGGCTGTTCGCGTCCATGGTCTCGTCTCTTCCTTTCCCGTCATTTTATCCCGCGTCTTAGCCGATCGGATGCGGCTTGGCGATGACAAATGCGGACCCTTTGCGGGTAAGCTGTCGATTTTAGGGTAAGTCGCGAGGAGCGATGGCCAGCGGGCTTTTCGGCCGCCGGGCGCTCCTCAAAGGACCCGGCAACCGCGCGTAAGGCCGAGGAGGAGAAGCGAAGTAAGGGCGCGCGTATTGTCACGCAGGGCAACGCGCCCACGTGCAATCTGTTCGGAAATCTTTGCGCTATTCAGCTTCATGGCCGCGCTTATAGCCGCCGGATCAAAAAGAAGCAACCCCTCGCCTACTTCTTCAGCATCTGCACGCCGCGCGACAGGGCCAGCATCAGCCCGCCGGCGATCAGCCCCCAGAAGGCTCCGGAGATGCCGCCGAAGGAAACACCCGATGCGGTCACCAGAAACGTGATGGCGGCGGCTTCGCGCGATTCCGGCTGCTGGAAGGCGTTCAAGGTGGAATTGGAGAGCGCGCCGACCAGCGCCAGGCCGGCCACCGCCTCGATGAGAATAGGCGGCGCGAGCGCCACGAAAGCCGTAACCGCGCTCGCCAGCAATCCGAAGACGATATAGCCAAGTCCGGCAACGATAGCCGCCCAATAACGCCGCTTGGGATCGGCATGCGCATCCTGTCCGGCGCACATGGCGGCGGTAATAGCCGCCAGATTGACGGCGTGGCCGCCGAAGGGAACAGCAAGCAGCGAGAACACGCCGGTCACGGCAAACAGCGGACCCGGCTTCGGATCGTAATCATGCACCTTCAACACCGCGATGCCGGGAATGTTCTGCGACGCCATCGTGACGACGAACAGCGGCAACGCGATAGACACGATGCCGGCAAGCGTGAAGACCGGCTTCACGAATTCGGCCGTCGGCAGCAGCGAATGTTCGAGCGAGGAAAAGGCGCCATCCGGTATCTTCACGCCGAAGGCCAGCACCAGGGCAAAGGCCGCAAGCGCAGCCGGCACCGCCCATAGCCGCTTGAACGACCCGACGACGATCCAGGCAAGGATGATCGGCAGGCCGAAGGCAGGATTGAAGGCGATCGCCTTCACCGGCGCAAAGCAGAGGCCGAGCAGAACGCCGGCCAGCATGGCATTGGCAAGCGGCGCCGGGATCGAGGCAACGGCACGACCGAAAGGTCGGAACAGCCCGGCAACGACAATCAATATGCCACAAATGAAAAATGCACCAACAGCCGCCGGGAAGCCGCCCTCGATCGCTCCGGCGCTCGCCAGCAATGCGGCTCCTGGCGTCGACCAGGCAATGCTGATCGGAAGCCTTGTCGCCACGCTGAGCACGATCGCGCAGAGACCCATCGCCACGGAAAGCGCCGTCAGACCGGAGGCAGCCTGCGCATCCGTGGCGCCCACCACCTGCAGGCCGTGGAAGACCACGGCGAAGGAACTGGCAAAGCCGACGAAAGCCGTAAGGCACCCCATGAACAGGCTTTGAACGGAAAAATCTTTGACCATGGCGATGGAGACTCGAAGAGCGCAGAAGGATCGATTGAACCCGCATGGAGCATCACAAGCATCGGGCGTGCAAGTGCTGTTTTCGCGCGAAACGACAGTCTCGCTGCATAATCACTCGCGGATTATATCCTCCTCAAGGACAATCGTGTATAAACGCGCACATTGACTCTCTTGTTTATGCACGTTAATGCAAATTTATGAGCAATCCACTCCCCTTGTCCCGCCGGGACGTTATCGAAGCGCGGCTTGCAGAGGGCCGGCAGATCGTTGCCGCATCTCTGGCTTCCGAATTCAACGTGTCCGAAGATGCCGTGCGCCGCGACCTGCGGGCGCTTGCCGCTGAGGGCAAATGCCGCCGCGTCTATGGCGGCGCGCTTCCCCTGTTGACACTTTCCCAGCCCATGGCCGCCCGCGTCGGACAGGAATCCGGCCGTAAGAAAGCCTTGGCCAAAGCCGCCATTGCGATGGTCGAGCCGGGCGAATTCCTGTTTTTCGACAGCGGCAGCACCAATCTCGCGATGGTCGATCTTCTGCCGAAGGACCTGGACGTGACCATCGCGACGAATTCCATCGATATCGCCAGCGCCATCATGAAGCGCGGCGATATCCCGCTCGTCCTGATCGGCGGCGCAGTAGATCCCGTCGTCGGCGGCAGCGTCGATGCGTCGGCCGTTGCAGCCATCGAAGCCATGAACATCGATCGCTGCTTCCTGGGCGTCTGCGCCGTTTCGGCGAGAAACGGCATCAGCGTGTACGAACATGCGGACGCGATCTTCAAACGAACGCTGCTCAAGAGAAGCGCGGCACGTATCGCGTTGATCACCTCGGAGAAGTTTCACGAACGCGCGCCGCACCGCATCGGTGGCGCCGACGATATCGACTGGCTCGTTGTCGAGGATGACTTGCCTGCCGCAGACGAAAAAGCGGCCGCCGACGCCGGCTTCTCGCTCGTCAAAGCAAGCGACGTCGCCGCATCCTCCTGATCTCGAAGGACAAGAAATGACCATGCAATCCACAGATCGGCCGGAAACCCGGCTGGCGACACGACTTGCTTTTCTGGTCGGGGGCTTCGCCCTCGCCTGCTGGGCGCCCCTCGTCCCCTTCGCCAAAGCTCGCCTTGGGGTCGATGACGGCGTGCTGGGCATGCTGCTGCTGTGTCTCGGCCTCGGCTCGGTAGCGGCAATGCTTGCGACCGGCATATTGAGCGCGCGATATGGCAGCAAGCCAATCATCATCGCGGGCGGTTTCGGTCTTGCACTTCTCTTGCCGACCTTGGCCGTAGCCAGCACGCCGTTTACCCTCGGCCTTGCACTGGCGACATTCGGTGCCTGTCTCGGCTCCCTCGACGTCGCCATGAACATTCACGCCGTCGAAGTAGAGAAAGGCGCGGATCGACCCTTGATGTCAGGCTTCCATGCCCTGTTCAGCATAGGCGGCTTCATCGGCTCCCTGCTCGTCACTTTGCTCCTGTCCGTCAAGGCCGGTCCCGTCGCCGCCACGCTTCTAAGCTCGGCTGTGATGGTCATCGCCATGATCGTCGCATGGCCGCGGCTGCTTCGAACTGTCCAATCGGAGGACGCTCCCCTCTTCGTCATGCCACGTGGTTTCGTGCTGCTGCTGGCAGCTCTTGCGGCAATCACCTTTCTCGTCGAAGGCGCAATCCTCGACTGGAGCGCCCTGCTGCTGACAACGCAGGCCCGGGTCGACGCAAGCCATGGCGGCCTCGGCTACATGCTGTTTGCAATCGCGATGACGATCGGCCGCCTGGCCGGCGACGCCATCACCGCAAAGATCGGGGACAGAGCGATCATGCTGTGGGGCGGCCTGATCGCAGTCGCGGGCTTTGTCGTCCTCCTCATCAGTCCGATTTCGATCCTTGCGATGGGCGGTTTCCTGCTAATCGGCCTTGGCGCCTCCAACATCGTCCCAGTGCTGTTTCGCAAGGGTGGTTCGCAGAAGGTCATGCCCGCAGGCTTGGCCGTCGCAGCCATCACCATGACCGGATATGCGGGCGTGCTTGTCGGCCCCGCAGGCGTCGGCTTGGTCGCCGATCATGTAGGCCTGCCCGGCGCCTTCTGGATGCTCGCTCTATTGCTCTGCGTCGCACCTCTCTGCGCCAGCATCGTTACCCGCAATCACGAACAGGAACAGGGAGAGGCAAATGCAGATCGCTCATACCGCTCTATGGACGCCTAATCTCGATGCGGCCGCGGCTTTCTGGGAGACCTATTTCGGCGCGACCGTCGGCGAACCCTATCGAAGCCAGCGTCGGCCTGGCTTCATCTCCCGCTTCGTTTCCTTGCCTGGAAGCAACGACCAGATCGAATTGATGACCGGCCCCTGGCTTCCCCGCGAGCCGCAGAGTGAACGCATCGGCTGGGACCACATTGCCATATCGCTCGGCAGCAAAGCTGCCGTTGATGCGCTGGCCGAACGATGCAAGGCGGATAACTGCTTGAAATCAACGCCGCGCACCACAGGCGACGGCTTCTATGAGGCTGTCATCACCATGCCCGAGGGAACACCGGTGGAGATCACCATATAGGGGGCGCACTCCGCTTGTAACTTGCGCTTTCGAGTTCGCCGCTCCCGGAAACGTTGCAACTCCCGAGTGGCGAAGGCTGGCGGCGGAGATTTCTGCCGCCAGCTTTGGGCTTTCGATCAAAACTGCTTCATCGCAAAACGCCCCCGCCAGCCTTCCGGCAAGCGAGGGCGCTCAATTCAATCGGGAAAACCCGTCAGATCAGATTTCTGCCTGCGAGGTCACGATGCGCGAGACCAGACCGTAAGCCTTGGCTTCCTCGGCAGAGAGCCAGTAATCGCGATCCGTATCCTTGGCGATCTTTTCGATCGGCTGGCCGGTGGCTTCCGAGAAAATCTTGTTCAGGCGCTCGTTCATCTTGATGATCTCGCGTGCCTGGATCTCGATATCGGAGGCCATGCCGCGTGTGCCGCCGGACGGTTGGTGCAGCAGGAAGCGCGTGTTCGGCAGGCAAATGCGGCGCTCCTTGGGAGCGGAGACATAGATCAGTGCTCCGGCGGAGGCGACCCAGCCCGTACCGATCATCCAGACCTTCGGCTTGATGAACTTGATCATGTCGTGGATGGAATCGCCGGACTCGACGTGACCGCCGGGCGAATTCACATAAATGCGGATATCGTCGTCACTGGCGGCGGCAAGCGCCACGAGCTGGGAGCAGACCTTCTGCGCCAGTTCCTGCGTGATGCCGCCATAGATGAAGATCGAACGCGACTTGAAAAGATTCGCCTCCGCGTCCTTGCCCAAGGGCTGCTCGGTCTTCTTGTCTTCCTGTTCGTCTTCGTCGTTCATTCAACTCTCCAGCATGATGCGTCGTTCACCGCACATAGTGCGACTCAATGCGTAAAACAATGCCGGAAAAAGACAAGGCGGGAATAGCGGCTGACAACATGGTGTTATGTTTGGGGATTACCGAAATGTAACTTGAATGGCTTTGAAAAGCCGAGATTCGATCCTACGTCAGGTCAGCGCGGTTAGAAATCGCGCCCCGAATTTGCAGCACGGATAGCCAAGGAGGCCATCATGTCGCCAGAAGAACGTCAATTGCTTGCCTCTCTCTTCGATCGCGTGCGCGGTGCCGCCAGCACGCCGCGCGACGCCGATGCGGAGGCCTTCATCAACCAGTCGGTCCGCGACCAGCCCTATGCGCCCTATTTTCTGGCGCAGGCCGTCATCATGCAGGAACAGGGCTTGAAGGCTGCAGCCGATCGCATCCAGCAGCTCGAAGCCCGCGTGCACGAGCTCGAGCAGCAGGGCGCCGACAACCATCCGCAGGGCCAGAGCGGCGGTTTCCTCGGCGGGATCGGCTCGCTCTTCGGCGGCGGCCAGCAGCAGCGCGCCGCAGCTCCCCAGGGTAGCAACCCGCAGCAGCAGGGTCGGCTCTATGACGATTATGCCCGCAATGCGCCTCAGCCCGGCCCGTGGGCTGGCCAGCCGCAACCTCAGCCGTCTGGGCCTTGGAGCCAGCAGGCGGCAGCGCCTTCAGCCGGCGGCAGCTTCCTGCGAGGTGCGCTTGGCACGGCGGCTGGTGTGGCCGGCGGCGTGATGCTGGCGGAATCGCTCTCCAGCCTCTTCAGCCCGCATCTGGGCGGAACTGGCGGCGGCCTTTTTGGTGGAAATGCCGGTAGTGGCCTCTTCGGGGGCACGGCGGCCAATGCCGCCGAACAGCCGGTGCAGGAAACGATCATCAACAACAACTATTTCGGCAATGACGATAATAGCGATCAGAATGATCAGAGCGCGGCCGATTACGCCCAGGACGCCGCCCAAGACGCTCAGGACGATGATTTTGACGACTCGTCCTATGACAATGGCGACGACAACTCGTTCGCCTGAAGCGCAGCCTCATGGAATCCAGCGGAAAAGCCGTCATCTCCGGATGGCGGCTTTTTCATTCAGCCTCGGCCGCGATAGGACTGAACGCCCTGGTCCGGTAGCCAGACACCCTCCGGCGGCTTGCCGGTCTGCCAGAAGACGTCGATCGGAATGCCGCCGCGCGGATACCAGTAGGCGCCGATGCGCAGCCACTTCGGCTGCAGCAGATCCACCAGGCGTTTGGCGATATAGACCGAGCAATCCTCATGGAATGCACCGTGATTGCGGAAGGAGTGCAGGAAGAGCTTCAGCGACTTCGATTCGACAAGCCATTCGTTCGGAATGTAGTCGATGACGATATGGGCAAAATCCGGCTGTCCCGTCATCGGGCAGAGCGAGGTGAATTCGGGCGCGGTGAAGCGCACGACATAATCGGTGCCGGCATGGCCGGACGGCACCTTCTCCAGAACGGCCTCCTCCGGATTGCTGGCCGTTTCCGTCTGGTTGCCGAGCATCGACAGGCCGGACACGTCGGTCTTTGGCATCTCAGGTCTCCTTGATCACTTTGACGCGGATACCATGGGCCTTCTCGCCCTCCGGCTCCACATGAATGGTTATTTCGGCGCCCGCATGGATCGCCCGTATGGCATCTTCAAGGCGGTCGCAGATTCTGTGTGCCTCTCGCACCGGCATGGCGGCGGGTACGACCATATGAAAATCGACGAAGGTCACCGCCCCTGCCCTGCGCGTTTTCAGATCGTGCACGCCGAGCGAGCCCTCGGCATTCCCCGCGATCGCATTCTTGATAGTCTCCTCCTCTTCCGGCAGGACGGCCTTGTCCATAAGCCCATCGATCGAAGTGGAAATGACCTTCCAGCCCTGGTAGAGAATGTTGATGGCAACGAGAATGGCAAGTACGGGGTCGAAGATCGGCTGGCCGGTACCGAGCGCCAGCAACAAGCCGATGAGCACGCCGATCGAGGTATAGACATCCGACATGATATGCTGGCCGTCCGCCGTCAGTGCCGGTGAGCGGTGCGTCCTTCCGGCGCGGATCAGCGTCAGGGCCCATACACCGTTGATGACGCCAGCGATGAAGTTGATGGCGAGGCCGAGCAAAGGCGCCTGCATCGGCTGCGGATTGCCGAGGTGCCCGACCGCTTCCTGCACGATCATCAGCGCCGCAACGACGATCATCACCCCTTCGGTAACGGCGGAGAGATATTCCGCCTTGTGATGCCCGAAGGGGTGATCGTGATCGGCCGGCTTCTGCGCGTAACGGATGACGAAAAAGGCGATGAAAGCGGCAACGACATTGACCAGCGATTCAAGTCCATCGGACAAAAGCGCCACGGAGCCCGTCAGCCACCAGGCCAGCATCTTCAGTCCCATGACGCCAAGCGACAGCGGAATGCCCCAAAGGGCAAGCCGCCTGATCGTATCGTTTCCTTGACTGTTCATGCCCGTCTCCAAATACCCCCACGCCTGCTTATGCGAATGAATTGCAAAAAAGGCGCCGTTGAAATGCAAAACCGCCCGCGCGAATTTTCGCGCAGGCGGTTCATTGACGCTCCATATGACGCACGATGCGAAGTTTGTCAAAGGAGAGGGCCGCTTTCGCACGACAATTCATCCTTAACCAGGGGATCGAAACAAACGCAGTTTCCGCAGTCCATGCGCCAAACATGAGGAAGATGTTTCCCAAACCGCCGTTCCACGACAATCGAAAGCCGATAATGCGCTCGCCTGTGGAAAATCGTCCTGGTAGTTTGGCTTGCCATCCGGCACTAAGCTGTGCTTCAGCCTAGTGTGCAAGGGTCGGCGATACCGGCCGATACGCCGCCTAATGAAAATCATGGTTGAACATGCCCGCTCCTGAAAAGACTGCCGATGCCATACCGTCCATCGCCGACGCTCCCGCGGGTGTGTCGGATCATCTGGTTACAGCCGGGGCATTTTCGCAGCTGGAACGCAGCGCCGTCTATCGCGCCATCGAGACCCGGCGCGACGTACGCGATCAGTTCCGGCCCGATCCACTTCCCGACGATCTTGTCCGGCGCTTGCTCGAGGCTGCGCATTCGGCGCCGTCGGTCGGTTTCATGCAGCCGTGGAATTTCATTCTGATCCGTCAGGGCGAGACGCGCGAACGTGTGTGGCAGGCCTTCCATCAGGCCAATGAGGAGGCCTGCGCAATGTTCGAAGGCGATCGCCGCGCGCAGTATCAGCGGCTGAAGCTGGAAGGCATCCGCAAGGCGCCCCTCAGCATGTGCATCACCTGCGACACCAGGCGTGGCGGCCCGGTCGTGCTCGGCCGCACCCACAATCCGGATACCGATGTCTATTCGACGGTCTGCGCCGTGCAGAATCTCTGGCTTGCGGCCAGGGCCGAGGGCGTCGGCGTCGGCTGGGTCAGCATCTTCCACGAGGATGCTATCAAGGCGATCCTCGGTATACCCGAGCATGTGAAGATCGTCGCATGGCTCTGTGTCGGCTATGTCGACGAGCTCTACGACATGCCGGAACTCGCCGTGAAGGGATGGCGGGATCGCCTGCCGCTCGACAAGCTGGTCTTCGAGGAAGGCTGGCAGGATTGCGAGGATATGTGACGGTGGCTGCTCTGCGGCAATCCTCGACGAACCAAAGTGTTACGACCTGAACGTCACAAACGAGATCACGTTTCCGTCCGGATCGCGCACGTGAAAATCCGTGCCGCCCCATGCCTGCTTGGTGAGCGGCTGTGCAAACTCCACGCCCCTCGCCTTGAACTCCTCGAACAATCCCTGGACATTCGAAACCTCGATCGAAGCGAGGATCAACGACTTCTCCTTTGCAGCCGCCGCCGCAAAGTAAGGCTCATAGACAAGCCGCAAGTGAACCCAGATGCCATCGCGCGACACCGCGCCATAGAACGGCGGTGCTCCATGCAGGAACTCCTCAGAGAAACCCAGCCTCTCCCTGAAGAAGGCCGCACTCGCGGTGACATCCCGCACGAAAAGGATCGGAACGATGCTCTTGAAAACCGGCGGTTCCGCTGTAGCGGCCGGCATCTTCGGCGCATCCACCGCGACGGACTTCAATTCCGCCCAGCTATTATGGCCCGCTTCGACCGCAACGATCTCCTGCGCCAACGATAGGGGGAAGTTCATCGCCAGGATCTCGCGATCCGTCAGCTCCTTGAAACGATCGAGCATTCGGACTCTTCCGCCAATGGAATAGTCGCGCTCACGGTGCCAGCGCATCAAGAGCTTGGCTTGCTTGCGGTAGGTATCGAGGGTTGGCATGGGCAGACTCCTGCTGAGTGATATCAGCGGGCAGGCCTAGCCCTTTCGGCACGATGCCGATGTGCCCCACAGGAACGACGTAAAGATTAGGATACAACCTGAAGCAAGTCAAACCGCCTCAAGGCAGGACATGGCGTGCTACAAAGCGTTCATCGTCATTATGCAGCCTCATGGATATTCGCAGCATCCAGGGCAGCGATGTCCAAAGTCCGGAGGTCAATCCCGCTTGCCTCAGCCCGGCAGCCGTCCAGGTGTTGCAGCCCATCAGCGCATTGAAATAGCCCCGCGCTTCGAAGAACGCATCGTTTGACCCATAGTTGCTGCCAGGCAGGGGTATCGGATTGCTATCGGAGCGATCAAAGCTGGCGAGAACGAATTGCTTGAGCCGCTCAAGACCTTCGGCATCAATGTCGATGACCGTCACGGCAGGCGCGTCCAGCGGGATATCGCCTGCGAGCTCCGCATGAATGACGGAACGGTCGAGCGCAAAGCTCTTCAACACTGGACCCGCCTTCAAATCTGCCCAGGTCCGCGTCTCAGTATAGAAGCTCCGTCCGCCCCAGCCGAAAATGAGATAGCGCAGGTTGGGATTGTCGAGATCGAGCCCGGCCGGCTGCAGGAAGGCGAAACGGGTGAGGAGATCGCCATCGACAGGAATGGCAATGTCCGTGTGGATGGGGTTGCTGAGCATGAGGATTTGCTGGGAGCGTTCGGTGCGGACAGCCGGCCCGTCATGCCAGAGCGGCCGTGGCACGATGATGCCGAGACCGACGAAGAGCGCGACGGCAAGAACGACATAGAGAATGCCCTTGAATATCCTTGGAATCACCGACTGAAAGCTCCCGCCCGCCAACAATCAGTCTCTTCAGCGGTTTGTTGGCTCTTTCAAGGCATAAAAATAGCCCCATGCACCTTTTCCGAGTGCATGGGGTTAGAAACATCCGAGCTCTAAACGCTCGTCTCAGGCGGCCTTCGTCTTTGCCCGGCGTGCGAGATGCGCCACGACATTCTCGATCATCCGCATGCCGGCATCGCCGCCGAGCGTCATAATCGATTCCGGATGGAACTGCACGGCCGCGATCGGCTCCTTCACATGCTCTATGCCCATGATCGTGCCATCTTCGCTCTCGGCCGTGATCATGAAGTCGCGCGGCAGGCTCGACGGATCGGCAAAGATCGAGTGATAGCGGCCAACCGTCACTTCACGACCAAGACCTGAGAAGACCAGGCCGGGCTCCAGCACGCGGATGCGCGAAGGCTTGCCATGCATCGGGATCGCCAGATGGCGCAGCTCGCCCCCATAGGCTTCGGCCAGCGCCTGCAAGCCCAAGCAGACGCCGAAGATCGGCAGGTTGCGCGCCCTCGCCTTCTTGATCGTCGCCTTGCAATCGAAATCCTTTGGATTGCCAGGACCCGGCGACAGCACGACGAGATCCGGATCGAGCCGGTCGAGGACTTCTTCCGGCACCGGCGTACGCACGGTGGAAACCGTCGCGCCCGTCTGGCGGAAATAGTTGGCAAGCGTGTGGACGAAGCTGTCTTCATGGTCGACGAGCAGGATCTTCACGCCCTTGCCGACGGAAGCGACGTCCCGTTGCTGTTTGCCGGAATTGCCGGTCTTGGCGTCACGGATAGCGGAAAGCATGGCGGAGGCCTTCAGTTCGGTTTCGGCTTCTTCTTCCTCGGGGATCGAATCGTTGAGCAGCGTCGCGCCGGCCCGCACCTCGGCAATGCCGTCCTTGATGCGAACGGTGCGCAGCGTCAGGCCGGTGTTCATGTCGCCGTTGAAGCCGACCATGCCGATCGCGCCGCCATACCATGCGCGCGGGCTCTTTTCATGGCTCTCGATGAAGCGCATGGCCCAAAGCTTCGGCGCGCCGGTGACGGTGACGGCCCAGGCGTGGCTCAGGAAGCCGTCGAAGGCGTCCATATCGTCGCGCAGGCGGCCCTCGATATGGTCGACCGTGTGGATGAGGCGCGAATACATCTCGATCTGCCGGCGGCCGATGACCTTGACCGAACCCGGCTCGCAGACGCGGCTCTTGTCGTTGCGGTCGACGTCGGAGCACATGGTCAGCTCGGACTCGTCCTTCTTGGAATTCAAGAGCTTCAGGATCTGCTCGCTGTCGGCGATCGGATCGTCGCCGCGCTTGATCGTACCGGAAATCGGGCAGGTCTCGATGCGGCGGCCGGAGACGCGCACGAACATCTCAGGCGAAGCGCCGACGAGATATTCCTGATTGCCGAGATTGATGAAGAAGGAATAGGGCGACGGATTGATCGCCTTCAGGCGCTTGGAAATATCCGATGGCTTGCTCTCGCAGCGCTCCATGAACTTCTGGCCGGGCACCACTTCGAAGAGATCGCCCTTGCGGAAGCTCTCCTTCGCCTTGACCACCAGTTCGGCATATTCGCCGGGGCGATGATCGCTCTTCGGTGGAATGGCATCGGTGTGCCGGAACGGCTCGGGCGCGATCTCGCCCGACTTGCCTTCCGTCGATACGTCGCCCTTGGCGAAATCGTACCGATCGATCCAGGCCTTGGCGGAATAGTTGTCCACCACCAGGATTTCGTCCGGCAGGTAGAGCACCATGTCGCGCTGGTCGTCCGGGCGCTTGAGCTTCAGATCGATCGCATCGAACTGGAAAGCGAGATCATAGCCGAAGGCGCCGTAGAAGCCGATGCTGGCATCCGCCTGCGAGTAGAAGAGATCGGTCACGGCGCGCAGCACGGTGAAGACCGTCGGCATTTTCGAGCGCTCTTCCTCGGTGAAGACACGATCCGGCGTCTTGACCGTGAGATCGAGCCGGCGCGGCGTCGAAGCGCCGAGAACGACCTCTGAAACCGTCTTCAGCTTCTCCGCGATAAAGCCGAGGATGACTTCGCCGCGCTCGTTATAGGCTTCGATCCAGACATCGCGCCCATTGCAGGACAGGCCGAGCGGCGGATCGACGATGGCGGTATCCCAACGCGTGTAGCGGCCCGGATATTCGTAGTTCGATGAAAAGACCGCACCGCGGCGCTCGTCGAGCTTGTCGATATAGGACGAAACCGCATCCGCATAGGGCGTCGGCCGACGCTGCCGAGTGACGGTGATGCCGCCCTTCGTCTCGTAGATTTCCGCACCATCATCCCGAAGGATCGTTACCATTGTTCCTCACTCCGTTATCGGCCCGGATGACAGGCGGCCAATATAACAAAAAAGCCGCCTCGAAATCTCGGGCGGCTCACTCGTCGTCTTTGAACACGATTGGTCGAGGCCGCCTCAGCGTGCCCACCACCAAACTGCAATGTTGTTCAAGGACATATTCATGGCGGGAATTGTTAGCGTGAGATGCGGCGATGCGCAAGCCGCAATCTTGGGGAATGGGCAGAAACGATTTTTCGTCTCTGCCCACCCGCTCGTCTACTCCTGCGCTCTGGCGGCTTCGAAGAACTCTTCCGGCCCATCCACCTCGACCAGCCGCTTCCGGTCGATCATCCAGAAGCGATTGCCGATAGATCGCACGAAGCTGCGGTCGTGCGAGACGAGAAGGCAGCTTGCCTCATTTGCCGTCAGCTCACCCTCCAGCGCCTCCTGGCCGTCGATATCCAGATGGTTTGTCGGCTCGTCCAGCAGGTAAAAGTTGGGATTGGTCAGCCGCAGCACCAGCATGGCAAGCCGCGCCTTCTGCCCGCCGGACAGACGGCCGATCTCTTTGCCCTGCATATCGATATTGATCCCGATCCCGACCAGCAGCGTGCGGGCACGTTGCTCGCCGAGCTCGAACAGGCGCGTGATCATGCCGAGCGGCGTGTCCTTCTGGCCGAGATTGGAGAGCGCCTGATCGCTGTAACCGAGCACGATGGATGGCGTCGGCTTGATCGTACCGCCGACGGCCTGATCGGCAATCGCCCTGCGGATCATCTCCACAAGCCGCGTCTTGCCGGCGCCGTTCTGCCCGAGCAGCACGATGCGGTCGCCCTGGCAAATCCATTGCTGACCGGTCTTGAACAGCAGCGTACCGTCAGGTGTCGTCACCGCAGCATCCTCCAGCGTCAGCAGCACTTTGGCGTGGATGCCGCGATTGGCAAGCTTGATCGAGCCGGAAGAGCGCTCGCGGTAGCCTGGCTTTGCACTGTCCTCCAGTTTCTCGGCTCGCGCCTTCAATTGCTTCGTCTTCACCGTCAGAAGATCGCTGCCCGAATTGACGCCGAGATTGTAGAGCTTGGCCGCCTGCTTGCGCAGCTGCTGCGCCGTCTTCATCTCTTTCTGGTAACGCCGCTCATCCGAGGCATCGACCTCGTCCAGCGCCGCCCGTGCCTTGCTATACGGCAGTGCATAGGTTTGCGACTGGTCCTGGCGCAGGAACAGGGTTCGATTGCAGACGGCATCGAGGAAGGCGCGGTCGTGGCTGGCGATGATGACGGGCACGTCGCGCGGCAAGGCATTCAGCCAATCCTCCAGCAGCGCGATCTTGGCGAGATCGAGATGGTTGGTCGGCTCGTCCAGAAACAGCACGTCAGGCTCCGTCACCCATACGCGGACAAGCATGGCAAGCCGCTGCCAGCCGCCGCTGAGCTGCGCCAACGTCCTCTCCCGCATCGTATCAGGCACGTCGAGCGAATCCAGGGCGACATCGACGCGCCAGCTTTCGCTTGCGACCTGCTCCTTCGGCAAGGCTTGAAGGACTGCCTCATAGAAGGAGACCTCCAGCAGGTTCGCCGGCACATTCTGCTCGACATAGCCGACGCGCAGGCCCCGGGCGCGGGTGATCTCGCCCGTCGTCGGCTCCAGCCGGCCGGTCAGGCAATTGAGCAGCGTGGTCTTGCCGCGGCCGTTTGCGGCGACGATGCCGACGCGGTCACCGGCATCCACGGTAATGCTGAGGTTGGAAAACAGCGGCTCACTCATGGTGACGCCCAGATTGCGGAGATTAATCAGAGTCATGGTCTTTTCCGGTCTTGATCGAGCATCTCAAGACATCGCCGGCGGCTCCTTTTGCCGCGCCACGCCGATGCCGAAGGCCCAAGCGGGCCAATGCTCGAAAACATGTCATGACGCGGCCGCGCGAATGCGCGGGCTCACGTCTCCCAAAGGGCAGACCAGAAGGAATGAGTGAGAAACAGCCTCTGATCAGCCCTGCAAACGCATCTGCAGGGCACGAGTCGGACCGAACTGGCGAATATGCCAGACTATCTTGGTCATACGGTCCTCCTCTCTTTTCTCTCGACGGTTAAAGACTGCGCCGCTCGAATAACACCGAACGCTGCGATTTACAATTGCGCAAAGCGCGGGATGCCACGCTGGAGGGCAAAAAAGAGGCGATGCCGAAGCATCGCCCCAATTCGTCGCATCCAGGCTTGCTGCATCGATGTGGCGGCTCAGAACCTCTGAGTCAGCGTCAGCTTGAAGGTCCGGCCGGGCTCGGAATAATAGGAAGCGGGCTGGATCAGCGTGCCGCTATAGGACGGCGCGTTGAGCGCGTCGTAATAGGTCTTGTTGAAGATGTTGTAGACGCCGCCACGAATGCTGAGCCCCTTCACCTGCTCCGGTTCCCACCAGGCAGTCAGATCGAAGATGCCATAGGCAGGGGTTTGCAGCGTGTCGCCCGTCTTCTTCGCCTCGCGCGCCGCGGTAACGAAGGTCAGATCCGTTCCCCAGACCTCAGCCGCATAGCCAACGGTGAAGGCCGCCTTGGCCGGAGCGACGGAATCGATCCATTGTCCGGTATCGGAATCCTTGCCGTTCACATAGGCGACCGCACCCTTGATGTGGATGCCGTTGTCGAACGTCTTGTGCGCATTGACCTCGACACCGAACATGCGGACGTCGGCGCGATTGAAGTATTCAGTAATCCCAAGCGGATAGGTGCCTGTGGGATCACGATAATTCAGCGTGTCGATGAAGTTCTTGTACTTGTTATAGAACGCGCCGATATGGCCGCCGAAATCGTCATCGCCGAGGTTGGTGCCGATTTCGATACCGTTGCTCGTTTCGGGCTTCAGGTTGGGATTGCCATAGCTGACATAGCCGCCAGGGACGCCGTAGTTCACGTAGAGTTCGCTGACGTTAGGCGCACGGAATGCCATCGCCCACTGTGCATAGATCTCGACATTGTCCTGCGGCTGATAGGAGGCACGCAGCTTCGGCGAGAAGCGGCTGTCGGACTGGCCTGACGGCAGACCATTGTAGTTGGCGCTATCGCGATAGGCGGCCGTGTTCTTCGGAGAATAGTCATACCAGTCGAAGCGCAGGCCCGGCGTCAGATAGAAGTTGCTGGAACCAAGCTCGATCTTGTCATCGATGAAGACGCCGACGCGCTTGCCATCGACATCGGGCATATCCGACTGGTTGGTGTGCAGGAAGGCGCAAGTAGCGCGCCAGCGCGGGTTGCTGCAGCTATCCCTGCCAGCCGAATACTGATGCACCTTGTCGAAGGCGACATCGAGACCGAACGTGACCTGGTGATGCAGGCTGCCAGTGTCGAAAGACTTCGATGCGTTGCCGCTAAAGCCGATGCTGCGGTCTTCCATTTCGTTAAGGCGTGAATAGTCGCCGATAACGGACGTGTAGCGGTAGCCTGAGGTACCGGTTTCGCGCACCAGGTTCTGCCAGTAGAAAACGGCATTGGCCGTATCAAGCAGCGAATCGGCGCTATCGGCTTCATACTTGTAATCGAGCGAAACGCGATTGCGCTCGATATCGTCTGTCCCATTGTAATTGCCGGGCCGGAAGTTTCCCGTCGGGCTCTGCAGGGTCATCAGGTCAGTGTCTTTGTCCTTGTTGTAGTGCTCGGCCGTAATGCCGAAGGTGCCGAGGTCGGTATATTGGCGGATCTTGAACAGGCCGCTTCTCTGATTGTAGTCGGCCGGATTGGCTTCTGTACGCTTGGTCGAATAGCCGCCGACATCGCCGTTGTTCTCAAGCTCATGACCATGGGTGTAGCCGCCCTGGAAGAGAACGGCGGTGTTGTCGATGCGCTTGGCAACGGCTGCGGTGCCGCCGATGCTCCGGTCGTCGCCGTTATAACCAAACTTGAAAACACCGCCCCAGGTGGAGCCGGACGTGATCAGATCTTCCGGCTCCAGCGTGCGAAGCACGAAAGCACCGCCGAGAGCACCCGAACCGGCACGGCTGGAATCGGCACCGCGAACAATATCGACACTGGAAAGCGCGTTAAAGTCGAAGCTGTTAATGCCACCGTCGGAATCGCGCGAAGCATCGAGAAGGAACGGAATTTGGATACCGTCGACCGTCGTCAGCACACGGTCGTCGCCAAGGCCGCGAATATTGACACCGCCTGTCGTACGGTTGAAGCCGACGCCGACCTCGGTGCTGCGACCAAGATCCTCGATACGGGTGATTTGCTTATCGTCGATGTCCTTGGCCGTCGTCTCGCTTGTGGTCGGAGAGTCGGCAAGCACATCCTTGTTTGCCTTGCCCTTTCCAGTCACCACGATTGGTTTCAGGTTGGTAACGCGATCGCCCTTGGCGGCCTCGCCCGCCGCCTCTTCATTCTGAGCTGTGGTCTGCGCAAAAGATGTCGTCGCCAGCCCAAAGGCTAGAAACGCGGTGCATGCCAAGAGGACCGAGCGTGAGCGCCGGACAACCATAACCATTCCTTTCGAATTGCTTCACCGGGCTGGCTGGTTGCTGCGTCGAGTGCAGGCAAGGGGCTGGCTAGGTTATCTTGTTAACGGGCGGAAATATCCCGCCTTCTTTCTGCCGCATAAAAAACATGAGTATTATTGTCAATATATTCGGCGTGCATAATCATGAATAAATTGTCAACTTTTAAGACAAGAGATGAACGTTGCTGAATTGCAACGAAATCACAGCCTCGCGCGTTCTATCGGCATCATCATTAGAATTGGCTGAATTACTTGATGCTGTTTAGAATTATCTCATTAGTCTCCGCCGCCGCCCTTCTCATGGCCACGTCTCTCCCTCAGACCGGCCCGATACCTGAGCAAAAACCGGATCAGGAACAAGTTCGGCCGGATGGCACAGCGCCGATCCCGGCAGAAAAACCCTCGGCATCGCCGGACAGCCCTGTCGTTCCGGCGGAAAAGCCGACGGTTCAACCGGAAGAAATGCCGGCGCCA